>VFYY01000216.1 GCA_016871375.1 Acidimicrobiia bacterium
CCACTCGGTCTCGTAGTAGACCTCCATGTGGTGGCCGTCCGGCGTGTCGAACGCGTAGGCCGGCCCGTGGCCGATGTCGCCCGTCGTCCATCCCTTGCCGAGGCCGGTCGCCTCGATCAGCGTCACGCGGCGCTGCAGCGCGTCGGGGCTGCTGGCGCGGTACGCGAAGTGGCCGAGCCCGGCCACCTTCGACGCGGTGAGCTTCAGCGTGTGGCGCTCGTAGTCGTCCCAGCCGCGCAGGTAGACGGAGTCCCCCTGCCGGCCGCTCTCGGTCATCCCGAACGTGTCAACGAAGAAGCGCAGGCTCTCGTCCGGTGTGGGCGTCAGGATCTCGACGTGCCCGAGGTGCGCGATGTCGTAGGAACGGATGGTGGGGTCCACGGCGGGCAGCATAGCATTTGCGATTTGTGATTTGTGATTGGGATTGGTGATTGGGATTTGGGATTTGGGATTTGGGTTTTGGGATTTGGTATTCTTCCGCCCATGAAGACACTGGCCGCCGTCATCCTGTCCGCTGCCATACTCGCCATTGCCGGCGGAGCGCAGATCTCCGCGCATCATTCGCACGCCATGTTCGACACCAGCCGGGAGGTCGCCATCACCGGCACCGTGACGAACTTCGTCTACCGCAACCCGCACGTCTTCCTCTTCGTGGACGTCAAGGACGAGAAGGGCCAGGTGCAGGAGTGGGCGGTGGAGATGTCCAACATCTCCAACATGGAGCGGCGCGGCATCTACCGCTCGACGTTCAAGACGGGCGACACCGTGACCGTGAAGATCAACCCCCTGCGCGACGGGCGCGCGGGCGGCAACTACACGTCGGTGACCACGGCGGATGGGAAGACCCTTGACTAAGTACGTAGCCGGGATCTGTGTCGCGCTCGGCGTCTCCGTACTTGCCCAGCAGCCGGTCACCTTGTTTACGACGCAGGACTACCGCAAGGACCAGGACCGCTGGGCCGATCCCGCCTACTACCTGCACAACACGGCGCGCGAGCTGACCGACATGCAGGTGGACAACCGCTTCGGCCAGAAGGGGAGCGGGCGCGATCAGTACGACATCCAGTCGCCGTACCCGTTCAAGACGTCGATGGAGCACTACCAGGCGTGGCTGAAGCGGGCCAACGGCGGCAGCCGGCACACGCTCGCCACGCTCCCGGACTGGGACGGCATGTGGAACGCCGGCGCGACGTGGCTGGGGAGCAACAACATCCAGGCGAGCACGATTGCCGCGGCGCTCACGCCGCAGTACCGCGAGTACTACGTGCAGCAGGTGAAGGCGGAAGCCGAGGGCCGGCACTGGTGGGCGGCCTCGTACTGCCTGCCCGACGGGTTCATCCGCGGCCTCACGCGCGCGGAGCAGTTCCTCGTGCGGCCCAACCAGGTCGTCATCACCAGCGACATGCTGTCGGGCGTGAACGTCCGCTGGGTCTTCACCGACAAGGGTCATCGTCCCGAGGCGCAGCAGTTCCCGCAGTGGCAGGGCGAGTCGATCGGCTTCTGGGACGGCCACGCGCTCGTCGTGCACACGAACCAGCTCCATGCGTGGAACGCGACCCACTCGATGTTCGAGTGGAGCGACCAGATGACGGCGGTCGAGCGCTACGAGCGCGCGGGCAACGAGCTGCGGATGGAGATCACGCTCTACGACCCGGTCGCGTTCGTGCAGCCGCTGCACGCGACGATCACCTACACGCGGGCGACGGGCGACGAGCGGCCGGTGTTCAGCACCTGCAGCGACACCAACGGTCCGTCGAGCAACATCTTCACGGGGCCCGACGGCATCACCAACGAGCGGGTGAAGGGCGACCCCGGCTACTGGGATCCCAACGACGCACGTCCGTGGGCCACGCACTATGCGATCGGTGAGAAGGCTCAGCAGCGGCGGTAGGGCGGGCCTGTACGGCCCGCCGGCGCTGGCGTGGATCGCGCTGAGCGTCGCGCTCACCGCACAGCAGCCGCGCACGCTGTTCGACACGCCCGACTACCGCCAGGACCGCGCGCTGTGGGCCGACCCGGCCTACTACCTGTTCAACAGCTCGCGCGACCTCACCGACATGCAGGTGGACAACCGCTTCGGCCAGAAGGGGAACGGCCGCGACGACTACAGGATTCGCAGCCCGTACCCGTTCACCTCGTCGTGGGAGCACTACCAGGCGTGGCTGAAGAGGGCCAACGGCGGCACGAAGCACACGGCCGCGACGCTGCCGGACTGGGACGGCCTGTGGGCGCCACGGGCGACGTGGCTCGACAGCCGGAACATCCAGGCCGCCACCGTGGCGGCGGCGCTGACGCCGCAGTACCGCGAGTACTTCGTCCAGCAGGCGAAGGCCGAGGCGGAAGGGCGCGGCTGGTGGGCGTCGGCGTTCTGCCTGCCCGAAGGGTTCGCGCGCGGCTTGTGGCGCGTCGGGCAGTTCGTCGTGCGGCCGTCGCAGGTGGTGATCCTCGGCGACGCCAACCAGGAGACGCAGGTCCGCTGGATGCTCACGGACGGCCGGGGGCACCGGCCCGAGGACCAGCAGTTTCCGCAGTGGCAGGGCGAGTCGATCGGCTTCTGGGACGGCAACGCGCTCGTCGTGCACACGAACCAGATCAAGGGCTGGAACGCGACGCACGTGCTGTTCGAGTGGAGCGATCAGCTCACGGCAGTGGAGCGCTACGAGCTCGTGGGCGGCGAGATCGTCGGCGAGGTCACGCTCTACGATCCGGAAGCGTTCCTCTATCCGCTGCATGCCGCGCTGCGCTTCTCGCGTGATCAGGGCCGGCCCGTCTACGGGACCTGCTCCGACACGAACGGACCGTCGAGCAACATCTTCGCGGGACGCGGCGGCGTGCTGAACGAGCGCGTCAAGGGCGATCCCTTGTACTGGGATCCGAACGTCGCGCGCCCGTGGGCCGCCTTCTACGCGCTCGGCGAAAAGCGCCCGTAGGGCGGGCCTGTACGGCCCGCCAACAGCTGAACCGTACGTTTCTGTTGGCGGCGGCGCCGCCCCTAAGTACACTTTGCGCCTGATGATGATTGGCGCTGCCGAAACCGCTTCGCTGTTCACCCGGGGACCCCAGTCCGTGCGCCTCGTGCGCCTGGGACGCCCCGACGGTCCCGTGCGTCTTCTCGTGCTCGGCCCGGGCACATCCTCTTCGGTGTACGAGTCTCCCGACGCGGTCGACTGCGTGAGCTACCAGTCGCAGATCGAACGCGCGCTCGTCGGCGAGGGCTACCAGCTCGCCAGCTTCGCGTCCGCCGAGCGGCGCTCGGGCGGCGACCGCCGCCGCAACTCACGCGATGCCCGCGGCGACCGCCGCCGAGAGTTGCAGCCTGCGTTCGCCTAGCGCGGTTTCGACTTCTTCTACGACGTTTCAGAAACCGCTCTAGGGCTTCGGCTCGAAGTTCAACGCCACGCCATTGATGCAGTAGCGCAGCCCCGTGGGCGGAGGCCCGTCCGGGAACACGTGTCCGAGATGCCCTCCGCAGCGGCTGCAGTGCACTTCCGTCCGCGTCATGAAGTGACTGCGGTCGGTCGTCGTGCCGATGGAGCCGGGAAGCGGCTCGAAGAAACTCGGCCAGCCCGTCCCGCTCTCGAACTTCCGGTCTGCCACGAAGAGCGGCTGCCCGCATCCCGCGCAGCTGAACGTCCCGGCGCGATGCTCGTGCAGGAGCGCGCACGTGCCCGGATACTCGGTGCCATGTCCACGCAGGACGGCGTACTGCTCCGGCGTCAGCATGCGCCGCCATTCCTCGTCGGTCTTCACAACTTCGTACGATTCTGATGTGTGTTTCATGACGTGGTAGGGGCGACGCAACTTGTCCCGCCGTAGCTTCAGCGAAGGCGGACGCGTCGCCCGTCTAGTCTAGTTATAATCGTGCGCTTCTCCGCACTGGCATATCACCGACAGGAGATTCCCGCATGACATCATGGCGCGCGACGCCCCTCGTACTCGCTGTCAGTCTGCTGCTTCTGCCCGCTGCCGCGCGCTCGGCTCCTGCCGCGGCCAGGTGCCGTGCACGGGCACGGCGACATTCGATCTGTTCCCGAACCGCACCGTCTACGAGGACCGGCTGCAGCAGGTGGACCTGCGCTTCAGCCGCATGTTCCGCTTCGGCCAGATCGGCCGCGTGCGGGGCAACCTCGACATCTACAACCTGTTCAACGCCAACAACGTGCTGAACATGACCACGCGCTTCGGTCCGGCGTGGCTCAACGCCATCCAGGTCATGGGCGGCCGGCTGGCCAAGGTCAGCGTGCAGGTGGATTTCTAGGTGGTAGGTGGTAGGTCGCAGCTGGTAGGAGAAACCATGAAGCGCATGTTCTTTGTCATCGCTGCCGCAGCGCTGATGTCATTCAACCTCGTCGCACAGGATGCGGCGTCGGTCGTCGACGCCGCCGCGAAGGCGATGGGCACGGCGGGGCTGCAGTCGATTCAGTACTCGGGCACGGGAACGATGAACCAGCTCGGCCAGGCCGCGCAGCCCGGCGGGCCGTGGCCGCGTTTCCGGCTGACGAAGTACGTCGCGTCGCACAACTACGCGGTGCCGGTGATGCGCATCGAGCTGGTGCGCATCGACAACGAGCGGCCGCCGCGCGGCGGCGGCGCCGGTCCGTTCAACCCGCAGACGGGGCAGGGTGGCATCCGGCCGATTCCCGGCGACATCATCCAGAACCAGACGGTGGACGCGCGCACGGAGAACGGCGCGCTCACCCTCTGGCTCACGCCGCACGGCTTCCTGAAGGGGGCGGCCGCCAACAGCGCGACCGCGAAGGTGGCGACCTCGCGCGGGCGCCGGATGGTCTCGTTCTCCGCGTTCGGCAAGTACACGGTCACCGGCACCATCAACGCCGACAACCTCGTCGAGCACGTCGAGACGCGGATCGACAACAACTTCACGGGCGACACGCTGGTGGAAGGCGACTACTCCGATTACCGCGACTTCCCCTCGACTGGGCCCGGGGCAGGCAACGGCGTGAAGTTCCCGATGAAGATCGTCATGAAGCAGAGCGGACATCCGACGCTCGACCTGACGGTGGCCGAGGTCACGCCGAACAGCCCGGCGGCGCAGCAGGTGCAGGCCAACCCGCCGCGCGGCGGCGGGCCGGGGGCCGGTCCCGCGGCCGGCGGTCCGCAGATCACGGCGGACAAGATCGCCGACGGCGTCTGGTTCATGACGTTCGGCGCGCCGCAGACGATCCTCGTCGAGTTCAGCGATCACGTCGTGCTCATCGAGGGGCCGACGGGCGACGAGCGGTCGATGGCGACCATCGCCGAGGTGCGGCGGATGCTGCCGAACAAGCCGATCAGGTACCTGGTGAACACGCACCACCACTCGGACCACGCCGGCGGCATCCGCGCCTACGTGGCGGAGGGGATCCCGATCATCGCGCACGAGGCCCAGCGGCGGTACTACGAGCAGCAGATCTTCCGCAACCCGCACACGCTGAACCCCGATCGCCTCGCGCGCGCGCCGAAGCCGCTGCTGCTCGAGACCGTCAGGGACCGGCGGGTGCTGACCGACGGGACGCGCTCGCTGGAGCTGCATCACATGCGGGGCAACTTCCACAGCGACGGGCTGCTGATGGCCTACCTGCCGGCGGAGAAGATCCTGGTCCAGGCCGACGCGTTCGCGCCGCGCCCGGGCGTGCCGCCGCTGCCGGCGCCCAGCCCGTACACGATCAACCTGGTGGAGAACATCGACCGGCTGAAGCTCGACGTCGAGCGGGTGGTGCACGTGCACGGTGGCAGCGATCCCATCGCGACCGTGCGCGCTGCTGCCGGTCGTACGCCTACCGAGTAAAGGGGACGGAGGGGACG
>VFYY01000217.1 GCA_016871375.1 Acidimicrobiia bacterium
GATCACGACCTCCAGCACTCCGTTGCTGAAGTTCGCCTTCGCGGAGTCCGAGGGTTCTCACCATGGTGGGCATCTCCTCTCTGCACACGTATCTCGTCTCTTCTGTCCGAGCTACGCAACGGAGGTGCCGATCGCTATTGATGAGCGCGGGATGCGTGTTCGCGGAGCAGGTGGCGGACTTCCTCGTCGGTCGTCTGATCGAAGCGCAGGTACCACTGCCCGACCGCCGAGAATGGACGAGGCATGCGCGGGCAGACAACCTCGTCCGCCTCCTGCGTGAGGTCGCGGCAGGTCCCAGCGGCGCCCACGGGCACGGCGACAACCACCTTCGCGGGCGCGACCTGCCGAATCGCCTTCACGGCCGCCCGCATCGTCGACCCCGTGGCAAGCCCGTCGTCCACGAGGATGACGATGCGGCCGTTGAGCGCCGCCGGCGGCCGCCCCTCGCGATACGCCTGCTCGCGCCGCTCGAGCTCCCGTTCTTCCTCGGCCGCGACTGCGTCGATGGCCGATGGCGGGATGTGGTACCAGTGGACCACGTCGTCGTTCAGCACCCGCACGCCGCCCGAGGCGATGGCGCCCATCGCCAGCTCGGAGTGCCCCGGCGTGCCCAGCTTGCGCACCAGGAACAGATCGAGGGGCGCGTCGAGCGCGTCGGCCACCTCGTAGGCAACGGGGACGCCGCCGCGCGGAAGCGCGAGCACGACGACATCGCGGCGGCCGGCGTAGTGGCGGAGATGTGCCGCGAGATCACGTCCGGCTTCCCGCCGATCGGCGAAGGGCTCACTCATACGATGTACTGCCGGAACCAGTCGGCAGCGAGCTGCTCGACCACCTCGAGCGCGCCGGGCTCCTCGAACAGGTGCGTGGCGCCGGGCACGATCTCGACGCGAACCAGGGCGTGCATCTGCCGCTTCGCTTCCTCGTTCAGCTCGATCACGGGTTCGTCGCGGCTGCCGACAATCAGCAGCGTCGGCGCGTGCACTCGCGCCAGCGCGTCGCCGGCCAGGTCGGGCCGGCCACCCCGCGATACGACGGCTGCCGACACGTCCGGACGCTCCGCCGCGGCGATGAGCGCGGCCGCCGCGCCCGTGCTGGCTCCAAAGTAGCCGATGTTGAGGTTGCGGAGCGACGGCTGCCTCCGCGCCCAGTCGGCCGCGGCGACGACCCGCCGTCCAAGCCGCGGGATGTCGAACCGGAACTGGCGCGTGTACTGGTCCACCGACTCCTCGGCGCCCGTCAGCAGGTCCAGCAGCAACGTGGCGAACCCGGCGCGCTGCAGCGCGGCGGCAACCTGCCGGTTGCGGCTGCTGAACCGGCTGCTGCCGCTGCCGTGCGCGAAGATCACGAGTCCCGAGCACGTCGCCGGGACCGCCAGGTCTGCACCGAGACGCACGGCGCCCTCGGGGATCTGCACCGCGTGGGCTCCGGACAGCGCTGGCATCGTTCAGCTCCCAGTGACGAACGATCTGCAAATCCGCGCCCAACGGCGGGACGGTCAGGCGGCTGAGCGGTCCTGGAACTGAAGCTCGTAGAGACGGTGATAAATCCCGCGCTGCGCGAGAAGTTCCTGGTGCGTGCCCGATTCACGGAGCCGCCCCTTGTGCAGCACGAGGATGCGGTCCATGTCCTGAATCGTCGAGAGCCGATGAGCGATGGCGATCGTCGTGCGGCCGTGCATGACGACCTTCAGGGCGTCGCGGATGAGCAGCTCCGTTTCCGTGTCGACGCTCGAGGTCGCCTCGTCGAGGATGAGGACGCGAGGGTCGAAGGCGAGCGCCCGCGCGAACGACAGCAGCTGCTTCTGGCCCACCGACAGCGTGGCGCCGCGCTCGGCCACGGGAGTGGCCATTCCCTGCGGCAGGCGGTCGATGAACCCCGCCGCATGGACCGCCTCCGCCGCGCGGCGAACGGCCTCGTCGGAGATGTCCTCGTTGCCGAGACGGATGTTGCCGGCGATCGTGCCCGAGAAGAGGTGGACGTCCTGCAGGACGAGGCCGACACACGACCGCAGCTCCCGCAGATCCATCTGGCGGATGTCCACGCCGTCGATCGTGATGCGGCCCTGCTGCACGTCGTAGAACCGCAGCAGCAGATTGACGATCGTCGTCTTTCCCGAGCCGGTGGCGCCGACGAGCGCGACGCGCTGTCCCGGCTCGACGCGGAAGGAGACGTCCTTGAGCACGGGCTCCCCCTCCACGTAGGCGAACGTCACGTTCTCGAACGCGATGGCGCCGGGTCCAGCGGCAGGCGAATCCCCGCTGCCGCTGGGACCCGGCCTACGTACGTAGGGCGGGTTCCGCGACGCGGCGTCCACGTTGCGCGGCGCGGACCCGCCGGACACGATCTCCACCGGCGTGTCCAGGAGCGCGAAGATGCGCTCGGACGAGGCCATGGCGCCCTGCAGGACGTTGAACTTCTCCGACATGTCCTGGATCGGCCGGAAGAAGCGCTGCGCGTACATGATGAACGCGACCAGCGACCCGAGCGTCAGCGTGTTCTCCAGCACCCAGCCGCCGCCGATCCAGATGATGAGCGCCACCGCCAGCGCGCTGACCAGCTCGATCGCGGGGTAGAAAACGGCGTAGTAGAAGATGGAGTCCACGTTGGCGTCGCGGTGCCGGCGATCGATCGCGTCGAACTCCACGAAATCGCGCGCCTCGCGCCGGAAGAGCTGCACGGTCGCCATGCCCGTGATGCGCTCCTGCAGGTAGGCGTTGATGCGCGCGATCCAGGTCCGCACCGTGCGGTAGGAGTCGCGGACGTGTCTCCGGAACCACTGCGTGATGAGCGCGATCAGCGGCAGCACGGAGAACGCGATCAGGGCCAGCCGCCAGTCGAGCCAGATCAGCACGCCCATGATGCCCACGAGCGTGAACACGTCGCCGAACACCGACACGACACCCGACGTGAACAGCTCGTTCAGCACGTCCACGTCGGTCGTGACGCGCGTCATCAGGCGGCCGACCGGGTTGCGGTCGTAGTAGCGCAGATCCAGGCGCTGCAGGTGCCGGTAGACCTGCATCCGCAGGTCGAACATGATCCGCTGTCCGGTCATCTGCATCGTCCACGTCTGCACGTACTCGAGCGCGAACGAGCCGGCCAGCGTCACCAGAAAGAGCACGGCGACGGCGCCGAGACCCGACAGGTCCCCCGCCGGGATGTATTCGTCGATGACCAGCTTGGTGAGGTACGGCGGCGCGAGCTCGAAGATCGAGTGGCCGATGATGGCCGCGATGGCGACGCCGACCTGCCTGCGGTACGGACGCAGGTACTCGAGCAGCCGGCGCATCAGCCGCGCGTCGTACGCCTTGCCGAGGACTTCCTCGTCGTGCATCAGGATGCCGCCAGTTCTTCTTCGAGCAGCTGCTTCCTGTGCAGCTCCGCGTAGACACCGTTCCTGGTCACCAGGTCGTCGTGCGTGCCCCGCTCGACGATGCGCCCGCCCGACAGCACGAGGATCTGGTCGGCGCCGCGCGCGGTCGAGATGCGGTGGGAGACGATGAGCGAGGTCCGCTGCCGCATGACCCCCTGCAGCCGGCGCAGAATCTCCTCCTCCGTGTAGGTATCGACCGCCGAGAGCGCATCGTCGAGGACGAGGATCTTCGGGTCCACGGCCAGCGCGCGCGCGATCGCGGTCCGCTGCTTCTGCCCGCCCGACAGCGTGATCCCGCGCTCGCCGATCACCGTGTCGTAGCCCTTCGGGAAGTCGCGCACGTCCGTGTCGAGGCGCGCGATGGCCGCGGCGCTCTCCACGCCGTCGGGGTCCTGCGGCGGCTGCGACCAGCCGAACGCGATGTTCTCGGACAGCGACGCGCCGAAGAGGAACGGCTCCTGCGGCACGAACCCGATGGCGCCGCGCAGCACCGCCAGCCGGATGTGCCGCACGTCCACGCCGTCGATGAACACGGTCCCCGGCGGGGGGTTGTGGAGCCGCGGCAGCACGCTCAGGAGCGTGGACTTCCCGGACCCCGTGCCGCCGACGATCGCCGTCGTCGTGCCCGCCGGCAGCGTCGCCGAGATGTCGTGGAGCACGACGCGGTCGCCGAAGGCGAGCGTCAGGTGGCGGAACTCGATCTCGCCGCGGATGGCGGCGACGTCGGGGATCGCGTCCGTGGCGTCCGCGTCGGTGACGGCAGGCCCGGTGTCGAACACCTCGAGCATCCGCTTCCACGAGGCCATGCCGCGCTGAATCAGGCTCGTCACCCACCCGAAGGCAATCATCGGCCACGCCAGCATCGCCAGGTACGCGTTGAAGGCCACCAGCTCGCCCACCGTCATGCGGCCGGCCACGACCTCCCGGCTGCCGAGCCACAACACCAGCAGCGCGCTCGTGCCCATGAGCAGGCCCATGATCGGGTTGAAGACGCCCTGCAGACGGATCAGCCCGCGGTTGCGCGTGAAGTACACCTCGTTCGAGGCGCGGAAGCGCTCGATCTCGAACGGCTCCTGCCCGTAGGCGCGCACGACCCGGACGCCGGACAGCATCTCCTGCGTGATGGCGCTGATCTCCGAGAGCTGCTGCTGGATCGCCTCCGAGCGCCGGTGAATCGCCTCGCCGAAGTAGCGGACCGACGCGGTGACGAACGGCAGCGGCACGAGCGCGATGATCGTCAGCCACGCGTCGATGGAGATCATCAGCATGAGCGCGACGACGAACGTCAGCGACGTCGTCGCCGTGTACATGACCGCCGGCCCGACCATCGATCGCACCGCGCTCAGGTCGCTCGTGGCGCGCGACATCAGGTCGCCGGTGCGGTGCCGCTGGAAGTAGCCGAGGTCGAGCCGCTGCAGGTGCGCGAAGAAGTCGTTGCGCAGGTCGTACTCGATGCCGCGCGACGCCCCGATGATGATGCGGCGCATGAGGAAGCGGAACACGCCGCCCGCCGCGGCCAGCCCGAGCAGCGCGGCGGCGTAGAAGCGGAACTTGTCCGCGGTCGCCCCTGCGTGCAGATCGTCGACGGCGTGCTTGAGGACCCAGGGACTGGCCAGGCCGATCGAGGCGGTCGCGATGACGCAGAGAAACCCGACGACAAAGGAGCGACGGTAGCGGAGCAGGTAGCCCAGCAGTCGCCGGCCGGGAGTCATCTGTGGCGATCGTACTCCATGGCGGTGTTCGCTCCGCCGCGCGGCGGCGTTATTCTCAATCGAGGAGGAGTGGCGGTGGGGCCGTTAAAGGTGCGGCCTGTCCTGCCGATATCCGAAGCATGAGAATTCGACTTATCGCAGTCTCTGTGTGCGTCACCGCGGCGATGACGTTCGGCGCGCGGGCCGAGGCGCAGGGCAACACCAACGTCGGGGAGTTCTCGGTCAACTTCTGGTCGTCCGACCCGAGCATCCTGATCCAGAGCGGCTCCATCACCGGCGCCACCGGCATCGTCGAGCCGATCGACTTCGTCACCGAGTTCGGCATCGACAAGAAGTCGTTCCCGGACGTCAAGTTCTCGGTCGGCCGCGCCCACAAGTTCCGCTTCGGCTACGTGCCGATCAAGTACGACGCGGAGGCCACCATCACCCGCACCATCACCTTCCGCGGCCAGACGTTCACGGTCGGCGCGCCGGCGACCACCGAGGTCACGTGGGACCTGTGGCGCTTCGGCTACGAGTGGGACTTCGTCTCGAACGACCGCGGCTACTTCGGCGTGGTCGCCGAGCTGAAGTACAACAAGATGGAGGCGTCGATCGACAGCCCCCTGCTGAGCCGCACGGCGGCGACCGAGCAGAACGCGCCGGTGCCGACGAT
>VFYY01000218.1 GCA_016871375.1 Acidimicrobiia bacterium
CCGGCGACCTGACGGCTGCCGTCGGGCAGCTCGGCGCCCTCCGGCGCGTTGGCCGCGATCTCCTTGGTGGCCGGCGGCAGGTTCCACCGCACCCAGAAGAACTCCGTGTCGATCCCACCCATCGGATGGTTGTCCGGCCCGTTCACCATCAGCACGAAGCTGGCGGTCTTGGCCGGCGTGTTCGCCCACTGCAGCGGCGGCGACATCGACTTGCCGCCGTCGGCGTAGCAGCTGTGGACGAGGGGGAGCGGGGCGCCGTCGGCGAACGCCGGGCTGGTGATCCGCAGCCGCGGCTGCTCGGGCGCGCGGGCGTTCGGGTTGAACGGCTGCTGGCCTGCCGCGCCGGAGCCTTGTGCGAAGGCGGGCGCCCCGCCCTGCTGGGCCGAGAGGGCGACCGTGAACACGAGCGGGACGACGGCAATCAGAGCGCGCATGTGGAGTCCCCTCACAAATCGCAAATCACAAATCGCAAATCACAAATCACAAATCGCAGGTCACCGCGTCGACGGAGTCGGCGCGGCAGCGTCGTAGAACACCTTGCCGCCGACGATCGTCATCTCCGACTTGATGTCCTTGATCTGATCGGCCGGCACGGTCAGGTAATCGCGGCTCAGCACGATCATGTCCGCCAGCCGCCCGGGCTGGATGGAGCCGAGGTCGTTCTCGCGGAAGAAGAAGTAGGCGTTGCTGCGCGTGTGCGCGATGAGCGCGTCCTCGCGGCTGATCGGGTGCAGCATCGTCCGCTTGCCGCCGACCATCTTGCCGGTGACCGCCCAGCCGAGCGTCTGGAACGGACGATACTGGTTCACCTCGAACGCGTCGGTGCCGAAACCCCACTTGATGCCGCTGTCCTGAATCGCCTTCAGGTTGGGCATCGCGCCCGCCTTCTCGACGCCGTGGCGGCGCTGCCAGGCGGCGCCCGAGATGACGCCGCGCGGGTGCACGGCGACGTACATCCCGAGGTTGCGCATCCGCTCCAGCTGCGGCGCGGTGACGCCTTCCATGTGCATGAAGGTCCAGCGCAGCGGGCGGACCGGCATCTCCTTCGCGATCTGCTCCACCTGTTTCAGCTGCTCTTCGACCGTCCACTCCATCGTGGTGTGGATGAAGACCTGGATCCCGGCGCGGGCGACGGCGCGCGCCATGCGGCCCCAGTTCTGCCAGAGCTCCGGCGGCGCGGTCGGCTTCGTGTCGTTCACCGTGTCGGGCGTGTTGACGAGCCGCTCGCCCCAGTTGGCGTTGTCCATCCACTCGTCGCCGTCGAAGTAGCGCAGCTTCGGGATGTTGGCGATGACCTGATCGACGTTCTGGCCCTGGCCGCCCGGTGCCGTCTGCAGGCAGAAGAAGCGCATGCTGAGACGGCCCTGATCCGCCCACTGGCGGTAGATGTCCCTGAAATTGCACGAGCCGCCCGACGCCGTCAGCCCCGCCATCGCGAAGTCGCGCAGCATCGTCATGCTGCTCGACTCGAAGATGTCCTTCGGCAGCGCCTTGAGGAAGCCCGCGGCGTTGCGCAGCCGTCCGCCGACCGCGTCGCTGTCCACGATCCCGGTCGCGCGGCCGCTGGCGTCGCGCTTGATCTCGGGATCCTTCATCTGCTCCATCCCGGTCAGCTGGATCGCCCGGCTGTTCAGGTAGTACTGCTCGCGCGTGAACTGCAGGAACACCGGATTGTCGGGCGCGATCTTGTCGAGCTCGTCGCGCGTGAACAGACGGTCGTCGTCGCTGAACTGGTCCGGAGACCAGCCGCCCAGGGTGTAGATCCAGGCGCCCTGGCCCTTCCGCTTCGCGTGGGCGCGGATGATCTCGATGGCCTGCTTGCGCGTCTCCACGCCGTCGAGGCGCGTCTCCTCGGTCCAGTACGCGCCCTCTTCCTGGTAATGCGCGTGGTTGTCGATCAGGCCCGGCATCAGCGAGCGGCCGCGCAGGTCGATGCGGCGCGTGCTCGGCCCGGCGAGGCGGGTGATCTCGGCGTTGGTGCCGACGGCCAGGATGCGCGAGCCGCGGACGGCCACCGCCTGCGCGATCGTGAACTTGTCGTCGACGGTGATGATCTTGCCGTTGGTCAGGATCATGTCCGCCGACGGCTGCTGGGCCTGCACGGCGGGACCGAAAGACACGGCGGCAGCCGCGCCGGCGAGGGCGAGCAGCGCGAAAACGATTCTCTTCATGACTGTTCCCATGGCGGGCCGCGAAGGCCCGCCCTACCGGGTGGCGGCCGCCGGCGCCGCGGCGTCCCACACGACGCGCCCGCCGACGATCGTCATCGCCGAGTTGATGTCCTTGATCTGTTCGACCGGCACGGTCAGGTAGTCACGGTCGAGGACGACCATGTCCGCGAGGAAGCCGGGCTGAATCGAACCGAGGTCGTTCTCACGGAAGAACAGGTAGGCGTTGTGGCGCGTGTGCGCGATGAGCGCTTCCTCGCGCGTCACGGTGGACGAGTTGACCTGCATCCCGCCGACCATCTTCCCGGTGACGGCCCAGTACAGCGTCTGGAACGGCCGGTACTGGTTCACCTCGAACGCGTCGGTGCCGAGGCCCCACTTGATGCCGCTGTCCTGGATGTAGCGCAGCGGCGGCATGACCAGCGCCTTGTCGCCCCACACGCGCTTGTGCAGGCCGCCCATCACGATCTCGCGCGGGTGGATGGCGATGAACATGTTGAGCGCCTTCATCCGGTCCACCTGCTCCGGCGTCACGCCTTCCATGTGCATGAACGCCCAGCGCAGCTGGCGGATCGGCGCGTCCTTCTGGAACTTCTCGATCTCGCGCAGCTTGCCCTCGACCGCCACGTCGGTCTGCGTGTGCAGCAGCGCCTGGATGTGGTTCTTCGCCACCTCCTGCGCGAAGCGGCCGAACAGGTCCCACGATTCCTGCGGCACCGGCGCCTGCGTCACCGAGTAGAGGTTGTCGCCGCCGCCGCCCGGGAAGTTCTCGCCCCAGTTGACGTGGTCGAGCCACTCGTCGCCGTCGAAGTACTTCAGCGACGGGATGGCGGCCATCTGCTTCTCGGCCGCGCCCGCGCCGCGCCCGCCTTCGGCGAGCCGGAAGCAGAAGAAGCGCATGCTGGCGCGCCCCTGCCGCTGATACTCGCGGTACTCGGGCTCGAACTGGCACTCGCCGCCCGACGCCGTCAGCCCCGCGCGATTCAGGTCGCGCAGCATCGCGAACTGGCTGCGCTCGATGACGTCCGCCGGCAGCTTCGCCCGCTGGCCGTTGGGGGCGTCGAGGAAGTTCGCCAGGTTGCGCACGCGGCCGTTGCCGGCGACGTCGATGATGCCGGTCGCGCGGCCGTTGGTGTCGCGCCGGATCCACGGCTCCTTCATCGCCTCGAGGCCGGTGAGCTCGATCGCCTTGCTGTTGACGAAGGTCTCCGCGCGGCTGAACTGCAGGAAGACGGGATTGTCGGGTGCGATCGTGTCGAGCTCGTCGCGCGTGAACGGGCGCTTGTCGTCCGTGAACTGGTCGTACGACCAGCCACCCAGGTTGTAGACCCAGTTGCCAGGCCCGTTCTGCTTCGCCTTGGCGCGGATGCGATCGAGCGCTTCCTTGCGGGTCTCGACGTTGTCGAAGCGCAGCTCCAGCGTCCAGTAGGCGCCTTCCTCCTGGTAGTGGGCGTGGTTGTCGATCAGCCCCGGCACCACCGCGCGGCCGCGCGCGTCGATGCGGCGCGTGTTCGGGCCGGCCAGCCGGGTGATTTCCTGGTTCGTGCCCACGGCAACGAAGCGTCCATTGCGCACGGCCACGGCCTGCGCGATGCGGAACTGGTCGTCCACGGTGATGACCTTGCCGTTGGTGAGAATCAGGTCGGCCGGCGGCGCCTGCTGGCCGGACACGCCGGCCACGAACGCCACGCCGAACGCCGCGAGCAGTGCCAGGGGTAATCGCTTCATGTTCGTTCCTTGATGAGAACGGTCCGCCTAAAGGCGGACACTACGTACGTAGTGTCCGGCTTCAGCCGGACCACAACTACGCCGCGCCGCGGCCGCCGCGGGCGCCCGGCAACTGGAAGTTCACCTGCCCATCGGCCTTCACGGCCGGCTTGCCCCAGCGGATCGTGCCGCGCAGCCCGGGTGCGGCGCCCGACAGCGTGATGCTGAGCGCCTCCTGCTGCGCCGCGTCCATCTTCGGCAGGCGCCAGGTGGCGATCGTCTTCCCGTCGGCCGCCATGGTCGTGCCGGCGTAGCCGGTGCCCGCCGCGCTGACGACCTTCACGTCGGCCGGCACTTCCACGGCCACCGTGACGTCCTCGGTGTTGACCCCTTTGCCCCTCACGGCACTGTTGTAGACGTTCAGGTTATACGTCTGTCCGCCGTCGCTCGCCGGCGCGGGCGCCAGCCGGGCGGTCAGCACGGGCAGCGCGCCCAGATCCACCATCCAGTCGTAGATCTCCTTCAGCCTGGCCTCGGGCAGCCGCTGCGGCGAGTAATTCCCCATGCGCACCCGAGGCGGGGTCCGTGTCTGGGGTCCGCCGAAACCGGGGGTCACCCGCGGGAGCGCCGGGTCGAGCATCGCCATCTGCTCGCGCTGCGTCGTGGTGTGCTGATAGACCATCCGCTTGAACCACTCGAAGTCGCCGTTGACTTCCGCCATCCCATGCCGCGGCGTGGACATCGTCGCGCCGTGGCACTGTCCGCAGCCAATCGTGGCGATCGCCAGCCGCTGCGGCGGCACGGGGTTCTCCGGGAGGGGCGTGCGCCACGCGGCCGGCTTCTCAGCCTTCGGCAGCGACTGGAAGTACACGACCATGTCGGCGATTTCCTGGTCGGTGAGCTCGGTATCCGGATAGCCCGGCATGCGGCCCTTCGGATCCCGCACGTAGTTGCGGAACCGGTCGTAGGTGATCTCCGGCCGCCCGGCCAGCGCGGGCGCAAACGCGCCCTCGCCGTTCACGCCGTGGCAGTTGCTGCACGAGGTGTTGCCGAACGTGTAGTGCACTTTGCCTGCGGCCGCGTCGCCGGTGAGCGCCGCGCCGCCCTGCTGCGCGCGCGCGGTGATTCCGTACGCAGTGACGACGCCGAAGGCCACAACCGCAACGAACAATGTGCGCATAAGTCGGTCCCTCAAATCTTCAATCTGCAATCGCCAGTCTTCAATCTATCTCGGCTCGTCGACGCGGCAGGGTGTCGGGTCCCAGCCTGCGCGATCGGCAATCTTCTTGTAGCCGTACGTCGTCGCGTACGGCTGCGTCAGGTAGGTGGGGTCGGTCACGATCGACGTCACGATCAGCCACGTGTCGCCGTTCGGCTCCGTGAACGTCTCGAAGATCTCTTCCAGGCGCGCGTTGTCGCTGTAGGGCGCGCCGTTCTTGCGCAGCAGCCCGCCCTTCATGCGCGTGGTGACGACGCGCAGCTGGCCGTTGGGCGGAAGACCGCGCCCCCGGCCCGGCACCCAGTTCGCCACCGACGTGCCCTGCCAGGTCGGCTCGGGCAGTGCGGCGGCGTCGGTCGCCGGAGGGGCGCCGGCGCCGCGGCCACCACCGCCCGCAGCCGCGAAGCGAAACAGCCGCGCCTGCGTACCGGAGTCGATGTCCATCTGCAGCGTGTTGTCGTCGGCCCACGAGAAGCGGTAGCGGCTGGGAATCCGCATGATCCCCGCCGCGCCGTAGGCGCGGCACTCGTTGCCGGCGGCGCGGTCTGCCGCCGGATCGTACGCGTCGGCAATCTTCTGCGCCTGCGCGTTGAGGGGCAGCATGGCGTACATGCCTTTCGGCGGCACGGTCATGCGCAGGT
>VFYY01000219.1 GCA_016871375.1 Acidimicrobiia bacterium
ACCAATAGCGGCTCGTGGGGCAACATAAGCTGCATTGCGCGCCGTCAAACCGGGACCGGGGAGCGGGAGAATGACCAAATCGTGCGGTGCAACGCATCCTGGGGCGGATAGATTTTCCTATCCGTCGGGGGGAGGGCTCTGCTGCGTGAGCTCGGGGTCACGGGCGACTTTCTGACGACGGTCAGCCGGCTGGAGGAGATGAAGCAGCCGGAGCACAACCTGCGCGTGGTGAAGCACCTGGGAGACGCGGGTCACGACGTGGTGTTCGTCTTCACCGGCGACGGCAGCCTGCGGGCGCGGCTCGAACAGACGGCGATCGCCATGGGCCTCGAGGGGCACGTGGTGTTCGCGGGCAATCGTCCGCAGGAGTGGCTGGCCGCGGTGCTGCCGGATGCGCGCCTGGTCCTGTCGCCGCACATGGGGCGGGCGCTGGCCGAGGCCTGCCTGGCGGCGGTGCCGATCATCGCCTACGACGTCGACTGGCAGCGGGAGATCGTTCGCAGCGGCGACACGGGGGAGCTCGTGCCCGCGGGTGACTGGGAGGAAATGGCGCGTCGTGCGGATCGGCTGCTCGTCGAGCCGGCACGGGCGGGGCAGCTGGGACAACGCGCCCGCCAGGAAGCCATCGCCATGATGGATCCACAGGCGCTGGCGGAGCTGGAGATCGGCGCGTACGAGGCGCTGTTCAGGAACACATCGAGGAGCGAATGACGACACATCGACTGGGCGTGGGGGTGCTGGGGCTCGGCTACTGGGGGCCGAATCTGGCGAAGAACGTGGCGACGTCGAAGGAATGCCGGTTGACCGGGCTGTGCGACCGCGACGCGGCGCGGCTCGAGCACGTGGCGGCGGAATATCCCGGCGTCCGTCAGACGCGCGACGTGGACGACCTGTTGCGCGATCCGGCGGTGGAGGCGGTCGCCATCGCCACGCCGGTGGATTCGCACTACGGGCTCGCGCGGACATGCCTCGAGGCCGGCCGGCACGTGCTGATAGAAAAACCGATGACGCGGTCGGCGGCCGAGGCGGAGTCGTTGATCGAGCTCGCGGAGAGGAAGGGCCTGACGCTGATGGTGGACCATACCTTCAACTACACGGGCGCGGTGACCAAGCTGAAGGAGATCATGGCGACCGGCAGCCTCGGCGACATCCTCTACTGGGATTCGGTCCGCGTGAACCTCGGGCTGTTCCAGCACGACGTCAACGTGGTCTGGGACCTCGCCCCGCACGATCTCTCGATCATGGACTACGTCCTCGACGTGAAACCGACGAGCGTCCAGGCAACGGGCGTGGCCCATTACTCCGACGGGCTCGAGAACATCGCCTACATCACGCTGCGGTTCACGGGCGGCACGATCGCGCACTTTCACGTCAACTGGCTGGCCCCGGTGAAGATCAGGACTACGCTCATCGGCGGCACCAAGAAGATGATCGTCTTCGACGACATGGAGACGGTCGAGAAGCTGAAGGTCTACGACAAGGGCGTCAACGTCGTGAAGGAGCGAGAGGGCATCTACTATACGCTGGTGCAGTATCGGATGGGCGACATGTTTGCGCCGCACATCCAGAACGTCGAGGCGCTCAGCCGGGAGGTCGCCCACTTCGCGCGCGTCGTACGGGGCGAGGACCGGCCAATCAGCGGCGGGGATGCAGGCTTGCGGGTCGTCAGAATCCTCGAGGCGGCCGAACGCAGCATGAGAGAAGGGGGGAAGGAAATCCGGCTATGAAGAAATCGGTAGTCCTGCTCGGCAAAGGGGATCTCTGCATCAGGGTGGGTGAGTGGTTTCTCGCCAGCGACGAGCACGAACTGCGATGCGTGGTTCCGGCCATTCCCGAGCCGACGTGGACGTCCTCCGTGGTGTCCTGGGCACGCGCGCGGCATGTTCCCATCGTCGAGGACGGACGGACGCCGTCGATTCCCGGCGTCCGCGGCGACTCCTGGCGCACCGACCTCGCGTTCTCGGTCTTCTACGATCGCATCGTCCAGCCGTGGTTCATCGCCAAGTGCGGCCGGATCCTGAACCTGCACAACGGCCCCCTGCCGCGGTACCGGGGGGTCTCGCCGATCAACTGGGCGCTGAAGAACAATGAACGCGAGCACGGCGTCACCATCCACGAAATCACGCCCGGCATCGACGACGGCCCCATCGTCTCGCAGGTGAGATTCTGCATCTACCCCGACGTGGACGAAGTGGTCGATGTCTACCGGCGGTGCCTGGCCTTCGGCTTGCTGCTGTTCGAGCAGACGATGCCGCGGCTCGACCGCATCACCGCCCGGCCGCAGGACGAGAGCCAGGCGTTCTATTACAACAAGGACGATTCGCCGCGACTTGGCGAGAGGGAGGGCTTCACTCGGGAGTTGAGCGTTACATGAAGATTCCGTTTCTTGACCTGGGCCCGCAGTGGGCGGAAATCCGTGAGGAGGCCGAACCGCTGCTCGGCGGCATGTTCGCGGCCGGCCGGTTCATCGGCGGCGAACAGGTGGAGCTGTTCGAGAAGGAGTTCGCTGCCTACATCGGCCGCCGGTTCTGCGTCGCGCTGAGCAGCGGCACCGCGGCGGAGCATTTCTGCCTGCGGGCCTGGGGCGTCGGGCCGGGCGACGAGGTGATCCTTCCGGCCAATACCTTCATCGCCACCTCGGAGGCCGTCGCGCTGACCGGCGCGACCCCCGTGCTGATCGACATCGAGCCGGAGGGGGTCCACGCCTCCGTCGAGGCGGCGGCCCGGGCGATCACGCCACGGACGCGTGCGATCATGCCGGTGCACCTGTTCGGCCACTGCATGAACCTGGTTCGCTGGCGCGCGCTGGCCGACGCGCACGGCCTCAAGCTCATCGAGGACGCCTGCCAGGCCCACGGCTCGCTCAGCGGCGGGAAGCGCGCGGGCACTTTCGGCCATGCCGCGGCGTTCAGCTTCTATCCCGGGAAGAACCTCGGCGCCTGTGGCGATGCCGGCGCGCTCGTCACTGACGACGAAGCGCTGTACGATGCGCTGCTGATGATCCGCAACCATGGCGCGTCGAAGCCGTTCGACCATCAGCTGCTCGGCTCGACCGAGCGCATGGACGCCATCCAGGCGGCGGTGCTGCGAATCAAGCTGAAGCGCCTCGACGACTGGAACGATCGGCGGCGCGCGCGCGCCGCGCAGTATGTGGAAGCGCTGGCACCGGTCGAAGGCCTCTGGGTGCCGCGCTGGGACGACGCCGACTCGCCGTGCCATCACCTGTTCGTCGTCCGGCACTCAGCAAGGGACGGTCTGGCGCGGCACCTGGCGGAGGAGGGCATCGGCACGGGCATGCACTACCCGGTACCGATCCATCTGATGCCGGCCAACCGATGGATGGGCCTGCAGCGCGGCAGCCTGCCGCACGCGGAGAAGGCCTGCGAGACCGGCCTCAGCCTGCCGATGGGTCCGCACCTGGCCGCCGAGGACTGCGCCCGCGTCGCGCAGGCGGTACGCCACTTCGTGGAGCGGTGACGCTGTGAACGTCGCGTTCGTCTGCCTGAACCTCGAGATGGGCGGCATCGAGACGAATCTGGTCCTGCTGACGCGGCAGTTCGTCCGGAAGGGGCACCAGGTGACCGTCATCTCGAACGGCGGCCCGCTCGAGCGCGACATCATCCGCGAGGGCGGCCGTGCCGAGCGCCTCGCGTTATACCGGACGAAGGCCTTCACGAGCGGGCCGCAGCTGGCCAAGACGCTGCGGCGCGTGAAGCCCGACGTCGTGCACGTGTTCGCCGCCAGCTGCTGCGTGGCGATGTGGGTGGCGAGAACGTTCTTCCGCCCATGGCCGGGACGCAGGCCGCCGGTGGTCGTCAGCAGCGTCATGGGCCTCCAGAACTCGCCCGACGAGCCGATGATCACCACGTTCCTGCGAAACTGGCTGCTGACGCTCGGCGTCGACCTGACGATCATGACCTCGCCCGTCATCGCCCGCCACTTTCGCTTCATCCCGATCTCGCGGCGCCGCCTGCGCGCGCAGCCGGTGTGCGGCGTCGTGCTGCCGGAGCGGCCACCGCACGCCGACCTGCTCAGGCTGCGGTCCGGGCTGGGCCTGCGGCCCGACGACCGAGTGGTCGCCACCATCGGCCAGCTCGAGCCGCGAAAAAGCCACGACCTGTTCATCCGCGCCGCCGCGATCGTCTGCGAGACGCACCGCGACGTGCAGTTCCTGATCGCCGGCGAGGGGCGCCTGCGCCAGGACTTGACCGCGCTCATCGAAGAGCTCGGCGTGCGGGATCGCGTGCGCCTGCTGGGACTGCGCCGGGACGTGCCGGCGCTGCTGTCGCTCGCCGACGTATGCGTGAAACCCGGGATCGTCGACGGCTTTCTCGGGATCACCGTCCTCGAGGCGCAGAGCGTGGGGACGCCCGTGGTAGCGTTCGACGCGGAGGACATCCGGGAAGCGATCATCGACGGGCGGACGGGGCTACTGGCGCGCAACGGCGACTACCGGGATCTGGCCGCGAAGCTGACCGATCTGCTGGACGATCCCGCGAAGGCGGGGGCACTCGCGCGCCAGGGCCATGCGCTCGTCCGCGAGCGGTTCGACATCGAGGTCGTCGCCGGCGGCCTGCTCACGCTCTACGACGCCGTCCAGGCCTGATGCTCAGCCGCGCTTGCGGCCGATCGCGACCCAGTACGGGGGTTCGTCCTGGAAGCGGATGTCGGTCAGCCCCGCCGCGAGCATCAGCCGGTGCATCTCGTCGCGTGTGAATCTCCGCTCGAGACGCGTCCCCATCCTGTCGAGCGCGTCGGTCCGCATCACGTACAGCGATTGATCCCTGTAGGCCGAGAGAGGCGCGTGGTGCACCGACGCGCCCATCCGCTCCGCCAGCTTCGCGCCCCGGGCGAGCGGCAGGTACACGGCGACCGCCAGCAGATCGCAGACGACGCTCCTGACCGGAAACGGGCACCGCGACAGCAGCACCCGCAGCCAGTCGCTGGGCTTCCAGATCATCCTGAACCACGCCGGCCGGTTGTCGAACGCGTAGTAGAGATACAGGACGAATGGCGCTCCGGTTTTCAGCGTGGGCACGCACGCAGGCCGGACGGCGTGTCCGGAATGTGGTGCAGCACACCCAGTGAGTACCCGAAGTCCATCGAGTTGTCTGAGAGCGGCATGCTGCCGACCGTGGCGAGGTGGAACTCTCAATTGGTCTGGTCGGCGAGATTCCTCCTGGCGACGGCGAGTGCTTCCGCGCTGGCGTCGACGCAGTGCAACGTCCCCACCCGCGGCGCCACGAACCGCGCCCACAGCCCGCTGCCGCACCCGGCGTCGAACCCCGACGCTCCCTCGGGCAGGGTTTCCCACGGAAACATCGCAAAGTAGCGCATGAACAGCGCGTACGCTTCGCTGCGATCCATCCCGCTCTGATCGAACCGCCACCACTCGCGGCCGAACCCGTCGACGACACGCGCATCCGCATTCACGACGGGGCTTACCAATAGCGGCTCGTGGGGCAACATAAGCGGCATTGTGCGCCGTCAAACCGGGACCAGGGAGCGGGAGAATGGCCAAATGGCGCGGTGCAACGCAGCCTGGGGCCTTCAGTGAGGTGCGCGGCCCCAGCGCGATGCGGTAGGTAATACTGGCCGCCTGCAGGGGCCTGAGC
>VFYY01000220.1 GCA_016871375.1 Acidimicrobiia bacterium
ATCGGCGATACGGGGCTGGACGACGGCCTGACGGGGACACTCCAAGCGACCCGTCTCGACGAGGATGCGCTCGTCGACACGGCGGCGCGGGCGCTCGCCAAGGGCCAGGTCATCGCATGGTCGCAGGGACCGATGGAGTACGGACCGCGGGCGCTCGGCAATCGGTCGTTTCTCGCCGATCCGAGATCCGACGGCATCCGGGACGTGATCAACGAGAAGATCAAGAAGCGCGAGCTGTTCCGTCCATTTGCGCCGTCGGTGAAGGCGGAGGCGGCGAGCGACTACTTCGAGCTGCGGCAGCCGTCCCCGTTCATGACGATCGTCGTCCCCGTGCGGCCCGAGAAGCGGGACGTGATCCCCGCCGTCACGCACGTCGATGGCACGGCCAGGCCGCAGACGGTGGATCGCAGCGTCAACCGCCGCTACTGGAAGCTGCTCGACCGCTTCGAGCAGTTGACCGGGGTGCCCGTCCTGCTCAACACGTCGTTCAACATCCAGGAACCGATCGTGTGCTCGGCGGCGGACGCGCGCGCCACGTTCGAGCGGTCAGGCGTCGACGCGCTGGTACTTGGCGATCAGTGGGTCACGCGCAGCGGGCAGCCGCGGCCGCGCCTCGAGTGCGCGGATCCTCAGCCTGTCCTCTGAAACACGTAGACGTTGACGGGAAGCACGGGGTGACGCACCACGTCCCGCAGTGTGAGGGCCGGGCGCGCGTGAAACAGCGCCGCGAGGCGCGCCGGCGTGGCGTGCCAGCGGTTCACGCCCATCACGACGAGCGGACGCCGCGTGTCGGCGGCGATCGCGTCCAGGAAGCGGGCGATGACGGACGTGCCCTCGGCGCCGCCGTCCCACTGCACGCGGTACGGCTCGTCGAGGCCGCGCGCCGAACCGTGCGCGGTGGTCACGTATGGCGGGTTGAACGTGACGATATCGACGTCTCCGTCGACGCCAGCGAGAAACGACGACTGGACGACGTCGATGGGCGCGCCGTTGAAGGCGACGTTGTCGCGCGACGATTGCACGAGCGACGGGTTGATGTCGGCGGCGACGACACGGCAGCCGTGGCGGCGCCACAGCGCCAGGCCGATGATCGCGGCCGCGCCGGTGCCGAGGTCGAGCACGCGCATGCGCGGGTGCACGTGCCGCGAGGCGACGCGGACGAGCACGGGCGTCGTCACGTCGAAGTAGTACAGGGAGGGGTCCGACAGCGGACGGACGCGAACGCCGAAGAGGCGGGCGGCGAGCCAGCCCGAGCGCGTGACCCTGGCGATCAGCCTGCTTGCCGGTCGCTTGAGGAGCAGGCGGAGGCCGAGCCGCATGGACGGTCTGATGGTACCACGCGTTTCGCATATGATCGCGCAGGCAGGTTGAGTACTCAGATCGACAATCCCGCGAAGCCGATTCGGGTCGTCCACGTCATCACGCGGCTGATCCTCGGCGGCGCGCAGGAGAACACCCTCTACACGGCGATCGCCCAGCATCGCGACCCGAGGTTCGAGGTCACCCTGCTGTGCGGCGTCGACGAAGCGGGTGAAGGGCACATGTTCGAGGAGGCGGAGCGCGCGGGCGTGAAGACCGTGGTCGTGCCGTCGATGGTCCGCGAGGTCCGGCCGCTGCAGGATCTCAAGGCGGTCTTCGACATCTATCGCTTTCTCAAGCAGGGGTCGTACACAATCGTCCATACCCACTCGTCGAAGGCCGGCATCGTCGGCCGGCTGGCGGCGCGGCTGGCGGGCGTGCCGATCATCGTCCATACCCTGCACAGCCTCGTCTTCCACGAGTACCAGTCCGAGTGGAAGAACCGCGTGTACATCCTGCTGAAGCGTGTGTGCGCGCCGTTCACGCACAAGATGATCAGCGTCAGCGACAGCGTCGGCCAGGCGCTGCTGGAGCGCGGCATCGGCGGCGCGGACCAGCACCTGACCATCTTCAGCGGGTTCGAGCTCGGGCTCTTTCTGTCAGTGCGGGATCGCTTGAGCGTCGCCGACGCCAAGCGCCGCCTCGGCATTCCGCCCGATGCGCCCGTCGTCGGCAAGATCGCGCGGCTGTTCCCCCTGAAGGGGCACGAGCAGTTCCTGGCCGCGGCGGCCGAGATTCACAGGCAGATGCCGGACGTCCACTTCCTGCTCGTCGGCGACGGGCCGCTGCGCGACGAGCTTCTCGCCGCCGCCGCGCGTCTCGGTCTGGGCGATCGCCTCATCATGACAGGCAGGGTTGCCCCGGAAGCGGTGCCCGACTGCATCCAGGCGATGGATGTGGTGGTGCATACGTCGTTGCGTGAGGGGATTGCCCGCGTCCTGCCGCAGGCGGGCGCGGTGGGGAAGCCGGTCGTCACCTTCGCCATGGACGGCGCGCCGGAGGTCATTCGGGACGGCGTGTCGGGCTACCTGGTGCCGGCGCTCGACACCGCCCGCATCGCCGAGCGGACGCTCGATCTGCTGCGCGATGCGGAGCGGCGGCGGACCTTCGGCGAGGCCGGACGGGCGTTTGCGGCCGAGCACTTCAGCGTCGAGCGGATGGTCGACCGGGTCAACGCGGTGTACGTGGAGCTGCTCACCGCACGCGGCCTGCTGTGACATCCCGCGCCAGCTCGCCCATGTTGAGGCTGATCATGCCGTCGCGTGCGCGCAGCGCGGTGTAGTGGTCGAGGACGCGGCGGAGGAAGGCGAAGTTCTCCTCGGTGTGGCTCCCGAAGTTGTGCGGATGCCACCAGAGGTGATACAGACCGCCAGTCCGGGCCGCATGGGTGAGCTCGTCGCGGATGCGGCGGAGCCGAAGCGGTTCGAACGCCGCCAGCGTCGGCTGATACGGCCGCAGGAACCGGCTCGCCGGGATGTCCACCAGCCCGCCGCCGTTCAGGTCCGCCGGTCGATGGACTTGGAACCCTGATACACGCACGTAGTTGTCGAGCAGACGGCAGCCGCGGCGCAGCAGCGTCTCCTCACCCTGCGTCCGGGCGGCGTACAGCCACGACCGGGCGTTGCCGCGGTAGGCGGTGAGGCCGAGCTCGGCGAGCACGTCGAGGTAGCGGTCGTTGAACTGATTGCGCGGAAACACGAGGCTCGTGAGCTCGATGCCAGTGCGCCGCGCGACGTCGATCGCCGCCTGCAGATCGTCGCGGAACGTGTCGAGCGTCTGGCCAGGTTCGAGACAGTAGTAATGCGAGAAGGTGTGGGTGCCGACCTCCTGGTGCGGCGTCGCCTGGATGGCGCGGATCAGCCGCGGCGCGAAGTGCAACGGGTCGCCGTCTGCGGTCGGGCCGATCGTGTCGAGCGCCCGGTACGGGTCGAGCGCGCCGTTGACGTACGCGGGCCGGCGGGCGGGAAGCGATCGTTTCAGATCGTCGACGCTGTCGAAGAACAGGAATCCGACGGTCGCCCAGGTGCAGTGGACCTCGTACTGCTCGAACAGCGCGAGCAGGCGGGGCACGACGTCGTGGACCTTGAGCAGGTTCTCGCGGTACGACGCCAGGCTGCGGCCGTCCCGGACGCCCCAATGGAGCTCGAAGTCCAGCGAGATCGTGAAGACGCCGCGCCGGTCCGGTGTGCTCATGGCCGGCGCCGCGTTTTCACTGATAATTGGACCGGCACTCTTCTCCATCCCCAAAGGAACCGTCTGACGTGATTCGACTCTGCATCAGCGAGATCGACAACGATGCATCCGTCGCGTTGTTCGACGACGACCGCCTGCTCTCGGCGATCAGCGAGGAGCGCCTCTCGCGCCGGAAGCTCCACGCCGGCTTCCCGTACCGCTCGATCGACGAGGCGCTGCGCCGCGCGGGGATGACGACCGCCGACGTCGGCGAGCTGTGCATCGCCAAGCCGCCGATGTGGAAGGAAATGCGCGCCATCCACGGACCCCTGCGTGATTATCCCGTTTTCTCGAAGGCGCCGTCGATGACCGCTGCGGTTCTGGATGCCGGCGTCCTCTACGCGTACAAGGCCGTGCGCACGGGCCGCAACGTGCTCGATCTCAACCGCCAGATCGACGGGTGGCTGACGCGCACCGGGTTTCCGCGCGAGCGCGTGAAGCGCGCCTACGACCATCATTTCCTGCACGTCGCCTCCGCCTACTACGGCTCCGGGTTCGAGGACGCTCTGGCGATCACCGCCGACGGCCAGGGTGCCGGGGTGACGGCGACCGTATACGCCTGCCGGCGCGGGAAGTTCACTCGCCTGCACGAAGTCAAGTGGCCGCATTCGATGGGGTCGTTCTATGCGGCGGTCACCAAGGCGCTCGGGTTCCGGCCGAACCGCCACGAGGGGAAGATTACCGGCCTCGCCTCGTACGAGCCGCCGGCGGACGAGTGCCTCGCGTTCTGCCGCTCGATTGCCCGCAGCGAGGGGTCGACGTTCACGGTCCAGTCCATTTACGGCCGTTACCCGGAGCTGGTGCGCCTGACGAAGAAATACACACCGGCGCAGGTCGCCGCGGCGTTTCAGATCGTGCTCGAGGAGGTGCTGCGCAACTTCGCGCGCTACTGGATCGAGCAGACCGGCCTGACGCGCGTGGTGATGGCCGGCGGTGTGTTCGCCAACGTGAAACTGAACCAGCGGATCAAGGACATCCCCGGCGTCGAGGAGATCTTCGTGTTTCCGGCGATGGCGGACAACGGCCTGTGCTGGGGGCTGGGGATGTTCGAGGCCCGGCGCGGCGCCGCGTTCGAGCCACGCCCGATCCACGACGTCTATTGGGGTCCTGACTATTCCAGCGACCAGATCGAGTCGGCACTGACGGCGGCGGGCCTGCCGTACCGGCGCGTGCCGGACGTGCCCGCGGCGGTCGGCGACCTCCTCGCCGACGGCCACATCGTCTGGCGGTTCGACGGGGCGATGGAATTCGGGCCCCGCGCGCTCGGCAACCGCAGCATCCTCTACCAGGGCCGTGACAAGACCGTGAACGACTGGCTGAACAAGATTCTGCGGCGCACGGAGTTCATGCCGTTCGCGCCCGTGACGCTCGCCGAGGAGGCGCAGCGCTGCTACGTGGGGCTCGACGGCGGTCGCCGCGCGGCGCAGTACATGACCGTCACCTTCGACTGCACGCCGGAGATGCGCGCCTGGTCGCCCGCCGCCGTGCACGTCGACGGGACGGCGCGGCCGCAGCTGATCGACCCGTCGCTCAACGCCGCCTACTACGGTATCGTGAAGCGGTACTACGAGCGCACCGGCATTCCGTCGGTGATCAACACCAGCTACAACATGCACGAAGAGCCGATCGTCTGTTCTCCCGAGGACGGCATCCGCGCCTACGTGGAAGGGAAGGTGGGGGTGCTGTCGATGGGGTCGTACCTAGTGAGCCTGTACGACACGCCGAGGCCGACATAACGACCGACCGGCCGCTCCGCCTGAGCCTGCGCAAGCGTCTCGTCTTCGCGTTCGTTCCGGTGGTGGCGCTGCTGCTCGCCGCCGAGGCGGTCTGCCGTGTGAAGTATGTGGTCGCGCACAACTACGACTGGAACTACCTAGTCCCCTGGATCGGTGATTACTGACAAAAGTCTGGTCACTGCGCATGCACCTGTTGAGTACGCAGACCAAACCGTCGCATCTTGTCGAGGATCTCGTCT
>VFYY01000221.1 GCA_016871375.1 Acidimicrobiia bacterium
GGCGGGCGGCACCCCGGCGGCGGGCGCGTGAGTCGAGGGCGCCGCCGGCGCGTGCGGGGCGGCGGCCACCCAGTGCCCACTGCCCTGCTTCTGGATGCGGAGCTTGAAGTTGTCGCGCTCGAGCTCGAACTCACTGAGCTCGTGCTCGCGCATCATCTCGAGAATCTGCTTGATCTCGTCGAAGTCCATCTACAGTGTCAGCAGCTCACGCGGCACGCGCGTGAGCACCTCGCACCCCGTCTCCGTCACCAGCACATCGTCCTCGATCCGGACGCCGCCGAAGCCGGGCAGGTACGCCCCCGGCTCGACCGTGAACACCATGCCTGGCTCGAGCCGCACGGCCGGCACGTCCGGTCGCGGCCACGTGATCCGCGGTTCTTCGTGGACATCCAGGCCGAGGCCGTGGCCGGTACCGTGACCGAATGCCTCGCCCAGCCCGTGCTCCGTCAGCACGGCGCGCGCCACGGCATCGACCGCGGTGTTCTCGACCCCGGGCCGGACCGCCGCGATGGCGGCCTGCTGGGCGGCATGAACGGCAGCGTGAAGTCGACGGGCCTCGGGTGATGGCGGTCCGATGGCCACCGTTCGGGTCAAGTCCGAGCAGTATCCGTCCAAGACGCCGCCGAAGTCCAGCACGACGAGGTCTCCTGCTGCGAGCCGGCGATCGCCCGCGCGGTAGTGCGGCAGGGCGGAATTGGGCCCGGACGCGACGATCGTGTCGAAGGCGGGACGCTCGAAGCCCGCGCCGCGCAGCGCCGCCTCGAGCACGCCTGCGACGTGGCGTTCCTGCCGGCCGGCAGCGACGTCCGCGAACACGGCCTGCGCGACGGGCGTCAGCCGCGCCGCCGCCTCGCGCAGCGTCGCAATCTCCGAGGCGTCCTTGATGAGCCGGGCCTCCTCCACCACGCGCTCCGTGCTGCGCAGGCCTACATCCAGGCGGCGCGCCTCGACGGCGGAGCGCCAGTACTCGTGGCGCTTGACCGTGACATCGGCCGCTTCGAACCCGACCACGGATGCGCCGATGTCGGCCAGGCAGCCCAGCAGCGCCTCGTCGTAGCTGGCCGGAACATCCCACACCTTCAGCCCCGGGCACGCGGCGGGCGACTCCTGCAGCGCGCGCACCGACTCGCGGTAGCGGAAGTCCACGAGCAGGTGCGCCGCCTCGCGTGTCAGCACGAGGACGCCGGCCGTGCCGGCGTGGTTCGTCAAGTAGCGGATGTTGGAGGCGGCGGTGACGACGAGCGCGTCGAGGCTCAGGACGTCGATCGAGGCGCGGACGCGCGCGTGGCGCGCCGCCAGGAGCGGCGACGTGGCGCGCACGTCAGGAGGTCCCGCGCTCGTCGCGATCGGACTTGATCGCGGAGAGCCAGTCCTCGAGATCCTTCAGAAGCGGATCGGCGGCCGGCTTCGCGTTCGGTGCGGCTTCGACCGCCGGCTCCGGGTCGAGCTGCGCGGCGGGCGCGGGCTCCGATGGAAAGAGATCGTCGAGCGCCGACGCCGCGTCGATCACCGGCG
The DNA here is from genome assembly GCA_016871375.1 of Acidimicrobiia bacterium. Classification (GTDB taxonomy): domain Bacteria; phylum Acidobacteriota; class Vicinamibacteria; order Vicinamibacterales; family UBA2999; genus VFYY01. The sequence continues at coordinate 1,516 of VFYY01000221.1, forward strand.
GCGCCTCGAGTTCGACAGGGGGCGCAGGCTCCGGTGCGGCTTCCGGCTCCGGTTCCGGCTCTGGCTCAACCGCCGGCTGGCTGCCAAACGCGTCGTTGAACGCGGCAATCGCGGCTGCCAGGTCGATCGCCGGTGGCTCCGGCGCCGGCCCCGCTGGTCCGGCTTGCGGCTCTGGTTCGGGTTCTGGTTCTGGTTCCGCAGCGAGCTCGGGTTCCTGCAGCGCAGCGTCGAGGTCGAGCGGGATATCGGCCTCCATCTCGACGTCGATGTCCAACGGCGCGGCCGGCTCGTCGATCGCCAGCGGCAGGTCGGGGACCGGCGGCGGCAGCTCTTCGATCGGTTCCGGCGCCGGAGGCGGAGGCGGCGGTGGTGGTGGCGGTGGCGGGGGCGCAACGACCTCGACCGGCGGCGGCGTGTCCACGGGGATTGGCGGCGCGACCGGAATCGGCGGCGGAACAACCGGTATCAGCCCCTGCTCCCTCAGCAGCGACATGTCCGGCGGCGTCTCACCGCGAAGCTGATACAGCTCCGCCATGCCCCGCAGCGCCACGAGGTTGTCGGGCGCGGCGAGCAGGGCCTGCTCGAACTCGGCTTGTGCCTCCTCGAGCTGCTGGAGCTGCAGAAGCGCGCGCCCCAGCGTGACGCGCGCCGAGATGTAGTTGGGATGACGCTCGAGGCCCGCGCGGCAGACGCGAACGGCCTCCTGGAGATCGCCCGCGCGCCGGCACTCCTCGGCGAGCTGGGCGAAGGCGATGGACGCCGGGTCCTTGTCGACCCGGCGTCTCAGTTCGTCGATGCGCGGATTATCCGCCGCCACCGGAGGATTGTACCGCTACGGCGTGGCCGTGACGGCAATGTCGCGGCTCGTCGATGCGGTTCGTCCTGCGCTGTCGGTCACGGTCAGCCGCACGACGTACGTGCGCGCGATGGTTGACGTCGGGAAGGTATGCGTGACCGTCGCGTTGGTCTTTTCCACCTCGTCGGTGCCATCGCCGAAGTTCCACGTCCACTTCGTGATCGTGGCGCCGCCGGTGGTGGTCACGCCGCCGGCGTTGAAGATGACCTGCTCGGTTGCGCGCGGCGCCGTCGGCGACACGGTGAACGGCGTCGTCGGGAAGGTGATGCCGCTGCCCACCGTCACCGACGTCGTCGTGGAGCCGGTCTGGCCGAGTTCGTCACGGACGGTGACGACCACGATGTACGTGCCGGCGGTGGAGTACGTCTTCTGCACGCTGTTGTTGGTCGTCGACGCGGTCGTCCCGTCGCCGAAGTTCCACTCGATGGCGGCCACGCGGTGATTGGTGGCGACTGTCGGCGTCGCCGTGAAGACCGCCGGCTGCCCGGCCGTCGGAGAGGTCGGCGACACGCTCATCGTCACGGTCGGCTTGGCGACGGCCGTCACGGTCACGTTCGTGCGCGTCGTGGCGCTCGATCCGGCGGCGTCGGTCACCGTCAGCGCCACGTTGTAGATGCGCGCGATCTGGAACTGATACGTGATGATGCGGCCGGTCCGCGTCGCTTCGCCGCCGAGGTCCCACGCGTAGGTGCACGCGTCCCGGCAGGCCGCGCCTTCGTCGGTCGTGGCGCTCGCGTCGAGCGTCGTGAGCTGGTTCACCTCGGGTGAGGTTGGCGTCACCGTGAACGACGGCACCGGCACCGACGAATTGGAGACGCCGAGGACGCCGATGAGGACGAACCGCGGAATCGCGTTGTCCGCATCCGTGCCGATCGGCGTCGCGGAGACGGTGATGGTGTTCCCCGTGGTGCCCGCGGCGGGCGCGGTGACGGCTACGGTCGCTCGCCCGGCCGCGTCGGTCGTCACCTCGGACTGCGAGAGCGTCGCGGACGAGGGCGAGATGCCGAGCACGAGGCGAAGCCCGCTGATCGGGCGGCCCTGAACGTCGCGTGCCACGAGCGTCACGACGGACTGCGATTGTCCGTCGCGCGGCAGCTGATCGGGGCTCGCCGACAGGTTCAGCGAGGTCGAAAACTCGGACGGGCCCGTCACCGGCGGAATGACGGGGTCCTCCAGCGAGCAACCGGCGCCGAGGATGCCGGCGACGGCCACCGCGATCCCGGCGAGAGACGTGCGAATTCCTGTGTGCATGGGTCTCATCCCGTTAATTGGGATCTCCAAAGTCGCCGAAGGTCACGCCGATGCTGCCGGACGCCGAGGCGTCACGCCCCGTCTGATCGCGTCCGAAGAACGTCACGTCGGCCACCGTCGTGATCATGACGGCCGTTCGCCGCAGCGGCCGGAGCGGCGGCTCCTGTTTGGCAACGTGGCGGATGAAATCGAACGCCACATCGGCGGTGCCGCCGCCCTGCACGGTCGCGGTGACGGCGCCTTCGACAGGCTGCGGCACGTCGACGCCAGGCGTGTTGCGGCCATCGGAGCGGCGGAAGGTGATGCGATAGCGGTTGATCGTGACGGCGTTGAGCGGGGTCGGGGCCGGGCCCGTCGGGTTCTTGGCGATGAGCGCCACGGTCGCGGTGCCCGTGTCGCTGAAGACCGTCGCCACGTTGTCCACGAATGTCTCGACGTCCGAGTTCAGGAACGCGCCCGAGTCGCCCGTCGCGCCGGAGGTGGCGGAAATGCTGCGGACGGTCAGCTGGTACGCCGAGTTCCCCTGTCGCGCCATCTCGCCGCATCCGGCGGCGGCCGCCGCGCCCGCCGCCAACAGCGTCACGCCAAGAATCTGTCGCTGCACTGTCGTGTCTCCTAGAGCCTGATGATGCGAGGCGTGATGAAGATCAGCAGCTCGCGGCTCTCTTCCGAAAACGTGTTGCGCTGGAACAGCCATCCGAGCAGCGGGATCCGGTAGAGCCCCGGCGTCCGGTCCTGCTCGGTCTGTTCGTTGCTCGTGTAGATCCCGCCGATGACGGTCGTCTCGCCGTTGCTGACGAGCACCTGCGTGATGGCCCGCTGCGTGTTGATGGGGGGAATGTTGTTGACGGCGCGGCTGAAGTCGGGCGACGCGTTCTCGACCGTGATGCGCATGATCACGGTGTTGGCCGCGGTGATCTGCGGCGTCACGAGGAGCGTCAGCGCGGCGTCGCGGAACGTCACCGTCACGGTGTTGTTGGCCACCGTCTGAATCGGAATCTGGACGCCCTGGGTGATCTGCGCCTCGATGTTGTTCTGCGTCGTCACGCGCGGCGTCGAGAGCAGGCGGCCCTGCCCCGTCTCCTCCAGCGCCGACAGGGCGACGTCGAGGTTGAAGGCGCCGTTGATCGCGCCGAGCGCCAGGCGCACGCCTGACTGCGACGGCGTCACGCCCATGTTGACGGCGGTGGGGTTCGGGCCGACGCCCTGGACGGCGTTGCCCGAGATCGTCGCCGAGCTCGGGAACGCCAGCGGCAGCGTGTTGCCCAGCTCCGGCACCGCGCGGCCCTGGAAGCCCCACTGGATGCCGAGCCGCCGCGCGAAGTCGCGCGACGTCTGGACGATGCGCGCCTCGATCTCGACCTGCGGCTCCGGACGATCGAGCGTGTTGATCAGGTCGGCCGCGCGCGCGAGGCGCTCGGGCAGGTCCGTGATGATGAGCGTGTTGCTGCGCACGTCGGTCTGCGTGGAACCGCGCTGCGACAGCACCGTGGCCGTGAGCAGCGGCTGGAGCTGCTCGGAGCGCGCGTAGCTGAGCGAGAACGTCCGCGTCTCGAGCGTGCCGGCCAGCGCCTGCGCTTCCGCGAGCTTCTGGCGCTGGGCTTCCTCGTCGGCAAGCACCGACAGCGGGGCAATGCGCACGATGGTGCCGTCCACCGAGTAGCCGAGGCGGTTGGCGCGCAGGATGATGTCGAGCGCCTGGTCCCACGGCACGTCGCGCAGCGCGACGTCCACGGTGCCCTGGATCGACGGATCGATGACCACGTTCAGGCCGCTGATCTCGGCGAACGTGCGCAGCACGGCGCGCAGGTCGGCGCCCTGGAAATCAAGGCTGATCGGCACGCCCGTGTAGCGCGTCGGCGTGGGCGTGGCGAACGCGGGCTGCGCGGTCGCGGGCTGCACGGCGGGCGTCACCGGCGGCGGC
>VFYY01000222.1 GCA_016871375.1 Acidimicrobiia bacterium
GTCCGCGGCAACGTGGTGATGGAGGGCTACTACAACGATCCCGACGCCACGCGCGCCGTCATGGGCGACGGCTGGTTCCACACGGGTGACGCCGCCGTCGTACACCCCGACGGATACGCCGAGATCAGGGATCGCCTCAAGGACGTGATCATCAGCGGCGGCGAGAACATCTCGTCGGTCGAAGTCGAAGCGATGCTGCTGCGGCATCCAGCCGTCCAGGAAGCGGGCGTCGTCGGCCTGCCTGACGAGCGGTGGGGCGAGGCCCCGCACGCATTCGTCGTCCTCAAGGCCGGTGCAGCCGTGACCTCCGAGGAGCTGCGCGAGTTCTCGCGGACGCACCTCGCCCACTTCAAGACACCGCACAGCTTCACGTTCGTGCCGGAGCTTCCCAAGACGGCAACCGGAAAGATTCAGAAATACGTGCTCCGCGGGGGACGGGCCAACCTGGCCGCGCAGTGAGCTATCGATTCGTCACCAGCAGGACCGTCTCCAGATCCTGATCGGGCAACGGATCGAGGAGCGTACGGAGCCGGATGTTGGCCGGATCGAGATAGCGGACCTGGCCAAGAGTCCGCGTTGTCACGCCTGACACCGAGACAAGGCGGGGAAGGTCGTTCGCGCCGACGACCAGCAGGACGGGTTCGGCGCGCCTGAGAAAATCGAGCGCCGCGGTTTCACTGAACAGTTCCACCTGCGGGAAGCGCGTGTAGTACACGAGATTCCGCACGAAGACCTGGTATTCGCCGACGGGTTGGCCCTGCGTCCGGTGCGACTGGACGAGCGCCGCCATCTCTTCGACCGGCTCCGGCCGGATCCCGGACAGCGCGCCGAACTGGACCGACAGGAGCAGCACCACCGCGGACGCTGGGAGGACGACGGGCAGCCGGTGCCACGTGCGGGAGGCGGCAACGCCCGCAATCGCAAGGCCTGCGGCCGCAATCACGCCGATGGCAAACGTGGAGACCCACGGCGCGACGGAGATGAAGATCGGCCGCGCGCGGTAGAGCAGGACGGCCAGCACCGCGTAGAGCAGCGCGGTCAGCCAGGTGCCGATCGACAGGCTCTTCCGGCTGCCGCCGGAAGCCACAGCGCCTTCGATTTCCGACACGAGCGCGCGCGCGAGCAGGATGGCCAGCGGCGGCAGCACGGGCAGGATGTACCGCGGCTGCTTGCCGATGGAGATCGTGAAGAAGACGATCGGCACGAGCGCCCAGAGCAGCAGGCGCCACTCGTCGTTGGTCAGCTTCCCGTCACGCCTGAACAGCAGGTAGCCGTACATGGACCACGGGAGCATGCCGCCGGCGAGGATCGGTCCGTAGAACCAGATCGGCCGCGGATCGTTGAAGCGGTCGGTGGCGAAGCGCTCGAAGTTGTCGCCGACGAAGAAGCTGTCCAGATAGGCGGTCCCGTGCGTCGCGGTCATGGCGACGTACCAGGGCAGGCCGATCACCAGGAAGACGGCGGCGGCTGTGAGCAGGCCGGTCGCGCGGAGCGGGAACGTCCGGCGCTCGCGCCACCAGATGGGCACCAGGACAATCGCCGGCACCGCGAGCGCGACCGGGCCCTTGAACAGGAACCCGAGCGCGGCCGCGGTGCCCGCCAGGACCCAGCGCTGCTCGAGGACGGCCCAGATCGTCACCGTGATACAGAACGCCAGGGGGAGATCCGGCAGCGCCAGCCGCGCCATCGCGAAATACCCGTAGCACGTCCCGACGATGGCCCCGGCGAGCCAGGCGGCGGCGTTGCCGAAGCGGCGCCCGGCATGCCACGTCACCAGCACGAGGCCGAGCCCGGCGAGCGCCGACCACACACGGGCCGCCCATTCCGTCGGTCCGCTGACCAGGTAGGCCGCGGCCGAGAGCCAGTAATAGAGGACGGGCTTCTGCCACCGGTCGGTGTAGTTGAAGTGGGGCGTCAGCCAGTCGCCGCTCTGCACCATTTCCCGCGAGGCCTCGGCGTAAAACGCTTCGTCCGAGTCGCTGATCGCGGGGCGGCCGAGACCGAAGAAGAAGGTCAGCAGCGAGAGCAGGATGAGGGTGAGGACGGGGCGACGCACCGGCGATAATTAGAGCATGTCCAAGGTGGTGGCCGTGGTCGGGGCGTCGAGCAACCGCAGCAAGTTCGGCAACAAGGCGCTGCGCGCGTTCCAGGCGGAGGGTTACACGGCCATCCCGATCAATCCCAACGAGCGCGAGGTCGAAGGCATTCCGACCTACGCGTCCGTGCTCGACGTGCCGGGCGCGATCGACATGGCCACGGTGTACGTCCAGCCCGACGTCGCGCTGCGGCTGCTCGACGAGTTCGAGCGGAAGCAGATTCCCGAGATCTGGATCAACCCCGGCGCCGAGAGCGACGAGCTCCTGGCCGACGCGCGCCGCCGCAAGCTCAACGTCATCGCCGCCTGCAGTATTGTCGGAATCGGCCGCAGTCCCTATGCGTTCTAGGGCTGCACGGCGGGTTCGTTATTCCAATTGACAGGCCCCGACGCCGTGCAGAAGATTGGCTGCCCCATGGCGGTCACCGTTCGACTGCGGCGCAACGGTCCCTACGTCATCGACAGCGAGGACGTCACGGTGGTGGACTGGAACGGGCAGTCGTATCCGGTCATGCGGCGGCCGATCGCGCTGTGCCGGTGCGGGGCGTCCACGACGAAGCCGTTCTGCGACGGTACGCACTCGCGTATCGGCTTCCAGGCCGCGGAAGCCGCCGTCCCGGACTCCGAGGACAAGCCGGCGTCCTAGAGCTGTGGGCATCTCCGATACCACGCTGTGGATCGTCATCCTCGTCGGGCTTGGCGTCTTCATTGGCGGCACGTATCGCTGGCGTGTCCGCATCATGATGCATCAGCAGGCGGAACTCATGCGCCTGGTCCGCGAGCGCACCCAGCAGCTCGAGGAAGCCAACCGCAAGCTGGCCCAGATTTCCTATCTGGACGCGGTCACGGAGGTGTCGAACCGCCGCTCCTTCGAAGAGGAGCTGACGATGGAATGGCGCCGGTCCACGCGTACTGGATCGCGGCTGTCGCTGCTCATGATCGACATCGACAACTTCAAGGCGTTCAACGACACGGCCGGGCATCAGGCGGGGGACGAATGCCTGAAGAAGGTGGCCGCGGTGATCGACGAGGGCGTGCGCCGGGCGGGCGACGTCGTCTCGCGGTACGGCGGGGAGGAGTTCGCGGTGCTCCTGCCGGATACGGATCTCAATGGCGCCGGCGCGCTCGCGGAGCGCATCCGCGCGGCCGTCGAGGAGCGCAACGTCTTCCATCCGGCCACGCAGAAGGCGGTGACGGTCAGCATCGGCGTCGCCACCGCCAGCGGGCGTGACGATGGCGAGCCGTCGCAGCTGGTGCGCGCGGCGGACGCCGCGCTCTACAGGGCGAAGAGGGAAGGGCGGAATCTGGTTCGCATCTCGGAATCCGCCGCAGTGTAGGGGCGCGGCATGCCGCGCCCGTAGATGGGCGGGCGACGCATGCGTCGCCCCTACCGAACCTGCGCCCGGCTCGTGAGGACCCGACCAACCGAGAATGGGGTCAGACCCCGGTACAGCGCGACTCAGGGGTCAGACCCCGGAACGGGACGACTCAAGTATTAGGAGTCGTTATTCTGTCAGGACTACTATCAATTTGACTGATATCCCTCTCGCGGGGGACACTGGCGGACATATATGCCCAAGCGTACCGGCTCGCAGATCATCTGGGAATGTCTCGTGCACGAAGGGGTTACGACCGTGTTCGGGTACCCCGGCGGCGCGATTCTCCCCGCCTATGACGCCATGCTCGACTACCCGGTCCGGCACGTCCTGGTCCGGCACGAGCAGGGGGCGACGCACATGGCCGACGGCTATGCGCGCGCCGGCGGCGGCGTCGGCGTCGCGATGGCGACCTCGGGCCCGGGCGCCACGAACATGGTCACGGGCATCGCCACCGCGATGATGGACAGCTCGCCCATCGTCTGCATCACCGGCCAGGTGCCCACCAAGCTGATCGGCTACGACGCGTTCCAGGAAACCGACATCGGCGGCATCACGCTGCCGATCACGAAGCACAACTACCTCGTGACGCGCGTGGAAGACATCATGCCGGCGATGAAGGAGGCGTTCCACCTGGCGAAGTCGGGCCGCCCCGGGCCGGTGCTCGTGGACATCACCAAGGACGCGCAGCAGGCCTCCACCGAGTGGGAGTGGGACCCGAAGCCGGTGAAACTGCGCGGCTATCGCGCCGACATGCCGATCACGAGCAGCGACCTCGCGAAGGCGGCCGACCTGATTCGCGCGTCCCGCCGCCCCGTGATCCTTGCCGGGCAGGGCGTGATTCAGAGCGGCGCGATGGAGGAGCTCATTCGCTTCGCGGAGCTGGTGGACTCGCCCGTCGCGCTGACGCTGCTCGGCCTCGGCGGCTTCCCGGCGAGCCACACGCTGAACCTCGGCATGATGGGCATGCACGGCGAGGCGTGGGTCAACCACGCGATCCAGGAGGCCGACCTCCTGCTGGCGTTCGGCATGCGGTTCGACGATCGCGTCACCGGCAACCTCAAGACCTACGCGGTGCACGCGAAGAAGCTCCACGTGGACATCGACCCCTCCGAGATCAACAAGAACGTGAAGGCCGACGCGGCGATCGTGGGCGACCTTCGCGAGACGCTGAAGGACCTGCTCGACATCCTCGAGCCGGCCGACCATCATTCATGGCGCGCCCACATCGACTCGATGAAAGGCGACGTCGCCGTCCGCGACATCCAGAACCTCCCCGACAGCGGCCACCTCTACGCCGCGCACGTCATCAACGACATCTGGCGGATCACGGAAGGGAAGGCGGTCGTCGTCACCGACGTCGGCCAGCACCAGATGTGGGAGGCGCAGTACTACCACCACGAGACGCCCCGCTCGCTCATCACCTCCGGCGGTCTCGGGACGATGGGCTTCGCGGTGCCGGCGGCGATCGGCGCGAAGATGGCGCGGCCCGACGCCGAGGTGTGGGCGATCGTGGGCGACGGCGGCTTCCAGATGACGCAGGCCGAGCTCTGCACGGCGGCGCAGGAAGGCGTCAAGATCAACGTCGCGATCATCAACAACGGCTACCTGGGCATGGTGCGCCAGTGGCAGGAGTTCTTCTACGAGAGACGCTACGCGGCGACGCCGCTGCGCAGCCCCGACTTCGTGAAGATCGCCGAGGCGCATGGGCTGGTCGGCCTGCGCGTCGACACGCGCGGCCAGGTCGAGGACACCGTCACGCGGGCGCGGGCCGAGGGCGGCACCGTGCTCATCGACTTCCGCGTGGAGCAGGAAGACAGCGTGTACCCGATGGTGCCCGCCGGCGCCGACCTGCACGCGATGATTCGCCGGCCGGAGCCCTCGGTACTTGCCGAGACCGGCGCAGACCCGATCTAGCACGGCCATGCACCATACCCTCGTTGCGCTGGTCGAAGACAAGCCCGGTGTGCTCAATCGCGTGGCGTCGCTCTTCCGCCGCCGCG
>VFYY01000223.1 GCA_016871375.1 Acidimicrobiia bacterium
CCGCGCTGATCGAGATCAGCTCGCCGCCGGTGTCGACGACGAAATAGGCCGGGTGCTTGTCGTTGAGCAGCCCGCGCACCAGCGGCAGCCGGTTCATGCGCAGCGGCAGATGCACGTCGGCCTGGGTGTCGGGCAGGCTCCGCGCGAGCGTGATCTCCCGGCGCTGGTAGTCCACCACCACGGACACGCCGAGGGCCACCGGCGAGAAGCTCTCCGTCTGCCAGCGCGGAAGCGTGCCGCGGCCGACGCTGCGGACCGACACCGGCACGTTGCGGATGCGGAACGAGCCGATCTCCACGAGGTCCGCGCGGCCGAGATCGAGCCGGCGGAACGACGGGATGCCGACGCCGGCCGTCAGCGTCGAGGTCACGATCGGAACGCCGGCGCGCCGCGCCGCCACCGACGAGACGCCCGTCCGCTCCGAGCCGGTGTCGAGGACGAACTCGACGCCGACGTTGTTCAGCCGCCCGCGCAGCACGATCTTCTTGTTGACCAGCTTGAACGGCACGCGGTGCGTGCGCGAGGCCGTGCGCTCGTCGATCTGGAGCGGCGTCTTCCCCTTGAAGCTGCGCAGCAGCCGGATCTTGGAGATGAAGAGCCGCGCCATCACGTCTTCCTGGTTCGGCAGGAGCGAGATGTAGCGCCCGTAGGCGACGGCCGACTCCTCGAACTCGTTGCGCCGCTCGTGGATGTAGCCGACCAGCGCGTGGACCTCGGGGTCGTTCGGCGCCGCCGCGGCCGCGCGCTGTCCTTCCTCGAGCGCCTCGTCGAGCCGCGACTTCGACATGAGCGACCGCGCCAGCCCGAACCGCGCCCGGGACGACTCCGGCGCGCGGTCCAGCGCGTGGCGATACCCGCCGTCGGCCTCGTCGAAGAGGCCCATCGCCCACAGCGCGTCGCCGTGCAGGGTGTGCGACTCGGCGTCGGCCTCGCCCGACGACACGAGCACCGAGGCCTCGCGCTGCGCGACGTCGAAGTCGGCCACGCGCAGCGACGCCTGAATCTTCCCCTTGCGCGCCCGCAGCGCCAGCGCCGCGTCCTCGCTCTGCAGCGCCACCTCGTAGTGGCTCAGCGCCTCGCGGTAGCGGCCTTCGTCGTAGAGCGTGGTCGCCGCCTGGAAGCTGGCCTTCGGATCGGCCTCGGGAGCCTGCCCCCCGGCGGTCACGGCAACGGCCGCCACGGCAGCGGCGGCAAGCGCGGCTCGGGTACCCATGCGGCCTCTCAGGACTTGCTCAGGCGCAACTCGCTGCGCATCATGTCCATCGTCACCCGGTAGGGCGCCAGGAACTTGTGCCCGACGATGCCGCCGACCTGGAAGCCGAGCAGCACGCTGGGCGCGCGGAGGTTCAGCACCACCAGCGGGAAGTTGCGGTACGTGATCTGGTCGAAGTCCAGGTCCACGCCCGGCATCAGAAACGCGTCACGGTCCCACCCCGAGGTGCCGTAGACGCGGAGCGGGATCCGCCGGAACGGCGACGGCTCCAGCGAGTTGGCGGTCTCGGCGCTGATCGAGATGACCTCGCCGCCGGTGTCCACCACGAAGTAGGCGGGCCGCGTCGAGTTGAGCATGCCGCGGACCATGGCGAGGCGGTGCACGCGCATGGGGAGGCGGATGTCGGTCCGGTCGTCGGGCAGGTCGCGGCCGATCGTGAGCAGCCGCTGCTGATAGTCGATGGTCATCGACAGCCCGAGCGACAGCGGCGAGAAGCTCTCGCCCTCGCGCGTCGGGATGCCGCGCAGCGCCGGGTTCTTGATGAGCACCGGCAGGTTGCGGACGGCCAGCGTGCCGATCTCGAGCACGTCGGCGCGCGCGAGCTGCAGCCCGCGCAGGCCCACCTCGCCCACCCCCGCGCTGAGGGTGTAAGTGATCGGGCGCACCCCGGCACGGCGCGCCGTCGCGGCGGACAGCACCGTTTCCTCGGACCCGGTGTCGAGGACGAAGTCCTGCGGCGACCCGCCGTTCACCCGGCCCTGCACGATGACCTTGTCGCGCACGAGACGGAACGGCACCGTGTGCCGCGTGCGGTTGTCGAGCTCGTCCACCTGCACCGGCACGCGCCCCTCGAACGCCTCCAGGAAGCGCACCTGGGCGCGCGACCAGGCGGCCTTGTCGCTGCGGTCCTTGTTGGGCAGCAGGTTGATGTAGTTCGTGTAGGCGTTGGCCGCTTCGTCGAAGCGGTGGAGCCGCTCGTAGATCTCGCCGATCGACGCGTAGATCTCGCCGTCGCGCGGCGCCAGCGCGGCAGCCTTGAGCGCGACCTCGAGCGCCTCGTCGAGACGGTTGCGGGTGGAGAGGGACCGCGCGATGCCGTACTGCGCGCGCGAGGAGTCGGGGCTGATCGCGAAGGCCTTGCGGTACAGCGCCTCGGACTCGTCGAAGAGCCCCGTGGACCACATCGCGTCGCCGTGCAGCGTGATCGCCTCGGCGTCGGACGGCGCATCGGCGGCCAGCCGCTCGCCGACTTCGAGCGCCAGGTCGAATTCGGCCAGGCGCAGCGCGGTCTTCACGTGTCCCTTGCGCGCGCGGATGGCGAGCGCAGGATCCGTGGTACCCGCCGCCCGCTCATACGCCTCGAGCGCCTCCTGGTAGCGCGTCTCCTCGATGAGCAGGCTGGCGAGCTGGTACTGGAGCTCCGCGTCGGCGACGGAAATCTGCTGGCCGTGAAGGCCCAGCCCGGTGGCACAGACGGCGGCGAGAGCAACGGCAACGACGCGCGACCGCTTCATGGCCCCCCTTTGTGTGTCTATTTCTGGTAGTACTCCGCGTTCCTGGGAATGAAGCCCTTCCACTTCTCCGGCGTCCCGTCCAGCGCGTAGATGGCTTCCACCGGGCACGCGGGAACGCAGGCGCCGCAGTCGATGCACTCGTCGGGATGAATATAGAGCATCTCCGCGGCTTCCCAGCCGGATTCGTCCTTGCGTGGATGAATACAGTCCACCGGACAGACATCGACGCAGGCGCTGTCCTTCGTGCCCACGCAGGGTTCGCAGATGATATACGCCACCTAAGAGTGTCACCTCACAAAGCCGGGAAAGTATACCTGCTCCTCCTGCTGCTGAGTGTCGCGCCGGCCGCCCAGGAACCGGTGGCGTGGCGTGAAGCGCCGGACCTCGTTGCGGTTTTCGGGCCACCGGGACCGCGTGCCGCCTCCTACAGCGCGTATGTCACCGCGCTGGATCTCGACGCCGTCCTGCAGCGGCTCACGGGGGATGCCACGCTGCAGCGGCCGCCAGGCGCGTGGACGCCGCGGGCCGTCCTCCCCGCCGACGCGTTCGGCCAGACGGGGGCCTACGACCGGTGGGCGCTGGCGCGCCTGTACGGGGCGCGTGGGCCGCGCGTGGCGCGGGGGCCAAAGGGCGAGGGCGGACGCGTCACCGAGTCGTGGACGCTCATCTCGCCGTATCCGGACGCGACTTTGCAACGCCTCGAGCCGGGCACGCTCCTGATCGTGCTGCGCGTGCCCTGAAACAAGTCCCAACTCCCAAGAACCAGCTCCCAAATCGCCCTTGGGCGTTGGAAGTTGGGCGTTGGGAGTTACGATTTCCGAAACGGATGAAGCTCCTCGTAATGGCGCTGGCTGCGCTGGCGCTCGCGCGCACGGCCGCCGGCCAGGTCCTGCCGTCGGAGCCGATCACGGTCGGCAACGGCCGCGTGGTCGTTGGCGGCGACGTCGCGGTGTCGTTTGCGCCCCAGGATCCCGGCTTCTTCAATTACAGCGACTACGAGCACAGCACGCTTCGTGAGATCCGGTTTGGCGTGAGCGCCTCGGTCCGCGCCACCGATCGGCTCTCGTTCCTCGGCGAGATGCGGAGCGAGAACTTCGAGCACGTGTCGGCGTTCGCGCTCTACGCGCGAATCCGCCCGCTGCCCGACCGCCGCCTCGACATCCAGATCGGCCGCGTGCCACCGACCTTCGGCGCGTTCACGCGGCGCGCCTACGGGCGCGACAACCCGCTGATCGGCTACCCGCTGGCCTATCAGTACCTGACCTCGCTGCGCGCCGACGCCGTCCCCGGCACCGCCGACGAGCTGCTGCGCATGCGCGGACGCGGCTGGCTCTCGAGTTTTTCGATCGGCAACACCGCCGCGGAACACGGGCTGCCGCTCGTCACCTCGTTCCGATGGGACACCGGCGTCCAGGTGAACACGGGCTGGCGCGCGGTCGGCGTCACGGCGTCGGTGACCAACGGCAGCGCGTCCAACCCGCGCGTCTCGGACGACAACTCGGGCAAGCAGGTGGCCACGCGCGTGTCGGTGAGCCCGGTGACCGGCCTCGTCGTCGGGTCGTCGTTCGCCCGTGGAGAGTTCCTCAGCCGTCGCGTGCTCACCGCGATGGGCCGTGACGGCCGCGACTACGTGCAGCGGGCGCACGGGCTCGACCTCGAGTACTCGCGCGACCGGTGGATGGTCCGCAGCGACACCGTGTACGGCCAGTGGCAGATGCCGCTCGAGCCCGAGCCCCTGACCCGGGGACGGCTGAAGGCGGTCGCGGTCAGCCTCGAGGGACGCTATGCCTTCCTGCCCGGTGCGTATGCGGCCGCGCGCGCCGAGCACCTGGCGTTCAACCGCATCTCGGGGACGCGTGGCGTCGTGCCGTGGGAGGCGCCGGTCACCCGCTACGAAGTCGGCGGCGGCTACTCCTTCCAGCGCAACCTCGTGGGCCGCCTGTCCGTCCAGCAGAACCGCCGGCCGGCCGCCGGCCGCGTGCGTCAGACGACGCTCGTCGCCGCGCAGGTGCTGTACTGGTTCTGATGCGCGCGCTCATCTGCGTGGTCCTCCTGACGGTGACGGCTGCCGCGGCGCAGGCGCCGGAGGTGCGCGCGCTGGGCGCGCTGCGCGGCCGCGTGGACATCCGCCGCATCGTCCCGGCGCCCGAGCGTCGTCCGGGCGTGAGCGACCTGGGGACCCCGGCGCCGCGCGAGCTGCCCGACTCGCGACGCGCGGTCGTGTACCTCGAGAGCGCGCCGAGCGGCGCGTTCGAGGACCTCGAGCCGGCGCGGATGCGGATGGACCAGCGCAATGAGACGTTCATTCCGCACGTGCTCGCGGTCACGGCGGGCACGCTGGTGGACTTCCCGAACAACGACAGCACCTATCACAACGTCTTCTCGCTCTCGCGGGCCAAGCGGTTCGACCTCGGCCGCTACGCGCGCGGACGCTCCAAGGCCGTCCGCTTCGACCGTCCCGGCATCGTCCGCGTGTTCTGCGACATCCACTCGCACATGAGCGCGTTCGTGCTCGTGTTCAGCCATCCGTACTACTCGACCACCGAAGCCGACGGACGCTTCCGCATCGACAACGTCCCGCCGGGGAGCTACACGGTGACCGTGTGGCACGAGGGGCAGACGCGCGACTCGCGCACGGTGGTGGTGCCGCCGCAG
>VFYY01000224.1 GCA_016871375.1 Acidimicrobiia bacterium
ATCGTCGGCTACCGCGCGCCGTGCGCGCCGGCCGGCGCCGGGCCGCTCCACTACCAGTTCAAGATCTTCGCGCTCGACACGATGCTGTCGCTGCCGTCGTCGGCCACGCGCGAGGACGTGCTCAAGGCGATGGACGGCCACATCATCGGCACGAGCAGCTACTACTCGTTCATCGACCGCAAGCCGTCCTAGGTGGTAGGTGGTAGGTGGTAGGTGGTAGGGTGACGCATGCGTCGCCCGCAGAATCGAATTCCTAAGGGGGCTCTCAGTGTCCGCGCGGGCACATGGGAAGTTCTCAGGGCCACCGTTCTGTTTGCGAACGCTATATTGGACACTCGTAATTAGATGGATAGGTGTATCGCCTCCGCTCCTCCTCGAACGTGTCGTAAAAGTCGTTTGCCGACAGGCCCAGAATCGCCGTGAGTTTAGAGCGGTTTCTGAAACGTCGTAGTGTCCGGCTTTAGCCGGACCAAGTTGATCGGCACCGCCCGTGTGTGGTCCGGCTAAAGCCGGACACTACGAAGAAGTCGAAACCGCGTTAGCGTCCCACTCCGAGGCGGGATGGTTGACGATACGCGCGAATGTCGCTGCACTGCCCGAAGCCATGTAATCGATCCCCAGGAACGCCAGCCAGTAACCTCCGCTCGGAGGAATTCCCCCGTCTCTCAGCGTCAGTGAAGGATCGACTCCCTGCCGCATCGAAAACAGCTGGCATCTCCGTGCTGTGTCGTACGCCATGAGACCGCCGAACGATAGTCCCTGGAATCCGACAAACTCCGCACCGCCTTCGATGAACCATCGAGGATTGACGGACAGGAACCCGTTCTGTCCCTGGTAGACGTGAAACAGTTCGTGAATGGCGATCCTTCGCTTGTTGACGGCCGCGGTGCTCGTCCAGACCTGATGCCCGGTGTTGAAGACGCTCCTTTGATGCGCTCGAAAGGTTCTTCACAGCCTCGCCGACGACTTCCGGCTTCCTGAGAAGCGCGTCCTGCCGCATCTTGTCGGACATGAAAGTGTTGCGGCCCACGCTCGCGTACTGCTCGATATCCTGAATTGCTTCTCGAATGTGAACGAGGTAGATGCGATCCTCTTTCACAGAGGACGCGCGTCAGCAAGAATGTACGGTCGAATGGACGGATGCACTGCGGTGTCGGTGACGACGTCGACTCTTCGCTGGAGCAGCTCTTCGAGGTCCTGCGAGAGCGCCACAAGGTCGAGCAGTGACCGATCGGCGTCCATCTGGACGAGCAGATCGAGGTCGCTTCCGGCTCTGTCAGTCCCCCTGGCGGCCGAGCCAAACACGCGGACGTTCCCCGCACCGTGCTTGGCAGCGACCTGCAGAATCTGCTCTCGGTGCTTGTCCAAATCCATGGGGTTGGTACTGATTCTAGCGCCAGCAGGGCCAACCTGAAGGTCGGCCCCCACATCTGACGAGAGAGACCGGTCGTCGTGAACTTCGTGACCGTCGTGATCTTCGTGGTTAGAAACGAACGTTCTCGGCGTCGCCCGTCACCTGCGTCGCGTACTCGGGCAGGAACCAGCCGGCCTTGGTGAGCTCGCCGAGGCGCTGCGTCACCTTCGCGCGGTAGGCGGCGGTGCCCTTGTGCAGCGCCTTGAGCCGGTCGGCGGCGAGCGGCGTCTCGTAGCCGGCGATGCCGCAGTAGAAGTCGTCGCGCGTGCCCGGCTTCGGGTCGGCATTATTGGGCACGCCGTATTTCGCCACGGGCACATCCACGTAGGTGTTGCGCACGCCGCCCTTGACGTTGCCCTGCGCGTCGAGGGCGAGCGCGCCGTTCTCGAGCGCCATCCGCTCGGCGCGCGGCGGCACCGTCCCCTTGTCCGCCCACTCGACGACGTGGTGCAGCGCCATGGCCATCATCGCGCCCACCGGGAACTTCGTGACCGGCAGCTTGCACGGGTCGGGACGGTAGGTTGGGTTTTCGCGCGAGTCGTTGTGCGGCATCCCCGCGATCTCGTAGAGCCGGAACTGGTCGCCGGGCGCGTCGCCGTCGGGACGCCGGTACGGCCCGTTCATCGCGGCGCCGCGGAAGACCTCGGTCTGCGTCGGGATCTGGATGACGGGGACGTCGACCTTCACGATGGCCGCGTCGCCGGCGGTGCTCGTCGGCAGGTAGCCGTCGTAGATCGCCTTCCCGTCCGGCATGCGCATCGTCGCGTGCGCGGTCAGGTAGGTGCGGAGCGTCCCCGCCGACTGCGAGGTCCCCATCATGACGAGGCGGCGCACGCGCAGCCCGTTCAGCGGCGACGTGGGGCCGTTGCCCTTCAGCAGCGCGCCCACCTGCGCGAGGATCTCGTTGGCCTGCGCGCCGTCCGGCAGGTTGATCGCCTTGTAGCGCTCCGGGTTCGACGGGACGATCGTCGCCTCCGTCCCCGCCTTCTGCGGCGCGATCTCCACGGAGATGTGCCCGCGCTTCATCATGTAGATGCGCGTGAAGAAGAACATCCAGCTGTTGCCGCTGGCGTGCATCGGCTCGGCGACGACGATGCCGCTGAAGCGCGACGCGTCTTCCGGCTTCCGGACGAGGATGCGCGTCGTGTAGGGCTTGCCGCTGGCGGTGCCGGAAACGAAGTACTCGGTGACCGTGTACTTGTTGTCGGCGAGGCCGGTGCCTGCCGGCACTTCACGCAGGCCCGGGAACATCGGGCCCGGGCCGGTCACCGGCGCGCTGACCGTGGGTATCGGCGTCTGCGCGAACGCGGTCGTCGCCGCCACCAGTACGAACGTCAGCGCGCGAAGGATCATCGTTCGGCTCCGGCGCCCCGCTTGAGGATGGACTCGCGCAGCGCCGGCGGCAGGTTGCCGTCGTTGCACGTCAGCCCGGGCGCGGCGCCCGGCATGCCCTGGCGCTCGATCCAGCCGCAGCAGTACTGGCCGCACGAGGCCGGTGGCGTGTACTTCCCGCGAATCGTCTTGCGGAATTCCGGATACAAGGTGTGCGCGTACCCCATCGCCGCTTCTTTCGGCAGGTTGTACATCTTCACCATGTAGTCTTCGTCCGGGTTCTGCCCGGGCAGGTAGTGCGGCACGCCGCCCGTGTCCTCGAGCGACGGGATCTCGCTCGCGATCGTGCACGTGTCGCGCAGCTGACCCTGGGCGCTGCGCGGGTCGAACTCCCACACCCGGCTCACGATGTGCGGCTCGGTCAGGTAGATCGGGTCTTCCTGGACTGTCGTCAGCGTGAGCAGGTTGTCGTGGCGGGTGATGAAGACCGTGAACGTGGACTGATCGCTCGCCGGGATGCCGACGCCGCGGCGGATCCACATCGTCTTCACGTGGGTGGTCTTGACCACGAGCGTGTCGCCCTCCCATCTGCCGGTGTGGAAACCGGATGACGGATGCCACGCGTTCGGCGACGGATGGGGACGGCCGTCCATCCAGATGCGGATGGTGTCGCGCAGGTAGTCACCGGCGAGCACCCACGCGACAATGCGGCCTGACGAGTCCACGTCGTTCCAGATGCGCAGGCCGAGCGGGCGGTACTGCGGCACCCACGGTGATTGCGCGAGGCACTGCCGCTCGATGGTGGACGGCAGGTTGGACGTATAGAGCAGCGCCTTGGCGCGCCCCTCGTCGCTGAGGGCCATGCCGGTGAAGTCGCCCATGAACGAGCCGGGGCCGCGCTCGATGTAGTCCTCGTACATCCGGATCGAGTAGGAGCCGCTCAGCTCCACCTGCGCCCAGGCAGGAGCCGCGGTGACGAGCACGGTGAGCAGAATGATGACGTGTCTCATGAGAAGCCTCGAGTCACTGTGGAGGTTCAGGGATCGCTCCCGGCGTCTGGAGAAGCTGCCGGCGCACCGCTTCCGGCAGGTTGCCGTCGTTGCACGTGAGCCCGGGCGCCGCGCCGGGCATCCCCTGCCGCTCGATCCAGCCGCAGCAATAGCGGCCGCATGAAGCCGGCGGCGTGTACGTGCCACGAATCGTCTTCCGGAATTCCGGGTACAGGGTGTGCGCGTACCCCTGCGCCGCGTCCTTCGGCAGGTGGTACACCGTCACCATGTAGTCCTCCTGCGGATTCCGGCCGGGCAGGTAGTGCGGCACGCCGCCGGTGTCCTCGATCGCCGGGATCTCGTTCGCGATGGTGCAATCGTCGCGCAGCCGGCCCGCGGCGGCGCGCGGGTCGAACTCCCACACGCGGCTGACGATGTGCGGCTCGGTCAGGTAGATCGGGTCCTCCTGCACCGTGGTCAGCGTCAGCAGGTTGTCGTGGCGCGTGATGAAGACCGTGAACGTCGACTGGTCGCTCGCGGGAATACCGACGCCGCGGCGGATCCACGCCGTCTTCACGTGCGTCGTGCGCGCCACGAGCGTGTCGCCTTCCCACCTGCCGGTGGTGAAGCCCGACGAGGGATGCCACGCGTTCGGCGACGGATGCGGCCGGCCGTCCATCCAGATGCGGATCGTGTCGCGCAGGAAATCGCCGGCCAGCACCCAGGCGACGATGCGGCCCGACGAATCCACGTCGTTCCAGATCCGCAGGCCGAGCGGACGGTACTGCGGCACCCACGGCGACTGTGCGAGACACTGCCGCTCGACCGTGGACGGCAGGCTCGACACGTAGAGCAGTGCCTTGGCGCGCCCCTCGTCGCTGAGCGCCATGCCGGTGAAGTCGCCCAGGAACGAGCCGGGGCCGCGCTCGATGTAATCCTCGTACATCCGGATGGAGTACGAGCCGGTCAGCTCCACCTGTGCCCGGGCGGGAACGGCGGTGACGAGCAGAGCCAGCAGGACCGTCAGTCTCATCAGAACCGTGCGTCGCAGGGCGTGGGATCCCACTTGCTCGTGTCTTTTTCCAGCTTGTAATGAATCGCGTTCTGGAACGGCAGCTGCAGGTAGACAGGGTCTTCGACGATGTTGGTGTTGACGATCAGCCGATCGCCGTTCGGCAGCGAGTGCACGTCCCAGAATTCGGTGAACGTGGTGCGGTCGCTGTAGGGCACCCCGTTCTTGCGCAGGTACCCCGGCCGCAGGTTCGTCGTCACCGTCTTCAGCGTGCCGAACCGTCCGCCGCGGCCGCCGCGCGCCATCCACTGCGCGGTCGTCTGGCCCTGCCAGCTCCTGGCGCCCGGCTGCGCGCCGGTGCCGAACCGCAACAGCCGCGTCTGCATCCCGTAGTCGGTTTCCACCTTCAGCGTGGTGTCGTCCTGCCACGAGATGCGCATGCGGATCGGCCCGCGCATCAGCCCGGGCGCGCCGTAGGCCTTGCACTGCTCGCCGGCGGCTTCGTCCTTTGCCGGGTCCCAGGCTTCGGCCGCCTGCTGGCCCGCGAAGCTCAGCGGGATGCTGACGATGTCGCCCTTCGGCGGCGTGATCATGCGCCAGCGCCAGTCTTCGGAAATCACCGCGACCCACT
>VFYY01000225.1 GCA_016871375.1 Acidimicrobiia bacterium
CGGCGTGATGCCGGTCGGCGCGGGTGTGGGCGGCGCGGGCAGCACGCCCGCGCGCGCCGCTTCACGCCGGCGGAAGAGACGATCGACCAGGCTCGGCGAGCTGGCGTTCGGGTTCCAGCCGAGACGCAGCACGGTGATCTGGACCGGCTTGCGCCCGAAAGCCAGCGCCTCGTGGCAGCTCCACATGTACAGGTCGAGGATGCGGCCCTGGACCTTCGGGCCGGTGTCCATGATCGTGTAGACGCCGTTGTACTTCGGCGTGTCGGTGGTGATGTTGATCACGCTGCCGACGGGCAGGATCTGCGGGTCGGACGCGGCAATGCCCGTGCGCACGGTGGCGCCCGACGCGGTCGTGGTTCCCTTGCAGTACGCCGTGGCGGTGAACGCCAGGCTCGCCCCGGACGCAATGGCCGTCGGGTTCGCCGTCACCGTGCCCGCCTCGCGGGAGTCGAACGTCGAGACCTCGTAGACGAGCACGAACGCCAGGATGGCGACCGTCGTCGCCAGCAGCTTGCGTCCGACCGACTGCGAAATGATGCGCCGAGTCATGCGACCTGCTGCGTTCGCTTCACGTGAAGTGCTGGAACCCTTCCGGGACGTCGCGCTCGCGCCCCCCGGCGCTGACCGACACCCTGTGGCCCTTCGTCACGACGCCAATCCTGGTAATCGGCAGATCCCCCAGCGAACTTCGGGCCGACCGCATCCGGCCCGCGAACCGTTTCGGCGACGTGAACAGCAGCTCGTAGTCGTCGCCGCCGGCCAGCGCCGCCATCACCGGATCGCGGCCCTGCGCCAGATGCCACTCACGGACATCTTCCGGAATCGGCAGCGCCTCGCCGTCCAGCAGGATGCCCACGTGTGAAGCCTCCGCGAGTCGCCGCACGCCGTCGGCGAGCCCGTCGCTCAAGTCGACGCAGGCCGTGGCGGCGCGGTTCCGGCCAAGCAGCATGCCCGCCCGCACGCGCGGTTCCGGCCGGAGATATCGCGCCTCCGCCCGTCTCACGCCAACCTTCGACTGCAGCGACTTCAAGCCGGCCAACCCGTCGCCGATCGTGCCCGTCACGTAGACGTCGTCACCCGGCCGCGCGCCGGCGCGCGTCAGCACGCGGCGCGGACCAACGGCGCCGATCGCGGTGACGTCGATGACCAGCGGACCCGGGGATCGCGAAATGTTGCCGCCGACGAGCGAAACCCGGTGCGCGGCCGCCAGCGCCAGCAGGCCGTCCAGCATCCCGTCGATCGCGTCGGCCTCCATCGCGTCCGGCAGCACCAGCGACAGCAGCGCCGCGCGGGGCCGCGCGCCCATGGCGGCCAGGTCGCTCAGGTTCACCGCGAGCGCACGATGCCCGATCGCGTCCGGCGGCACGAACCGCCGATCGAAGTGGACGGCTTCGACCTGCGCGTCGGTTGTCAAGACTTCCAGCGAGCCGCGCTCGGGCGCCAACACCGCCGCGTCGTCGCCCGGGCCCACGATGACCCAGGGGGGAAAGGAGAGGCGCGCGGTGATGCGCTCGATGAGCGCCCGCTCGCCCAGTTCGGATACGGTTTTCAAGAGGAAGCCCCGCTTTGCCGTGTGGGGAGGTCGAATGAACCTGCGTAAGCAGGTGGAGCCGCTGTTATCGGCCGCGCTTCAGGCTTCCTCGCAACAGAGGCATGCACAACACGCGACCTCGCGGCTCGCTTGGGTCAAAACGTTGGCTCAGACGAGCCTCCGAAACCATCACGAGCAAAGCAGGAGCTAAGCGATCTTAGCGTGCGGTCCTGGGTGGGTCAAGGAGCGTTAACTTCTTGTGCAACAGCCACTTGCCCGAGAACGCCATCCACGAGTTTCTCGAGCTCGAGGGCCCGCTCGTTGAGCTCGCCGTGGCTGGAGGACTGGGCCTGCCGGGCGCGGAAAAATTCGTCGGCAATGTTGAGCGCGACGAGCACGGCCAGTCCCAGCAAGTCGCCGCCGGGCGCCGCGTCCTGCGCGGCGCGCATCTTCTTGTCCACGTAGCCGGCCAGCTCGACGACGTAGGCCGGGTCGAGGCCGCTGCGGATCGGATACCGCTGTCCGGCGATTTCGACCGTCACCACACCGGTCATCTGAGCGGTCCTTAGAGGGCCTCGAGCTGGGCGAGCATGTCGGCGACGCGCGAGCGCACGGCTTCGCGCTCCTCGCGGAGTGCGGCGAGCTCGGCGGCGCTGCCTTCCGCGGCCGACAACCGCCCGCGCAGCGCGTCGATCTCGCGCGTGAGCCGCGCCTGCTCCTCGGCGGCCTCGGCCTGCTCGTCGCGGAGCTTGCCCACCATGTTCACCAGCAGTTTGATCTTTTCTTCGAGCCGGTCGATCGGCTCGAGCTCCGTCGTGCGGGCCACAGCCTGCTTTGCCATCCGCTGATCCTGATCGCGTTTGAGGGGAAACACGCGCGCGGCGATCGTAGCACGCTAGCGCTGCTGGGCGTCGTGCCGATCTTTCAGCGCCGTGACGACGCGATGCATTGCGTCGTGTACTTCAGCGTCCGTGAGAGTTCTGTCAGATGACCGGAAAGTCAGCCGGAGCGACAGGCTGACTTTGTTCTCGGGAATCCCCTTGCCCTGATAGCGATCGAACTCGCGCACGCGCACGAGCGTGGACGGCGCGGCGCCGCGAATCGTCGCGCGGACGTCGGCTGACGGCACCGTGTCGTCCACGAGGATCGAGAGGTCGCGGACGACCGACGGATACCGGGGCAGCGCCTCGTAGCGCATGTCGCCCGCCGCGGCGGCATCGAGCGCGTCGAGGTCGATGTCGGCGCCATACACCGGCTCATCAGCAGGCAGGCCGTGCGCCTCGACCACGTGGCGCGCGAGCTGGCCGATGACGCCGACGCGCGTCCCGTTCGTGAGGACCGCCGCCGTGCGGCCCGGCATCAGCCAGTCTTCGCGGTGCGGCTCGGTGCGCACGGGGACACGCGCCACCTCGCCGATCCGTTCCGCGACGGCCTTGATGTCGAAGAAGTCGGCCTCGCGGCCGCCGCCGCTCCAGTGGTCGCCGCCGGTGGACCCGGTCCAGACGCAGGCCACGGCGCGGCGCTCGCCCGCGCTGCGCGTGAAGCGGTTGCCGATCTCGAAGAGACGCACGTCGCGCTGCTCGCGGCGCCGGTTGTGCGCCAGTGCGTCCATCAGGCCGGGCAGCGCCGAGGGCCGGAGCACGCCGTAGTTCTCCGACAGCGGGTTGGTGATCGCGACGAGGTCGCCGCCGGCGGCAAACGGCGCGGCCGCGGCTTCGGAGATGAACCCGAAGGTGACCGCCTCGAAGAAGCCGGCGGCGGTGAGGGCCTGCCGCAGCTGCCGCGTCCGCGTGATGCGGGGATCGACCGGCGGCGGCGCCGACACGAGCGCGGGGAACGTGACCGGAATGCGGTCGAAGCCGTAGTGCCGCGCCACTTCTTCGATGAGGTCCACTTCGCGCAGGACGTCCACGCGGCGCGTCGGCACCGTGACCTCCCAGCCGTCGGCGCGCATGCTGAGGGAGAACCCGAGGCTCTCCAGAACCCGGGCCACGTCGCCGTCGCGGATCTCGACGCCCAGCAGGCCCGCGATCTTCGCGCGCCGGAGGCGCTGCACCCTGGGCTCGATGGCGGCCGGGTAGCGGTCCACGATCGTGCCCCGCGCCTTGCCGGCGCCCGTCTCCTCGAGCAGCGCCGCCGCGCGCGCCATGGCCCGCGCGGGAAGGCCCGGGTCGGCGCCGCGCTCGAAGCGCATGCTCGCTTCCGTCTTCAGCCCGAGCTTCCTGCTCGTTCGCCGGACCGACGGCGGGTTGAAGTACGCGCTCTCGAGCACGATCGTCCGCGTCTGGCCGGTGACCTCGGAATCCGCGCCGCCCATGACGCCGGCGATCGCCACCGCAGCCTCGTCGTCGGCAATCACGAGCATGTCGCCGGTGAACGTACGCATCTGGCCGTCGAGGGTCCGCAGCTTCTCGCCCGCGCGCGCGGTGCGCACGCGAATCCGCGCGCCCGCAATCTTCGTCAGGTCGAACGCGTGCATCGGCTGGCCCATCTCGAGCAGCACGTAGTTGGTGATGTCGACGATGTTGCTGATGGGGCGGATGCCGGCCGCCTGCAGGCGCGCCTGCATCCAGGCGGGAGACGGCCCAACGGTCACGTCGGCCACCGCGCCCGCGTAGCGTGGACACAGATCCGCGTTCTCGATGACGACGTCGATGTCGGCTTTGTCGGTGGCTTTCAGCGTACGGAGGCCGGGTCCCGACGGCAGCGAGGATCGGTCTGCCGCCGGACCCAGCAGACCGTACGCGGTCGCGACCTCACGCGCCATGCCCATCACGGACAGGCAGTCGGGGCGATTGGCGGTCACCTCGAAATCGAGCACGGCGTCCGCCTTCGCCGAGGCTTCGGCGGACAAGTCGCTGCGGACCGGCTCGATCCCTTCGACCGCGAAGCCGCGCACGGACATCGTCTTCGCGATCTCCTCGGGAGACCCCGGGACGTCCACGAAATCGCGCAGCCAGGAAACCTGAATCTTCACAGCGTCTTCTTCATAGCGGGAACTGCTCGAGGAAGCGCAGGTCGTTCTCGAAGAACAGGCGGATGTCGTCCACGCCGTACTTCAGCATCGCGACGCGCTCCATGCCCATCCCGAACGCGAAGCCGGTGACTTTCTCCGGATCGTAGCCGACGGCCTCGAAGACGGCTGGATGCACCATGCCGCTGCCGAGGATCTCGAGCCAGCCGGTGTGCTTGCACGTGCCGCAGCCCTTGCCGCGGCAGCTCTGGCAGCTGACGTCCACTTCCGCGCTCGGTTCCGTGTACGGGAAGAAGCTCGGACGCAGCCGGATTTCGACGCCGTCGCCGAACAGCTCGCGCGCGAGCGCCAGCAGCGTGCCCTTGAGGTCCGCGAGCGTGATCCCTTCGCCGACGACGAGCCCCTCGAACTGCTGGAACATCGGCGTGTGGCTCAGATCGAGCTGGTCGCGGCGGTACACGCGGCCGGGGACGATGAGGCGCACCGGCGGCGGGAACGTCTTCATGTACCGGATCTGCATCGCGGAGGTGTGGGTGCGCAGCAGCGTCGCCGCCCGCACCTGCGCCTCCGGAATCCCACCCGCCCCACCCGCCCCACCCGCCTTACCCGCCCCACCAGCCTCACT
>VFYY01000226.1 GCA_016871375.1 Acidimicrobiia bacterium
AGTGATAGGTGTCGGTGATCTCGACATCGCAGTCCTGGTGCAGGTCGTAGCCCTGCCCTTCGAGCACGTAGAGGCACTCCTCGGCGAGGTGGCGATGCTTCCCGGACCGGCTGCCGGGCGGCACGATCTGCATGTAGGCGTCCACCGTCTCCATGCGCGTGTTCATCGCCTCGTTGACGAGGTGCTTGAGCAGCCCCTGCCGCGACATCTCCCACGGCATCTCGTGCGGGTGGACGATCTTCTTCCGCTTCGCGTTCCTCGCCGGCGCCGTGCTCGCATCGTCCAGGAGCGCCTGGTAGAGCCTGCGGTTCTCGGTGCCCGCGCGCCACGCCTTCGATTCACTCCAGGCCATGGGTCTTATTCCTCGTGGTTGTAGTTCTGTTCCGTTTCGCGGGCGCGGAACCCTTCGGCGCCCGGCACGGGCTGGGTCGGCCGCGGCTCGACGACCTTCTGGAACAGCATGTTCAGAAAGAGAAACATCGGCTTCGTCTTCATCACCAGCGCGCGCGCCGGCTTCGCCCGGCTCGCGTTGAAGTGCTGGTGCACGCAGTTGTTGTGCACGACGGCCACGTCGCCCGCCTTCCAGTCGTAGCGCACGCCGTCGTGGATCTCGTAGCCCTCGCCGTCGAGGATGTAGAAGGCCGCCTCGTTCACGTGCCCGTGCTTCTGCGACTTCGCGCCCGGGCCCCACTCCTCGAGGTGCAGGTGGAACATCTGCGTGATGCCGTCCTTCGGCTCGACGTAATGGCGGCTGAACGTCTGCGGCCCGTCCACGAACTTCAGCTCGCGCCCCTTCCGCACGCGCGGCATCGCGCGCAGCCGCGCCAGCTCCTCGCGCAGGTTGTACTCGCCCTGGATGGCGCGCACGAACACGCGATCCTTCTTGCTGTGGTAGTGGGACTCGGTTCCGTCAGACGCCATATTCGTCCAGCTTGAAACGCTTCGGCTTCAGCGCGCGGCACAGGTCGCGGTTCAGATCCACCTGCGGCAGCGCGATGCCTGCTTCCTGCGCCATCGCCTGCACGATCGCCATGTCGTCGTCCGCCCACGCCATCGTGTTCTCGCCCCAGTGGCGGAGCGCGTAATTCTCGGCGCTGCTCGTGAGGAGCGCCTCGCGCAGGCGCTCGACGTCCACGCCGAACCGCTTCGAGAGCGCCAGCGCCTCGTGGTTGGCGATGAGGCACGCCCACATCACGAGGTTGTTCGCGGCCTTGGCCACCTGCGCCGTGCCGACGGCGCCGGTGTGCACGATATCGGTCGCGAACGCGCCAAGCACCGGCCGGAGCCGCTCGACCACGGCCGGCTCACCGGCGACGAAGGCGAGCAGCGTGCCGGCATCGGCGGAGCGGCCGCCGCGGGCGACCGTCGAGTCCACCAGGTCTACTCCGAGCGCGTGCGCCGCCGCCGACAGCTCCTGCACGGTCCGCGGGTGGACCGTCGAGAGCACGGCCACGATTGTCCCCCTCGACAGGCCGGGGAGCAAGCCGGCTGGCGACATGAGCGCGCGCAGCTCGGCGTCGTAGCCGACGCAGACGAGGATGACGGTGGCCTCGCGCGCCAGGGCGGCGGGCGTGCCGGCCCAGCGCGCGCCCCGCGACGTGACGGCCTCGCGCTTCGCCGGGTCGATGTCGCAGGCGACGACGTCGAAGCCCCTGCGCACCAGGTGGCCGATCATCGGCTGGCCCATCCGCCCGGCGCCGACCACCCCAACGGTCGGCGCGCTCATCGCTTCTGCGTGACGGTGTCGAGGAGCGCGGGACGGCCCGCCTTGACTTCCGCGATGGCGCGCCGCAGCGCGGGGCCGAGTCCTTCCGGCGACTCGAGCGGGCCTTCGGCGTACCACCCCATCGACTTCGCCATCGCCGCGAAGTCGGGCGCGGGGTCGTCCATGTCCATGCCGATGTAGGCGCGCTCCTCCGGCGTGCCGCGCAGCTTCGCCATCCGGATCTGGTGCTCCCAGTCGTTGTAGTACGCGCGGTTGTTGTACATCACGACGAGCATCGGGATGCGGTGCTTCGCCACCGTCCACAGCGCGCCGGCGTCGTACATGAGGTCGCCGTCGGGCTGCAGGTCCACCACGAGCCGCTTCCGGTCGCGATGCGCCAGCGCGACGCCGATCGAGATGCCGAACTGCGTGGCGGTCCCCAGCGAGCGCCCGGGATGCCGGTAGGGCCTGTCGAAGTCCCACAGCTTGCGCGTCCAGTGCTCCAGCGTGCCGGCGCTGAGCACCCAGTCCTCGTCCTTGATGGCCTCCCACACGTCGGAGGCCAGCCGGGGCAGCGAGATGGGCGACGCGTCCCAGTCGTCCTTCGCCTCGCGCGCCCACGTCTCGCGCAGCGCCTTGCTCTTCACGGCGGTCTCGGCCATCCGCTCCGCCGCGCGCTCACCGAGCGCCGGGTCGCGCGCAATGAACCCGGCCAGCATCTGCGTCAGGGCGGGGATGGCGAGCGTCGTGTCCGCGAGAATCTGCAGGTCGGCGTGGCGCAGTCGCTGGTAGTCCATCGCCCAGCTCGACAGCTCGAGATCGCCGAACCCGATGTCGATCCACTTCGCGTCCCTGGGCACGATCGACGTCAGCTCGCGCGTCGCGCTCACCAGCTCCGTCGTCGGCCGCTCCCAGTCGCGCGTGTCCAGGCAGAGGACGAGGTCCGCGTCGCGGAAGACGTCCCTGGCGTAGCTCATGTTCAGCGGGTGACGCGACGGGAAGTTGAGGCGGCTGTCCACGTCGTAGACGGGGATGCCGCCGACTTCCGCGAGCTGCACGAGCGCCTCGAAGCCTTCCGGCTCACGGCCCACGTACTCCGCGATGATGACCGGATGCCGCGCCTTCGCGATCATGTCGGCCGCGTGCGCCAGCGCCTTCGGGTCCGGCGCGATGCGCGTGGGCACCTTCTGCGCGCCGAAGGGCGGCATCGCCACGACATGATCGAGCTTCTGCTCCTGCAGCCACGCGTCGTAGCACATGTAGATGGGCCCGCGCGGCTCGGTCATCATCACCGAGTACGCGCGCGCGAACGCCTCCGGCACGCCGTCGACGACGTGCGGCTGGTAGTCCCACTTGGTGTACGGCCGCACCTGCTCGCCCTGGCTCTGCGCGGTGTGAATCCAGTCGATGCGCGGCCGCCGCTTCGTCTCGTCCATCGGCCCGGTGGCGCCGATGACGAAGACGGGCGCGCGATCGATGTACGCGTAGTAGATCGCCAGGTTGGCGTGCAGCAGGCCGACGAGGTTGTGCAGGATCGCCGCCATCGGCTTCCCCGTCGCCTTGGCGTAGCCGTGCGCAATCTGGACGGCGGTCTCCTCGTGCTGGCACAGCATCATCACCGGCTTGTTGCCGCCGTAGTTGACGATGGAGTCGTGGAGGCCGCGGAAGCTGGCGCCGGGGTTCAGCGCCGCATAGGGCAGGTCGTAGAGGTGCAGCAGATCGACGATGACGTCGGACGCCCAGCGGTCGGTCGCCATTACGAGACGGTGAGCACGGTGCACTTCTCCGGATCGAGCTGCACGTAAATCGCCTCGCCGACCCTGGTGCGAAGCGTGGGATGCTGGCGCGAGAGCAGCGTGCGCGGCCCGACCTTCACCTGGAAGTCGACGGCCTCGCCGAGAAACACCTTCTGTTCCACGCGTCCCTCCCAGACGTTGTCGCCGGCGGGTCGTGTCTCGGTGAGAACGACGTCTTCCGGCCTCACCGAGAGCGCAACCTTCTCGTCAGCGCGCAGCTCCTGCGCGGTCTTCACGTGGACGCCGCCGATTTCCGTCTCAATGACGTGACGGCTGGCGTACGTCGTGTCCGGCTTCAGCCGGACCACACCCTCGACGAAATTGCTGTTGCCGACGAAGTCGGCGACGAACCGGTTCGCGGGCTTCTCGTAGACCTCGCGCGGCGTGCCGATCTGCTGGATGCGGCCCTCGTTCATGACCGCGATCTGATGCGACAGCGCCAGCGCTTCACTCTGATCGTGCGTCACGTAGACGGTGGTGATGCGCAGCTCGCGCTGCAGCCGCTTCAGCTCGAAGCGCATCTTCTCGCGCAGCTTGGCGTCGAGATTCGACAGCGGCTCGTCGAGGAGGAGCAGCGCCGGCTCCATGACCAGCGCGCGCGCCAGCGCGAGCCGCTGCTGCTGACCGCCCGACAGCTTCGTCGCTTCACGGTCCGCCAGGTGATCCAGCTGCACGGCGGTCAGCACGCGCATCACGTTGTCGCGAATCTGCGTCGTCGAGTACTTGCGGTCGCCGACCTCGAGCGGGAACGCCGCGTTCTGGAACACGGTCATGTGCGGCCAGATCGCGTACGACTGGAACACCATGCCGAAGCCACGGCGGTTCGGTGCCACGAAGACGCGCTTCGACGCAGAGTAGACGAGGCGGCCGTTGACCGAGATCTCGCCCGCCTTCGGCCGCTCGAGGCCGGCGATCGAGCGCAGCGTGGTCGTCTTGCCGCACCCGCTCGGGCCGAGCAGCGTGAACAGCCGCCCTTCGTCGATCGCGAAGGTGACGTCCTGCGCCGCCTTCACGACCTGCCCCTTCTCGTTGGGGTACTCGGTATAGAGACCCTCGACCTTCAGCATCTAGTCCCGAACCCCATACCTCCGGCCAAGCGCCTGCGCGGCCAGCACGAGCACGAACAAGCTGACGATGAAGAGCACGCCGAGCGCGGAGAGCTCGACGTACTGGCCATTCTCCCATAGCTCCCAGATGACGATGGACACCACCTGCGTGTCGGGGCTGTAGAGCAGGATGGACGTCGAGAGCTCGCGGATGGAGACGATCATCACGTAGATCCAGCCCGCGAGCAGTCCCGGCTTGAGCAGCGGCAGGATGACGCGGCGGAACGTCGTGCCCCACGAGGCGCCGCTCATCGCGGCCGACTCCTCGAGCTCCTTGTGGATCTGCAGCATCGAGTTCGTGCTGTAGCGCAGCCCGTACGGCATGAAGCGCGTCACGTAGGCGACGAGCATGATCCAGATCGTGCCGTAGATGCCGACGTCCACGTTCAGGTAGAAGATCATGATCGACAGCCCGAGCACGAGGCCGGGGAAGACGATCGGCAGCGAGGCCACGTTGTCGAGCAGCCAGCGCGCGGGCAGCTTCGTCTTCACCACGATCCA
>VFYY01000227.1 GCA_016871375.1 Acidimicrobiia bacterium
GGTAGGGGGGGTAAGGCGGGTAGGGCGGGTAGGGCAAATCGAGCCCACTCGCCCCACCCGCCCTACTGGCCCCACCTGCGCTTGATGTATCGTGTCGAACATATGCGGTATCTCGGTCTTCCCTTCATCATCTATCTCGTAGTCATTGGAACCACTATCGGAGCGGCGCAGGCCCCGCGCAGCGTGTGGGACGGCGCCTATACCGACGCACAGGCGGCGCGGGGCAGGATCCTCTACGCGGCCAACTGCGCCGAGTGCCACGGCGCCTCGCTGCAGGGCGGCGAAGGGCCTGCGCTCGCGGGCGAGACGTTCTGGACGTCCTGGCGCGAGCAGACGGTCGGCGACCTGCTCGGCCACGTCAGCAAGAACATGCCGTTCTCCGAGGACGGCTCCCTCGCCGGCACGCTCCCCATGAGCACCTACGTCGACATCGTCGCGCCCATCCTCAGGAGCAACGACCTGCCGACGGGAACCGCCGAGCTGGCGCAGCCGTCCGCCGTGGGAGTGCGCATCATTGCGAAGGACGGCCCCGGCGAGCTGCCGGCGACGACGCTCGCGCGCGTGGTGGGCTGTCTCGAGAAGGCGGGCAGCGGATGGCGCCTCGTGAAGGCGTCGCGGCCGGAGCGCGTGACGCCTGCGAACCAGAACGCCACGGTGGCAGCCGCACCGCTAGGCGACGCGTCCTTCAACCTGATGTTCGTGCTGACGCGGCTCGACAAGTACGTGGGGTGGAAGATGACGGCGACCGGGGCGCTCATCGGCGAGGGCGGCGTGGACGGGATCAACGTGACCACGGTCACGCCCGTCGCGCAGCAGTGCGAGTAGGCTGACCTTCCTGTTCGTTTGAGTCTGCTGGGAGTGTAGGACTAAAGTCCACGCCGCGAAGCCTCGATTGACGGGCTGATATCATCGTCAGGTTTGTCTTCCAATCAGGAGCGGCGCCGGGCTCTGCGTGTGCAGCCGGGGCCGCTGAAGGTAGCCATGTACGCGCGCGACGGGGAGCTGATCGACATCAGCGATTCGGGCGCGGCCATCCGCGCCCAGTTCCCGCAGAGCTCGGGGGAGTTTCTGGCGTTCGTCCTGCGCTGGAATGAGGAGAGCATTCTGCTGCGCGGGCGCGTCGTGCGGACGGCCGTCCACCGCACGATGCCGATGACGGATTCAGGGATGCCGAAAATCGAGCATCACATCGCCGTGGAGTTCGTCGGGCTCCCGCCGCATTCCGTCGACCAGCTGAAACGCCTCACCGCGACCGTTCACTGAGGAATTTCACCACCGGCTCGAGCTTGGCGGCGATGGCGCCGTCCAGCGCGGTCCTGCCGTCCGCGTTGCGCGCGTCGAGGTCGGCACCGAGCTCCACTGCCGCCTTCACCGACTCGAGCATCAGCGGCTCGCGCTCCTCGCGCGTCAGCGGCACCCACGGCGGGGCGCCCGCCGCGCCCATGCCCGCCGCCGCCATGAGCACCGTCGTCGCCTCGCGCCGCCGCGCCGCCGTCAGCCCGTCTGCCCAGTACTCCGCCTCGTGCACGAACCGCGGGTCGGCGCCGTGCTTCACGAGCAGGCGCATCAGCTCCGGATGACTGAAGCGCGCGGCGAGCCACAGCGGCGTCGCGCCGACGAGGTGCTGCGGGAAGTGGAAGTCGTTGGACGAGCGGCGCGTGGGCGTCCAGTTGCGCAGCCTGACGTTCGGATCCGCCCTGTGCGTCAGCAGCGCCGCGGCCATGCGCGTGTCGCGCCGCATCACCGCCACGTGCAGCGCGGCGAAATCGGCGTCCGGCGAATCAGGGCTCGCGCCCTTGTCGAGCAGGAACTCGACGACGTCGGTGAAGCCGGCGTGCGCGGCGAGCGTGACGGCGGTGACGCGCCACGCATCCGCGTCGTTGACGTTGGCGCCGGCGTCCACGAGCAGCCGCGCCGAGGCGAGGTCGCCGGCGCGCGCCGCGAAGAGCAGCGCCGTGTCGCCGCCGTGCGGAATCAGGCGGTTGTACTCGAGCCGGCCGTGCGGCGGCACGGCCATCATCTGGCTCCACACCTCCGAGCGGGCGTGCACGTCGGCCCCGTGCGCCAGCAGGACCGTGACCACGTCGGCGTGCTTCTGCGCGACGGCCCACATCAGGGCGGTCTGGCCGCGCGCCGCGCGCGCGTTCAGGTTGGCGCCCTTGGACGCCAGCAGGTCGACGACGTCCGCGCTGCCGGCCCGGGCGGCGACCATCAGCGGCGTCTCGCCCGCGAGGAGCGCGAGGTTGGGATTGGCGCCGGCCTGCAGGAGCGTGCGCGCCATCGGCGTGCTGCCGTTCAGGCTGGCCAGCCACAGTGGCGTCGCGCCGAGATCGTTCGCCGCGTTCACGTCGGCGCCGCTCTTGATGAGCGCCGCCGCGCCCGCGACGTCGTCCTTGTACGCCGCCCAGTGGAGCGGCGTGGTGCCGTCGCCCTGGGCCGCCGCGACGTGCGGGGCGGCGAGCGCGATGAGTGCCGCGAACGCGACGAAGGCGCGGCTACGCATCGATCGACAGCCTTCCCGTGCTGCCGCCGATCTTCTCGACGGGCACGTCCATCTTCTCCATCAGCGTGACGAGCAGGTTCGCCATGGAGGGCTTGTCCGTGAACACGAGGTGGCGCCCGCCCTGCAGCCGTCCGGCGCCGCCGCCGGCGAGGAGGAGCGGCAGGTTCTCGCCCGAGTGCGCGTTGCTGTTCGAGATGCCGGCGCCGTACAGGATGGTCATGTGGTCGAGGAGCGACCCATCCCCGTCTGGCGTCTGACGCAGCTTGGACAGATACCCCGCGAAGAGCTCGGCGTGGTAGCGGTTGATGCGCGACATCTGCGCGATGAGCTCCGGCTGGTTGCCGTGATGCGACAGCGGATGATGCGCCTCGGCCACGCCGATCTGCGGGTACGGCCGCGCGCTCTGCTCCTTGCTGATCATGAAGGAGATGACGCGCGTGAGGTCCGAGCGCAGCGCCAGCACCTTCAGGTCGAACATCAGCGCGAGATGGTCCTCGAAGACGGGCGGCACGCCCTGCGGCTGGTCGATGGCCGGGATGTCGAGCGCCTGCTGTTCCTCCGCCTTCTGGATGCGCCGTTCGACGTCGCGCACGGCCTCGGCGTACTCCTCGACCTTGCCGCGATCGCCCGGCCCGAGCTGGCGCCGCAGCGCGGCGAGCTTGTCGTTCACCGAGTCGAGGATGCTCTTCTGCTGGCGCAGCCGGGCCTGACGCGCCGCCGCCTCGGTGCTGCCGCTGTCGCCGAAAAGCTTCTCGAAGACCGCGCGCGGGTTGTACTCCATCGGCAGCGCCTGCGTCGCGCTGCGCCACGACAGCGTGTGGGTGTAGACGCAGCTCAGGTTGCCGGTGCACGCGCCGGCGTTGTTGGGGGCGTCCATGCTGAGCTCGAGCGAGGCCACCTGCGTGTCTTTCGCGAACCGGCGCGCCAGGATCTGGTCCATCGACACGTCGGCGAAGATCTCCACCTCGTTGCGGCCGCCGCGAATGGTGCCGGTGAGGAACGATCCCGAGGCGCCCGCGTGAATGTAGTTCCACGACGACTTCAGGCCGGAGATCACGAGGAGCTGGCTCCGGAACGGCGCCAGCGGCTCGAGAATCCGCGAGAACTGGAAATCGGCGCCGAGCCCCGTCGGCGTCCAGTACTCCATCGCCATGCCGTTCGGGACGTAGAAGGCCTGGAAGCGGTGCACGGGTGTCGCCCGCCCGCGCAGGGCCGGGGTCATCGCGTCGAGCACCGGCAAGGCGAGCGCGGCGCCGAGCCCGCGCAACACGGTCCGCCGTGGCAGCGATTTCCGGGTGAGCAGGGACATCATGTCTCCTTACGGGCGACGCATGCGTCGCCCCTACTTCAGTTCTTCGCTCGCATCTGGAACGCCGGGCTCTTCACGACGCCCATGACAACAGCCGACCAGGTGTAGTCGCCGGCGGCGGCCTCGCGGACGATCCGGCGCACCGCCGGCCGATCGTAGTACTCGGTGCGGCGCCCGACCGCGTAGGCGAGCAGCTTCTCCGTCACCGTGGCGGGGAACCGGCCGTCCTGCGCGAGCAGGAGCGCGCGCAGCCCGGACAGGCCGTTCACGCTGGCGCCGCTCGCCGTGGTCGCGGTGGCGTCCACCGGCCGGCCGGCTTCATCGGCCGTGCGCCATCCGCCGATCACGTCGAAGTGCTCCAGCGCGAATCCCACGGGATCGATCGCCGAATGGCAGGTCGAGCAGACCGGGTTGGTGCGGTGCTGCGCCAGACGCTCGCGGATCGTCCGCGGCCGTTCGCCCGGCTTCGGCTCGGGCAGCGTCGTGTCCACGTCGGGCGGCGGGGGTGGCGGCGGCGTGCCGAACAGGTTGTCGAGCAGCCACTTGCCGCGCAGCACCGGCGACGTGCGATCCGGATACGACGTCGTCGCCAGGATCGACCCGTGGCCGAGCAGCCCCCCGCGCTGGTCCGGGTCCGACAGCGTCACGCGGCGGAAGCGGCTGCCGTAGACGCCCGGGATGCCGTAGTGCCGCGCCAGCCGCTCGTTGACGAACGTGTAATTGGCGCGCAGCAGGTCGAGGACGCTGCGATCCTCCTGGAGCGTGCTCGCGATGAAGAGCCGCGTCTCCTCCTCGAAGGCCTCGAGCAGGCTCTCGTCGAAGTCGGGATAGAAGTCGGGGTGCACGATGACCTCGCGCACGCGGCGCAGGTTGAGCCACTGCGAGGCGAAGTTGCCGACCAGCGCGCGCGTGGCGCGCGGGTCGGCCAGCATCCGGCGGACCTCCCGCTCCAGCACCGCCGGCGTGGAGAGCTGCCCGCGCTCGGCGGTGTCGAGCAGCCGCGCGTCGGGCACGCTGTTCCAGAGGAAGAACGACAGGCGCGAGGCGAGCTCGAGATCGCTCAGGCGGTAGGCGCCCGCGGCCGGCGCCGCCGGGTCGCGGTAGACGCGCAGCAGGAAGTCCGGGTCGACGAGCATCCGCTCGAGCGCGAACTGGATGCCGGCGTCGAATTGTCCG
>VFYY01000228.1 GCA_016871375.1 Acidimicrobiia bacterium
AGCCGGCGCCGGGCCCGCAGCGCGGCCGCGGCCGGCCGCGGCGTCCTGGGCCGTCACGTGGCAGTAGTTGCACGCGACGCCGAGCGCCGCGTTGAAGCCCTGCATGATCGGGACGACCTGCTGCCGCGTCATGTCCTTCGGAAGAATCTGCAGATTCGTGGGCTCGGGCAGCGCCGGCGCCGCGCCCCGGCCGCCGCGACCCTGTGCAGCGCCACCAGCTCGTCCCTGCGGCGCCTGCGCGGAGACGGCGGGGACCGCCAGAATGACGAGTGCGAGTGCACCTGCTCCGAACGCCTGACGAGTCATGCCGCTCCTCTCGCTGAAGAACATCCTGTCATTCCCGTGAAAACGCGCGAGTAACGTAGCAGAAACGCCACCGGCCGCGCCAATCCTACAAACACGTAGATTCGTGGTATCAGGGCAACGAAAGCGTATCGTGATGACGTGTGGCGGGCGGGCGCCCCCGCGCGGCCCGGCTACATCTTCGTCTCAGACGCCTCGCATCGCGTCCGAGCCCGGCCATGCGACCGTCCGCGCCCGCATCGAACATGACGCGCGAAGCCGGGAGTCTCGCGATCGGGTGCTGGCCGCCGTCCTGACCCGGAGCGAGGGCAGCCGGGTGAGGCGCGCCGTGACCGTCACGGTCGTCGGCTCGCTCGCTGGCGGCTTCTCGCCGTCTCCGTTCTCCGCCGCACGCCAGCGTCCGCTTCTTGACGCTCTCCGGCGAGGGAAATACGATTGTTCGGTTTCCCCACTCGCTGGAGCCTCACGCGTCTTGAAAATCCACGAATATCAGGCCAAGTCAGTTCTTGCGCGGTTCGGCGTGCCCGTCCCGCGCGGTGAAGTCGCGTTCTCGTCCGCCGAAGCGGGCGAGATCGCGCGGCGGCTCGGCGGCGACATCGCCGTCGTCAAGGCGCAGATTCACGCGGGCGGCCGCGGCAAGGGCGGCGGCGTGAAGCTGGCGCGATCGGCCGAGGACGCCGAGCAGCTCGCCAAGCAGATGATCGGGATGACGCTCGTCACCCACCAGACGGGCCCGGAGGGCAGGAAGGTCGGCCGCGTGCTCATCGAGGAAGGGCTCCAGATCGACCGCGAGCTCTACCTGAGCATCGTCATCGACCGCGCCACCGCGTCGCCGGTGATCATCGCGAGCGCCGCCGGCGGCATGGACATCGAGGAGGTGGCCGCCTCGCATCCCGAGCAGATCCTGCGCGAGGTCGTGGATCCGGGCACCGGCGTCATTCCGTTCCAGGCGCGGAAGCTCGCGTTCGGGATGGGGCTGGAATCGGGCGCGGCCAACAAGCTCGTCAAGCTGCTCGACGCGATCTACCGCGCGTTCATCGAGACCGACGCGTCGATGATCGAGATCAACCCGCTCATCCTCACCAAGCAGGGCGACCTGCTGGCGCTCGACGCGAAGGTCAGCTTCGACGACAACGCGCTCTACCGCCACCCGGACCTCCGCGACCTGCGCGACATCACCGAGGAGGACCCGCTCGAGGTCGAGGCGTCGAAGTTCTCGCTCAACTACATCCGCCTCGACGGCAACATCGGCTGCATGGTCAACGGCGCCGGCCTCGCGATGGCGACGATGGACATCATCAAGCTGGCGGGGGGCGAGCCGGCAAACTTCCTGGACGTCGGCGGCGGCGCCAACGCCGAGCAGATCCGCAACGCGTTCAAGATCCTGATGTCCGACAAGAACGTGAAGGCGGTGCTCATCAACATCTTCGGCGGCATCCTGCGGTGCGACGTGCTCGCGCAGGGCGTGATTGCCGCGGTGAAGGAGCTGGGCGTCCCGGTGCCGATCGTGATCAGGATGGAGGGCACCAACGTCGAGGAAGGGAAGCGGATGCTGAAGGAGAGCGGCCTGAACTTCACGACGGCCGATTCGATGGGCGAGGCCGCCGAGAAGGTCGTGTCGCTGGCGAAGAAGGTGTAAGTCGCAGGTCAAAGGTCAAAGGTCAAAAGTGTCCGTTCTACTCGACGACAATACGCGGCTGATTGTTCAGGGGCTCACTGGGCGCGAGGGAACCTTCCACGCCAAGCAGGCGGCGGCGTACGGCACCAACGTGGTCGGCGGCGTCACGCCCGGCAAGGGCGGCTCGACGCACGAGGGATGGCCGATCTTCAACAGCGTTCACGACGCGGTGCGCGAGACCGGCGCCAACGCCACCGTGATCTTCGTGCCGCCGCCGTTCGCGGCCGACGCGATCATGGAAGCGACCGACGCGCGGATCCCGCTGGCGGTGTGCATCACCGAGGGTATTCCGGTGGTGGACATGCTGAAGGTGATGACGTTCATGGAGGGCAAGGGCACGCGGCTCGTCGGCCCGAACTGCCCGGGCATCATCTCCACCGGGAAGGCCAAGGCGGGCATCATTCCCGGCCATATCTGCCGCGAAGGGCGGATTGGCATCGTGTCCAAGAGCGGCACGCTGACCTACGAAGCCATCCACCAGCTCACGCGGCAGGGGATGGGACAGACGACGTGCATCGGCATCGGCGGCGACCCGCTCATCGGCACGACGCACATCGACGCGCTCGAGCTGTTCGCCGACGACCCGGACACCGACGCGGTGATCATGATCGGCGAGATCGGCGGCACCGCCGAGGAAGAGGCGGCCGACTTCATCAAGCGCGGGTTCAGAAAGCCGGTGGTCGGGTTCATCGCCGGCCAGACGGCGCCGCCCGGACGTCGCATGGGGCACGCGGGCGCGATCATCGCGGGCGGCAAGGGCACCGCGGCCGAGAAGATGGCCGCGCTCAGCGCCGCCGGCGTGAGGGTCGTCAAGAGCCCCGCTGATATGGGCAAGGCGATCAAGGAAGTCCTGGGCAAGTAGGGCGGGTAGGGCGGGTAGGGCGAGTAGGGCGGGTATGGAAAGAACATTTGCGATCATCAAGCCGGACGCGGTCGAGCGGAGGCTCGCCGGCAGGATCCTCGCGCGCATCGACGAGGCGGGGTTCACGGTGCGCGCCATGCGGCTGCAGCACCTGACCAAGCGGGAGGCCGAGGGCTTCTACGCCGTCCACCGCGAGCGCCCGTTCTTCGGGGAGCTGACCACGTTCATGTCGTCGGGCCCATGCGTCCTGCTGGCGCTCGAGGCGCCGGACGCGATCCGGAAGTGGCGCGAGACGATGGGCGCCACCGATCCGAAGAAGGCCGACCCGGGCACGCTGCGCCGCGACTTCGGCGAGTCGATCGGCCGCAACGCGACGCACGGCTCGGACGCGCCGGAGACGGCAACCTTCGAGCTCGGGTACTTCTTCCGCGGGATGGAAATGATCTGACGTGGGCCGGCTGCTGGTCATCCTGGGGCTCGTGATCGCGGCCATCGGGCTGCTGATCACGATGGGGCTGCCGATCGGGCGCCTTCCCGGTGACTTCACGATCCGGCGCGGGAACTTCTCGTTCTATTTTCCGCTCGCGACGTCGATCCTCGCGAGCATCGTGCTGACACTGCTGATGATGCTCTTCACGCGGCGCTAGCCACTCGCCCATGCCGTCGATCAAAGCGGACAGGTGGATCAAGAAGATGGCCCTCGAGCACGGCATGATCGAGCCGTTCGAGGACCGTCAGGTCCGCGCCGGCGTCATCTCCTACGGCCTGTCGTCGTACGGCTACGACATCCGCGTGGCCGACGAGTTCAAGGTCTTCACCAACATCAACAGCACGGTCGTCGACCCCAAGAACTTCGACAGCCGCTCGTTCGTGGACGTGAAGGCGGACGTCTGCATCATCCCGCCCAACTCGTTCGCCCTGGCCCGGACGGTCGAGTACTTCCGCATCCCGCGCGACGTGCTGACCGTCTGCGTCGGCAAGTCCACCTACGCCCGCTGCGGCCTCATCGTGAACGTCACGCCGTTCGAGCCCGAGTGGGAGGGCTTCGTCACGCTCGAGATCTCGAACACGACGCCGCTGCCCGCCAAGGTCTACGCCAACGAGGGGATCTCGCAGGTGCTCTTCTTCCAGAGCGACGAGAGCTGCGAGGTCTCGTACGCGGACAAGAAGGGCAAGTACCAGAAGCAGCAGGGGCTGACTCTGCCGAAACTCTGACGGGCGCGGCATGCCGCGCCCCGACGACGCGGTAGGGGCGACGCATGCGTCGCCCGGTATAATTCCCACGTGTTACGCCCGTACCGGTCGATCCTTCCCACCGTCGATCCCACGGCGTTCGTCGACGTCAGCGCGCAGGTGATCGGCGACGTCCACCTCGGACCGGAGAGCAGCGTCTGGATGAACGTCGTCGTCCGGGGCGACGTGCACTACGTGCGGATCGGCGCGCGGTCGAACATCCAGGACCTGACGCTGGTGCACGTGATGCGCGACACGCATCCCACCGTGATCGGCGACGACG
This sequence comes from Acidimicrobiia bacterium, assembly GCA_016871375.1. GTDB lineage: Bacteria > Acidobacteriota > Vicinamibacteria > Vicinamibacterales > UBA2999 > VFYY01. The sequence continues at coordinate 4,360 of VFYY01000228.1, forward strand.
TGACCATCGGGCACAGCGCGGTGATTCACGGCTGCACGATTGAGGACCGGTGCCTCGTCGGCATGGGCGCCATCCTGCTGAACGGGGCGCACATCGGCACCGGGTCGATCGTCGCCGCGGGCGCGCTGATCCCTGAGGGCATGGTGGTCCCGCCTGGTTCGATGGTGATGGGCGTTCCCGCGAAGGTGAAGCGCCCGCTGACGGCCGAGGAAGACGCCTCCATCAAGTGGTACGCGGACAACTATGTCCGTTACCGCCTCGATTTCCAGAACGAGCCCACCACCGCTTGAGCGAGAAGCCACGCACAGAGCCAGCCCGCGGGATGCGCGACTTCCTGCCGGAAGACGTGCGGCGCCGCGAGTACGTCATCGGCGTGATCGAGCGCGTGTACGAGTCCTATGGCTTCGAGCCACTCGAGACGCCCGCCGTCGAGAACATCGAGACGCTGCTCGGCAAGTACGGCGACGAGGGCAACCGGCTCATTTTCAAGATCCTGAAGCGCGGCGAGCACGAGGCGACCGGGCAGGCGGACCTCGCGCTGCGCTACGACCTGACGGTGCCGCTCGCGCGCGTCGTCGCCGAGCACCAG
>VFYY01000229.1 GCA_016871375.1 Acidimicrobiia bacterium
GATCCGAACGGCCCGAACGATCCGAACGATCCGAACGCATTTCCACCGCCCGCTTGATGATCTTCTCGAACATCGCGCCCGTTTCGCCGCCCCTGGCCGGACGATTCGAGCGCCAGATGCCGGGATTGTCCTGGGCGAGGATGTCGGCGAAGTCGCCCTTGCTCTTCACGCTGAGCGGCGCGAACTCGGCGATGTCCACTGGACCCGCCCAGTCGTCGCGGTGCTTGATCAGGAGCCACGACCGGTCGCCGCCGCCGGCGTCGCCTTCGCCAGGGCTTCGGCGCCCAGGCCAGCCGCCGCCCCTGGTCCGCACGAGGACCCACGACCCCTTCAGCTTGTAGCCGTCGAGCGTGAACAGGTCCTGTTCGGCTTCGGGGCCGAGCACGTCCGTGATACCGCGCTCGCGCAGCCATTGCTCGTTGAGCGGCGCGTAGAGACCGTAGGCGCAGAGCCGCGCCGACGGGTTCACGCGGCGCGCCACGTCGATGAGCGGCGCGGCCAGCCGTGTGGCGGTGTGCATCGGCAGGTAGAACGCGACGAGCGACGCCGCCGCCACCTGTGCCTCGTCGAGCGGCTCGCGCGACACGTCCACGCACGTCACCTCGACGCCCGCGCGCCGCAGCCACGCCGCCGGCGACGCGAGGCCGAACGGCTGGCGGCCGAGGTCATACGTCGAAATCAGCACCGCGCGCATCGAAACATTGTATGAGCCGGCAGAAGCACATTGAATGTAATCTTCCCTTGTGAATCCGGGCAGCGCGGCGCTGCGGCAGCCGGTCGAGCCGCTGGCGCCTGCGGGCTATGACACGGCGTTCTTCGGCCATCCCCGCGGCCTCTCCACGCTCTTCTTCACCGAGATGTGGGAGCGCTTCAGCTACTACGGGATGCGCGCCCTGCTGATCCTCTTCATGACCGCCGCGCCCGCCGCCGGCGGGCTCGGCTTCGACGCGGCGACAGCCGGCGCCATCTACGGGCTCTACACCTCGATGGTGTACCTGACGACGCTGCCCGGCGGTTGGATCGCGGACCGCCTGATCGGCGGCCAGCGGGCGGTGCTCTACGGCGGCATCCTCATCTCGGCCGGCCACTTCAGCATGGCCGTGCCGTCGCTCTCGACCTTCTACCTCGGCCTCTTCCTCATCGTCGTCGGCACGGGGCTGCTGAAGGGCAACGTCAGCGTCATCGTCGGACGCCTCTACAGCGCGGACGATGCGCGGCGCGACGCGGGGTATTCGATCTTCTACATGGGGATCAACACCGGCGCCTTCGTGGCGCCGCTGGTGTGCGGATATCTCGGCCAGCGCGTGGACTGGCACCTCGGCTTCGCGGCCGCGGGCGTGGGGATGGTCCTTGGCCTCGTGCAGTACGTGTTCGGCCTCAAGTACCTCGGCGAAGCGAGCAAGCACCCCGCGACGCGCGGCGCCAGCGACGAGTCCGTGCAGCGCCGCATCGCGGTGCGCTGGACGACGGCCGTCGTGGTCCTGCTGGCGATCTTCGGCATCGGCGCGTTCACCGGGATGCTCCCCGTGACCGCGACCCAGGTGGCGGATGCGGCCGGCTATTTCCTGCTTGGGCTCGTCGTCGCCTTCCTCGGCTGGCTGTTCTTCTCGGGCGGCTGGACGCGCGAGGAGCGCAAGCGGCTCTACGCGATCGCCGTCCTCTTCGTCGCGGCGGCGCTCTTCTGGTCGCAGTTCGAGCAGGCGGGTTCCACGTTCAACCTCTTCGCGGAACGCGCCGTGGAGAAATCGATCGCCGGGTACGAGTTTCCCGCGTCGTGGCTGCAGTCGATGAACGCGATCTTCATCATCATGCTGGCGCCGGTGTTCGCGTGGATCTGGCTCACGCTCGGCCGCACACACAAGGAGCCGTCGAACGCCGTGAAGTTCGGCCTCGGGCTGGTGTTCGTCGGGTCGGGGTTCGGCGTGCTGATCGCGGCGGCGATCCTTGCGGAGGGCGGCGTGATGGTGAGCCCGATGTGGCTCGTCCTCACGTACCTGCTGCACACGTGCGGTGAGCTGTCGCTCTCCCCAGTCGGCATGAGCGCGATGACGAAGCTGGCGCCAGTGCGCATCGGCGGCCTCATCATGGGCTTCTGGTTCCTGGCCCTTTCGGCCGGCAACTACATCGGCGGCCGCATCGCCGGACTCTACGAAGCCTGGACGCTTCCGGGCCTCTTCAGCGCGGTGGCGGCCTTCGGCATCGGCGCGGGCCTGGTCATGTTCCTCGTCGCCCGTCCCGTCACGCGGCTGGAACACGCGCAGTAGCCGTGGCGCTCGAGAAATACAAAGCCAAGCGCAACTTCAGCGAGTCTCCGGAGCCCGCGGGCGAGAAGGCGCACACGTCGCCGACGGGGCGCACGGCACGCTTCTTCTGCGTCCAGAAACACCTCGCCAGCCACCTCCATTACGACTTCCGGCTCGAACACGACGGTGTGCTGCTCTCGTGGGCCGTCCCCAAGGGTCCCGCGCTCGACCCCGCCACCAAGCGGCTGGCGATGATGGTCGAGAACCATCCGATCGAGTACGGCGACTTCGAAGGCGTCATCCCGTCCGGCTACGGCGCCGGCATCGTCATGCTGTGGGACAAGGGCACCTGGACTCCTGAAGTGGACGATGTGGAGGCGGCGCTGAAGAAGGGCGACCTGGCCCTGGTAGACCGGAACGATCGGGCAATGACGGCACAGATGCTTGCAGCCGCGCGTGGCATCGGTGCTGCCCGTCACGCGACGGCGGCCGTCCGGCATCTGCAGGGACGCGTACTGCTGCAGCGGGAGCAGACCATTCCGATCGGGTTGTACGAACGCCAGCCGCGCGACGTGCGCGCCTTGGGAGTTGGAAGTCGGGATTTGGGAGCTGAGCAGTGAGACCTCACGTTTGGCGACCCTGACTTCCTGAACGGGCCCACGCACGCGCGGCGCATCGTCGAACGCCTTGCCGCGGAGTGCCCGGGGACGACCTACGACGTCACGATCAAGATCGAGCATCTCCTCGCGCACGCGGACATGTTGCCCGTGCTGCGGGAGACCGGTTGCCTGTTCGTGACGAGTGCGGTCGAGTCCATCGACGACACGGTCCTAGAGCACCTGCGGAAGGGTCACACGAGAGCCGGCTTCGTGCGCGCGGTGTCACTGTGCCGCGATGCCGGGCTGACGCTGGCCCCCACGTTCGTTCCGTTCACGCCGTGGACGACGAGGGAGGGGTATGCGGAGCTGATCGAGCTACTCGACACGCTCGATCTCATCGACCACGTGGCGCCGATTCAGCTTGCCATCCGCCTGCTGATTACCGCCGGGTCGCCGCTGCTGGAGTTGCCGGACATCCGCCGCGCAGTCTCGGAGTTCGACCCCGCGTCGCTCACCTGCCCGTGGGTGCACGCGGATCCCGCGGTCGACGCCCTGCAGCAGCAGGTCATGACGCTTGTCGCCGGGTCGGCGCACGCGCCGCGTCTGCAGACGTTCCGCGGGATCGCGGCGCTCGCGGGCACCGAGCCCCGCGCCCGCCGCCCCTTCGGCCGGCTGCTTCCCCCCACGCTCAGCGAGCCGTGGTACTGCTGCGCGGAGCCGCTCGAAACGTTCTAGCCGTGAAGAGAGTCCTGCTCATCGCGACGACGACCGGCTACCAGATTCGCGCGTTCGGCGAGGCGGCCGAGAAGCTGGGTGTGCGGCTGGTGTTCGCCAGCGATCGGTGCGACCGGCTCGAGGACCCGTGGTGGGATCAGGCGATTGCCGTCCGCTTTCACGAGGCGGAGGCGTCGGCCGGCGCGGTCGTCGCGGCACTTGAGGGATCGCGGCCCGACGGCATTCTTGCGGTTGGCGACCGGCCGGCGACGCTGGCGGCCGCCGTGGCGCAGGTCCTCGGCCTTCCCGGCCATCCGCCGGACGCCGCGTTCCGCAGCCGCAACAAGCTCGCGAGTCGTGAGGCGATGCGGAACGCTGGTCTCCCCGTGCCCTCGTTCGAGCCGGTCTCCATTCATGCGGACGCGCGCGCGCTGGCCCGGTCGGCGTCGTATCCGGCGGTCGTGAAGCCGCTTGCGTTGTCCGGCAGCCGCGGCGTGATGCGCGTCAACACGGCGGAGGAGCTCGTCGCCGCGTTCGAGCGGCTGCGCCGCCTGCTGCAGTCGCCCGACGTGCGCATCGAGCGCGACGAGGCGCACGAGATGGCGATGATCGAGTCGTTCATCCCGGGGCGCGAGTTCGCCGTCGAAGGGCTGCTCGACCACGGCACGCTGCGCCTGCTGGCGATCTTCGACAAGCCCGATCCGCTCGACGGCCCGTTCTTCGAGGAGACGATCTACGTCACCCCCTCGCGCGCGCCCGAGGCGGTGCAGCGGGCGATCGAGGAGGCCGTCGCCGCCGCGGTCGCCGCGCTCGGCCTGCGGCATGGTCCGATTCACGCGGAGTGCCGTGTCGAGAGTCGGGCAGGCGTTGAGGGCCCGGAGGTCTACGTCCTCGAGGTTGCCGCGCGTCCGATCGGCGGTCTCTGCTCGAAGGCGCTGCGCTTCAGTGGGCAGCGGGCAGCCGGCAGCGGGCAGGAGGCAACGGGGACTTCGCTCGAGGAAGTCCTGCTCCGGCATGCGCTCGGTGAAGACGTGTCCGCGTTCACGCGCGAGGGCGAAGCGTCGGGCGTCATGATGATTCCGATTCCGCAGCGGGGGATCTACCGCGGTGTCGAAGGGGTGGAGGCCGCGCGCGCGGTCGCCGGCATCGACGGGATCCAGATCACGATGAAGCCGGACGCCGTGCTCGTGCCGCTGCCCGAGGGGAAGAGCTACCTGGGATTCATCTTCGCCCGAGGGACCGCCGCCGCCGGCGTCGAAGGTGCGCTCCGCACCGCGCACGCGCGACTTCGATTCCGGATCGAGCGGGAGATCTCCGTCGCGTAGACGTTCGGGTCGTTCGGGTCGTTCGGGCCGTTCGGGTCGTTCGGGTC
>VFYY01000230.1 GCA_016871375.1 Acidimicrobiia bacterium
CGACGGTCATCACGATGCCCCCGCCGCCACGCGCCTCCGGTCAGGTCACTCCTGTCCGGCCAGCGGCAGCGTGAAGTGAAACGTCGCGCCCTTGCCCGGCTCGGACTTGACCCAGATTCTGCCTCCGTGCCGCTCGACGATCTTCTTGCAGATGGCCAGGCCGATGCCGGTCCCCTCGTACCGGCCTCGTTCGTGCAGCCGCTGAAACACGCCGAAGATGCGTTCGTGGAATTGTGGGTCAATGCCAATGCCGTTGTCACGCACCGAGAAGCGCCCGTGCGCCCCGTCGCGCCCTCCCCCGATGTGCACGCGCGGGCGCGCGTCGTCGCAGTACTTGAGGGCGTTGCCGACGAGATTCTGGAAAAGCTGCGTCAACTGGCGCCGGTCCGCCAGAACGGGCGGCAGCGCTTCGTGGGTGACCTCGGCGCCCCGGCGGTCGATCGCCAGGCGCAGGTTGGCCAGCGCCTCTTGCACACATTCGTGCGGGTCGACCGCCGACGGCGTCTTGCTCGTCGTATCCACCCGCGAGTAGACGAGCAGGTCCTCGATGAGCCGCTGCATGCGCTGGGCCGCGTCCACCATGTACGTGATCCACTTCTGTCCCTTCGCGTCCACCTGCGCCCGGTAGCGGTCCTCGAAGAGCTGTGCGTAGCTGCTGACGATCCGGAGCGGCTCCTGGAGGTCGTGCGATGCGACATAGGCGAACTGCTGGAGGTCCGAGTTGGAGCGCGCCAGCTCGGCGGTCCGCAGCGCGAGTTGTGCCTCGGCAGCCTTGCGGTCGGTCACGTCGGACGCCATCCCCTCGTAGTACAGCACCCTGCCGTCCTCGTCGCGGACGAGGTGGGCATTGGTGGAGATCCAGGTGAGCACGCCCGTCTTACGGCGGATCTGCGCCTCGAAATTGTCGATGCGCCCGTGCCGCTCGATCTGCCAGCTGAACTCGGCCCAGCTGTCGGCACTCGCGAATAGTTGTCGTCGGACGTCGGTGACCGATTGCAGCAGTTCGTCGGCCGACGCATAGCCGCAGATGGCCGCCATCGCGGGGTTAATACTGAGGCAGCGCCCGTCGGGCGCAATCTGGAAGATCCCCTCGACGGCGTGGTTGAAGATGCCCTGATACGTGCCGACGGCCTTCTCCAGCGCCTCCATCACGCGGTTGTACTGGCGGGCGATCTGCCCAACCTCCGTGAACGGCTCGACCGGCACCCGCCCCTTGAGCTCGCCCGACTGGGCCTGCGCCTCCATCGCGCCGAGCAGCACGATCAACTCGCTCTTCTCGTCGTGCTCGCTGACGTTGAGGCCTTGATGCTCGTCGTGCGGCGTGACCCGCAGGGGAGAGACGCGGTTGATGAGGCGAAGACAGAGGGTGGCGAGACCGAAGGAGGTGGCGAAGCACACCACCACGCCCAGGGCCTGCACCCGCAGCTGATCCCACCACGCCAGGCCGGTGCCGAGCAGGGCCGGATCCCCGAACAGCGCCACGGCCATCGTGCCCCACACGCCGGCGCCGGCGTGGACGGCCACGGCCGATACCGCATCGTCGATCCGACGCCGCTGCAGCTCGCGGTCGACGAACGCCGCGATCACGGCGCCGATGGCGCCGATGACGATGGCCTCCCGGGCGGTCGTCGCATGGCAGTTGGCGGTCACGGCCACCAGTCCCGCCAGCGATCCGTTGATGATCATGCCGGCGTCGGGCCGCCTGTTGAACGCGTAGCCCAGCAATATCCCCGCGACGAGGCCCGCCGACCCGCCCAGAAACGTGTTGATCAGGATGCCCGGCACGCGCGCGTCGGCGGCAAGCGTGCTGCCGCCGTTGAACCCGAACCAGCCGAAGAACAGCAGCACGACCCCCAGCATCGAAAACGGCAGACTGTTGGCGTTGATCTTCTGGGGCGGTCCGTCGGCGGGAAATCTGCCCGTTCGCGGTCCGATGATGAGCAATGCGGCCAGCGAGACCCATCCGCCCACGCTGTGGACCACCGAGGCGCCCGCGAAGTCGACGAAGCCGCTGGCGGCCAGCCAGCCACGCCCGCCGGCGTACATCCCGCCCCACGCCCAGTGCCCGAAGAGCGGGTAGATCAGCCCGGAGATGACGGCCGTCTCGAACATGTAGGCGGTGAACCGCATCCGCTCCGCGACGGCGCCGGCCACGATGGTGGCGGAGGTCGCGCAGAACATGACCTCGAAGAAGAAGAACGCGGCGAGCCAGGGACCGTTCGCACGCAGATCGGGCGCGAAGAGCGTCGTGCCCAGCCAGCCGCCCTGGCTGGCGCCGAACATCAGGGCGAAGCCGAACAGCCAGAACAGGATGGCGGCCACCGCGAAGTCGGAGAGATTCTTCAGCGCGACGTTGATGGAATTCTTGGTGCGGGTCAGTCCGCTCTCGAGGCAGAGAAAGCCGCCCTGCATCAGGAACACCAGGCCGCCCGCGAGGAGGACCCAGAAGATGTCGGCGGTGGATCGCTCCATGGCGGGCCTGATGTTAACGCGTTTGCCGCGTCACGGCCCGCCGGACGTGTCAGGAAGACGGACGGCGCGCGCTCCACACGCCCCCGACCAGGATCAGGAGCGGCAGCGGCGCGAACACCACGTCGAAGACGGGGTACAGGACGGGCGTGCTGCGCGTGAGCGATCTTTGTACCTCGTCGTATCCGGTCCAGAGCAACACCGTCATCGTGAACGCCACCAGCATCGCCGGACGGTGCGTGCGGTGCAGGCGGGCGACGGTCCAGCCGCTGATCAGGTAGCCGAGCGCCAGCGCGGGGCGGTAAGAGAGCTGCGTCGCCCACATCATCGGGAACGGATGGGTCCAGAACAGCAGAATGAGGCGATCCAGGAACCAGCCGGACATGAAGCGATTGATCTCGACGCCGACGAACGAGAAGAGCCAGAGCGTCGTCCAGCCGGCCGCGGCCGCCCGCAGCGCCAGCAGCGGCCGTGCGGCGATCCCGGCCGTCACGTGGATGGCGACGGCGGCGAGCGCCTGCCGCCAGTACCACCAGGCCGACCCGCGGCGCCCGAACTCCTCGTGGAGATCGCCGGCCAGCGCGGCATGCTCCGGGAGGAAGAGCTCGAGCAGCCGCCGGGGCACAGGTGGGGGAGGCGCCGCCGGCGTCATGCGTGGCGCCCTTTCAGCGCGGCGATTCCGCTCGACAGGGCCGTCAGGGCGCGCTGGGTCTCCTTCACGGCGCGGACGCCGCGGGCGGTGACGGCGAAGTAGCGCTTCGCCCGCCCGCCGCGCTCCGCCGTCGCCTCGCCCACGCGCGACGAGACGAGCCGGCGCCTCTCCAGACGATCGAGCGCGGCGTAGACGGCGCCCAGGAGCACCGGCCGCCCGCCCGTCTCCTCGATCTCGCGCGCGATCGGCACGCCGTAGGCCGCGTCGCCGACGCGCAGCACCGCGAGCAGGATCATCAGCTCGAAATCGGTGAGGTAGGGCCGCGGCATTTGTTCACAAATTGTGAACTAATCACACGGCTTCGTCAAACACCGGCGCCGCCGCGCGCCGCCGCGAGACGCCTTCCACCGTGAACACGACGAGCCCGCACCACACGAGCACGTACCCCACGAGCCGGACCCGCGTGAGCGGCTCGTCGTACACGAACGCGCCCAGCAGGAACTGCATCGTCGGCGCGATGTACTGCAGGATGCCGAGCACCGAGAGCGGGATTCGCCGCGCGGCGGAGGCGAAGAGCACGAGCGGCAGGAGCGTCAACGGTCCGCCGCCGACGAGCAGGGCCTGCGTGAGCGCCGGCGCCGCGCCGAACGCGCCGGTCCCGGTGCCCTCCGCCGCCGCGAGGTAGATGGCCGCTGCGGCCGCCACCGCGCCCGTTTCGAGCGTCAAGCCGTCGATCGAGCCGAGCGGCGCGCGGTTCTTCACCAGGCCGTAGAGCCCGAAGGTCACGGCGAGCACCAGCGCGATCCACGGCGCGGCGCCGTACACGTATGTGAGCTGGAGGACGCCCCCGGCGGCGAGGGCCACCGCCGTCCACTGCCCCGCACGCAGCCGCTCGCGCAGCACCGCCACGCCCAGCAGCACGTTGACGAGCGGCGTGATGTAGTACCCGAGGCTCGCCTCGAGCAGGAAGCCGGAGACCACGGCCCAGATGTAGACCAGCCAGTTGACGGCAATGAGCGCGGCCGCCAGCGCGTAGGTCGCCGCGACGCGGCGCGTCATGACGGACCGGAGCGCGCGCACCCGCCGCCGGACGACCAGCAGGAGCGCCAGGACGAGGAACGACCAGACCACGCGGTGCGCGACGATCTGCAGCGCCGGCACGTGGGCGACCAGCTTCCAGTACACGGGCAGGATGCCCCACAGGACGTATGCGCCGACGCCGTGCCAGAGGCCGGTAGTCACGGCAGGCGGGGAGCGGAGGTGCGGAGGTGCGAGGGTGCGTCCGAGGGTGCCCGGCCCCGTCGCCCCGTCGCCCCGTCGCCCCCTCGCACCTAGATCACCCGTGCCACGTCCGTCATGGCGCGCCGTGCGGCGTGAATGGTCTGTCGGACGTGGCGATCGGTATGGGCCGCCGACAGGAACCAGGCCTCGAACTGCGAAGGCGGCGGATAGACGCCGCGCGCGAGCATGGCGTGGAAGAACGTCGCGTACGCCCCGGTGTTGGCGCCGAGCGCCGAGTCGTAGTCGCGGACCGGCACGTCGGTGAAGAACGGCGTCAGCATCGAGCCGAACGCGTTGACCTGGAGCCGCACGCCGGCCGCGCGCGCCGCCTCGGCCAGTCCTGCCGCCAGCATCGCGCCGCGGTGCGCCAGGTCGCGGTAGAGCGCCGGCGTCAGGCGCGCGAGCGCCCACAGCCCGGCCGTCATCGCCACGGGGTTGCCCGACAGCGTGCCCGCCTGGTAGACGGGC
>VFYY01000231.1 GCA_016871375.1 Acidimicrobiia bacterium
GCCTCCGCGGCGGGTCACGGCACGCGCGGTGGACGCCGCCGGCGAACCCGGCAAGGGCATCACGGCCGCGCGGTTCGCCGACGATGTCGAGTATCGCGAGGAGGCAAAGGCGGGAAGCGCCGCCCGCGTGGCGCGGTCCGACAGCCTGCAGGTGGCGCTCGGATCCGACGACGCCATCACGGGCGCCGTGTTCACCGGGAACGTGCGGTTCGAGGAGCAGGGGCTCCAGGCGTCCGGCAGCACGGCGCAGTACGACCCGGCGAAAGGAACTCTGAGGCTGGCCGGCACGCCTCGCGTGGCCGATGCGCAGATCGCGATCGAGGCCGAGGCGATCGACGTCACCCTGCAGGGGCGGCGGATGCTGGCCAAGGGCAACGTCAAGACCACACTGCAGCCACGGAAGGCCGGGGACTCGCGCCTGCCCGGTCTCCTCGAACAGAACCAGGCGGCCAACGTGAACGGCAGCCTGCTCGACTATCAGGGCGAGGGCGGCAAGGCCCTCTACAGCGGCGAGGCGACGCTCTGGCAGGGAGACACCGCCGTGCGCGGCGACGTGATCACGCTCGACCAGAAGACCGGCGACCTCGTGGCCACCGGCGCCGCGCGTGTGAACCTCGTGCTCGACAAGGAGATCTCCGTCGGCCGCGCGCCGGAGATCCGCTTCGACGACGCCACACGGCTCGTCTCGCTCGGCCGCACGGGATCGCAGTTGAACGGGCCGCAGGGCAACCTGGCGGCGAACCGCATCGACATCGTCCTCGCCGAGGGCGGCGGGCGCGCAGAGCGCCTCGAGGCCTACCAGAACGTCACCGCCCGCATCGACACGCGCGTGGCGACCGGCGATCGCCTCACGTTCTTCACGGAGGACGAGCGCTACGTCATCACCGGCATCGCCACCATGCCCGTGAAAATCGTCGAGTCGTGCCGCGAGACGCAAGGCAAGGTCGTGACCTTCTTCAAGTCCACCGAGCGCATCATCGTGGACGGCGAGGAGCAGATTCGCACGCAGTCGCGGCGCGGCGGCCCGTGTCCGCCGTCTGCCCGTTGATGTCGACCCTCGGCACCCAGGCGCTCACCAAGTCCTACAGCGGCCGCACCGTCGTGCGCGGCGTCAGCCTCGAGGTCGCGTCCGGCGAGGTCGTCGGCCTCCTCGGTCCGAACGGCGCCGGCAAGACGACGACGTTCTACATGACGGTCGGACTGACGGTTCCCGATGCAGGCCGCGTCATTCTGGACGGCGAAGACGTCACCGACGACCCGATGTACGTCCGCGCGCGGAAGGGCATCGGCTACCTGCCGCAGGAGCCGTCGATCTTCCGCGGCCTCACCGTGGAACAGAACATCCTGGCCATCCTCGAGACGCTCGACATGGGCCGCGGTGAGCGCCAGGAGCGCCTGCGGGAGCTGCTCGCGGAGCTGAATCTGACGCCACTGGCGAAGGCGCCCGCCTACACCCTGTCGGGCGGCGAGCGCCGCCGCGCCGAAATCACGCGGGCGCTGGTGATTTCTCCGCGCTTCATCCTGCTGGACGAGCCCTTCGCCGGGATCGATCCCATCGCCGTGAGCGACATCCAGAAGATCATCTTTCACTTGAAGGAGCGCGGGATCGGCGTGCTCGTGACCGATCACAACGTGCGCGAGACGCTGCGGATCACGGATCGGGCATACATCGTGCACGATGGTGTAATCTTTCGAAGCGGCACCCCCGATTCACTGGCCGCCGACGAGGAGGTCCGCCGGATTTACCTGGGGGCTGATTTCCGGCTTGATTAAGATGCTGATGGGGCCCGCGACCGACCGCTGACGACATGGCGATTTCGCAGAAACTGCACACCAAGCTCGTCCAGAAGCTGATCCTCACGCCTTCGCTGCAGCAGGCGATCAAGCTTCTGCCGATGTCCACGCTCGAGCTGTCGGAGCTCCTCAACCAGGAGATGGTCGAGAACCCCATGCTCGAGGAAGTGCCTACGGAAGAGCTGCAGCCGGTCGAGGCCACCCAGGAGAAGCAGGAAGAGAAGCCGCAGCCCGAGAAGACCGACACCTGGGACGACCAGGACTACGAGTACTTCTTCGGCGACTACCTCGACGACGGCTACCGCCCGCGCACGCCCACCGAGGTCAAGGAGCTCCCGCCCATCGAAAACACGCTCTCGACGGCGGCGTCGCTGTCGGACCACCTGCTGTGGCAGCTCTCGATGCAGACCGACGAGCCGCTGATGCGCGAGATCGGCGAGGCCATCATCGGCAACCTCGACGACGACGGGCAGCTCGTGGCGACGGTGGACGAGCTGGCGGCGATGGGACCGTGGCCGCTGGAGGAGGTCGAGCGGGCGCTGCGGCTCCTGCAGGGATTCGATCCGATTGGCGTCGCCGCGCGCGACCTCCAGGAATGCCTGCTGCTGCAGCTGCGGCATCTCGGCATGGCCGGCAGCCCCGCCGAGCGCATCGTCACCGAGCACATGCGCCTGCTGCAGAACCATCAGGTGCCGGAGCTCGCGCGCAAGCTCGGGATGTCGATCGACGATCTGAAACAGCACATCGAGCTGATTCGGCATCTCGATCCGAAGCCAGGCAGCCGCTACAACCCGTCGCAGTCGCAGTACGTCATCCCCGACGTCTACGTCGTGAAGGTCGAGGATCAGTACGTCGCGGTGCTGAACGAGGAAGGGCTGCCGCAGCTGCGCATCTCGCCCGTCTACCGCCGGCTGCTGGACAAGAGCGCCGCGGAGAACACCGACGAGACGCGCGCCTACGTGAAGGACAAGTTCCGCTCCGCCCTGTGGCTGATCAAGTCGGTGGAGCAGCGGCAGAAGACGATCCACAAGGTCGCGACCAGCATCATCAACTTCCAGCGCGACTTCCTGGATCACGGCATCGAGTACCTGCGCCCGCTGGTGCTGCGCGACGTGGCCAACGACATCGGCATGCACGAGTCGACGGTCAGCCGCGTGGTGACGAACAAGTACATGCACACGCCGCAGGGCGTGTTCGAGATGAAGTACTTCTTCCACAGCGGCATCGCGAGCTCGTACGGCGAGGCGGTCTCGTCGGTCACGATCAAGCAGCGCATCCGGAAGATCATCGATCAGGAAGACCCGCGGAAGCCGCTCAGCGACTCGAAGATCGTCAGCATCCTGCAGCGCGAGGGGCTCGAGCTCGCGCGCCGCACGATTGCGAAGTACCGCGAAGAGCTCAAGATTCCGACATCGAACCAGCGCAAAGTTCTCTATTGATCGGATGGCGCCCCATGAAGGGGCGCCCTACGCAGGGCGGGCCTGTACGGCCCGCCGCGAACCTATCATGCGCCTCGAACTCACCGGACGACACGTCACCATCACGCCGGCCGTACGCAAGGCGGTCGAGCAGCGACTGAACCACCTCTCACGGATGCTGAACGACAGCATCCACTCCGTGCAGGTGGTCATCACCAGGGAGAAGTTCCGCCATCACGTGGAGATCACGCTCCACGCGCGCGGCGAGCACTTCCTGCACGGCGACGCCACCGGCCGCAGTCTGCCGCTCGCGCTCGGCGCCGCGGCGGAGAAGGTCGAGCACCAGGCCCAGAAGCTGAAGAGCAAGTGGACGGAGGGCAAGCGCGCCCGCCGCTCGCCACGGAACGGGCAGGTCGAAGCCGTCGAGGCGGACGCCGGGACGCGCATCATCCGCGCCCGCCGCTACGCCGTGAAGCCGATGTCGGTGGACGAGGCCGCCCTCGAGGTCACCGACGGCCGCGGCGCGTTCATCGTCTTCCGCAACTCGACGACGGACACGATCAACGTGCTGTTCCGCCGCCCGGACGGGAACCTCGGGTTGATTGAGCCCGAAGCGTAGCAGGTGACCGCTCCGGCCCTGTCAGTCGCCGGCTTGCTCCGCAGCAAGCCCGAGGCGGTGGGTCTGCCGCTCGAACTGCTGAGCGGCCGCGCAGGGCTCGAGCGCACCATCAGCAGCCCGCACATCCAGAAGACCGGCCTGGCGCTCGCCGGCTTCGCCGAGTACCTGCAGCCGGGCCGCGTGCTCGTGTTCGGCGAGAGCGAGGTCCGCTACCTGGAAAGCCAGGACGCCACGCTCCGCGACACCGCGCTCACCGCTGCGTTCAGCCACGACATCCCCTGCGTGCTGATTACGGGCGGCTGGCAGCCGCCCGAGGAGCTCCTCGCGGCGTCAGAACGCTACGAGGTGCCGCTGCTGCGGACCGCCGTGACGACGCCGCTGGCGATTGCGAAGCTCGGCTCGCTGCTCGAGGATCACCTGGCGATCCGGCAGCTCGTGCACGGTGTGCTCATCGACATTCTCGGGCTGGGCGTGTTGATCGTGGGGGAGAGCGGGATCGGCAAGAGCGAGTGCGCGCTCGACCTCGTCGTGCGCGGGCACCGGCTGGTCGCGGACGACACCGTGGAGGTGCGGCGGCGCGGCGAGGGCGCCGTGATCGGGACCTGTCCGGAGCTCACGCGGCACCATATGGAGGTCCGCGGCCTGGGCGTGATCAACATCCGGGATCTCTTCGGCGTGGCGTCGACGCGCACCGCCAAGCGCGTGGAGCTGGTGGTGCAGCTGGAGCGCCTGGACCCCGCGCGCGAATACGACCGCCTCGGGCTGGACGATGCGGTCTACGATCTGCTGGGGGTGCACATCCCGCTGATTCAGATGCCGGTCGCGCCCGGGCGCAGCCTGGCGATCCTCGTGGAAGTCGCGGCGCGCAACCAGCTGCTGCGCACGAGAGGCCGTCACGCGGCGCGCGACCTGGCCGCGCGGCTCGACAAGAAGCTCGGGGGGCCGGTGTGAAGCCCGTGCGACAGACGCGGCGCTCCCCGAAGGCGCGCGGCACG
>VFYY01000232.1 GCA_016871375.1 Acidimicrobiia bacterium
TTCAAATGGACAAAGACCGCAGACGAGATCCTCGACAAGATGCGACGGTTTGGTCTGCGTACTCAACAGGTGCATGCGCAGTGACCAGACTTTTGTCAGTAATCACCGATCCAGGGGACTAGGAAGAACCCCATGCCGAGGCCGCACTGCATCAGCCCGGCGCCCCGGCCGCGCGCGCGGTCGGGCCACAGCTCCGCGATCATCGACGACCCGGTCGCCCACTCGGAGCCGATGGCGACGCCGACGAGAAACCGCAGCAACGCAAACGAGGTCCAGTCGAAGGAGAACGCGCTCAGGCCGCTGGTGACGGAATAGGCCAGCACGGCGGCGATCATCATCCGCTTGCGGCCGATGTAATCAGCGAGGATGCCGCCCAGCAGGCCGCCGATGCCCCAGCCGAGCAGCGTGACCGCGATGACGGTGCCCGCGTAGGCGGCGATCTGCGGATGCTGCTCCGGCGGCAGCAGCTGCTGCATCGCGACGCCGACCGTGAGAATCAGCGCGTAGGTCTCGAAACCGTCGAAGAGCCACCCGAGGTTCGAGGCGATGAGCGTGTTCCACTGGACGCGATCCAGCCCTCTGAGCACGCCGCGCAGTTTACCGTGTGGTACGATCCGCGTCTCCCATGCCCCTGCAGACCTCCGGTGACGTTCACGTGGCCGTGTCTCGTGACGTCGCGTTCGCCTTTCTGCAGGACGCCGAGCGCCTGGCCGCCTGCATCCCCGGCTGCAGCGACCTGTGCGCGCTGGCTCCGGCAGACCTGACAAGGTCTGCCCCACGTTATTCCGCGGTCCTCAGCAGCCGCGTCGCGTTCGTCACGGTCAGCTTCAAGGTCACCATCGAGATCGTGCGCATCGATCCGCCGAACGCGATCGAAGCCACCATTACCGGTGATGCCGTGGGCCTCGCAGGTCATGTGGTGGCGACCGCCGGCGTGACGCTGGCCGACGCAGGCCACGAGACGCTCATCCACTACACGACCGACATCACGCTGACGGGCACGCTGGGCGGCATCGGCCAGCCGGTGTTCCGCGCGACGAGCGCCCAGCTCGCGCGCCAGTTCGGCGAGAACCTGAAAGGCGCGCTCGACGCGCAGCGCACGCCGCTCCACTCGTGAAGGCTTTCGAGCTCGTCGAACCCGCGACGATCGACGACGCGATCGCACTGCTCGACGCCGGCGACCCCGGCGTGCGGGCGGTCGCGGGCGGCAGCGCGCTCGTACCGATGATGAAGGCGCGCCTCTTCCAGCCGACGCGGCTCGTCAGCCTGCGGCGGATCGGCGGCGCCCTGCGCGGCATTCATGCCGGCGACGGCGGACTGCGCATCGGCGCGCTCGCCACGCTGACCGAGCTGGAGCACTCGACGCGGGTCAGAGACGCGGCGCCCGTGATGAGCCGTGCGCTGCGGACGCTGTCGAACGTCCGCATCCGCAACGTCGCCACGCTCGGCGGTCACCTCGCGCATGGCGATCCGCACATGGACCTGCCGCCGATCCTCCTGACGCTGGGCGCGCGCGTCCGTGTCGCGGGGCGCGGCGGCGAACGCTGGATCGACATCAACGACCTCTTCCTCGGCTACTACCAGACGGCGGTCGCCGCCGGCGAGCTGATCACCGAGGTGCACGTGTCCGCGCAGCCGCACGACGCGCGGACGTGGTACGAGAAGTTCACGGCGCTCTCTGCGGACGACTGGCCGACGGTTGGCGCCGCCGTGTGGTACCGCACGGCCGGCGACCGGATCGGCGAAGCCCGCGTCGCGGTCAGCGCGGCGACCGAGCGCCCCGTCCGCATCGCGGCCGCGGAACAGATCCTGACGGGCGCGGCGCCGAGCGCAGAGACGTTCGGCGCGGCGGCCGACGCGGCCGCGGCGGCAGTCGATCCGCTCGCGGACATCCGCGGCAGCGCCGCCTACAAGCGCGAGATGGTGCGCGTGCACGTCCGCCGCGCGCTGGAGAAGGCGCGCTGATGGGCTCCCTCGACTTCGCTCGGGGCAGGGAAGTCGGCCGCTCCCTCGGACGCCTCGAGGCCGCCGCCAAGGTGGACGGCACCGTCGAGTACATCCACAACCTGCGTCTCCCGGGGATGCTGCACGGCCGCATCCATCGCAGCTCCATCCCGCACGGCCGCATCGTCCGCATCGATACGAGCGCGGCGCTGGCCGTGGCCGGCGTGCACGCAGTCGTCACCGCGGACGATGTCGCGCGGCTGGTGCCCGATCCGTATTACGGTCCCGCGTTTCACGATCAGCCGATCCTCGCGACCGGCAAGGTGCGCCATGTCGGCGAGCCGGTGGCGGTGGTGCTCGCCGACAACCCGCATGCAGCCGAGGAGGCAGCGGATCTCGTCGCCGTCGAGTACGAGCCGCTCGAGGCCGTCTTCGACGAGGTGGCCGCTGCCGCGCCGGACGCGCCCGTCCTGCACGACGAGCTGCGGCCGGCCGGGATGTTCACCGACCTGAAGCACCTTGCGGGACGACGGGACACCAACGTCGCGCTCGATGCGCGCCTGCGGAGCGGCGACGTCGAGCAGGCGTTTGCCGAGGCGGAGCACGTCTTCGAGCACACGTTCCGCACCGGCAAGGTGATGCACGCCGCGTTCGAGCCGATGGTGACCGTGGCCGAGCCGCACGCCGCCGGCGGGCTCACGATTCACACCGCGTCGCAGAGCCCGTCGTTCGTGCGCAGCGAGATCAGCCGGCTGCTCGGCTGGCCGGAGAACCGCGTGCGCGTGCGCACCGCATTTCTCGGCGGCGGATTCGGCGCGAAGCTGTACATCAAGCTCGAGGCGATGGCGGCGGTGTGCGCGCTGCTCGCGCGGCGGCCGGTGCGCATCGCGCTGTCGATGGACGAGCAGTTCTACACGATCACCAAGCACGGCGCGACGGTCCGCATCAAGACCGGCGTGGCGCGCGACGGGCGCATGACCGCGCGGCAGGTCGAGACGTTCTGGAACGGCGGCGCGTACGCGGACATCGGTCCGCGCGTCACGCAGAAGTCCGGCTTCTCCGCCGCCGGCCCCTACGACATCGAGCACGTGGCGCTCGACAACTACGCCGTCTACACGAACGAGCCGCCCGCCGGCGCGCTGCGCGGCTTCGGCATCTCGCAGCTCGTGTGGGCGTACGAGCGCCAGGCGGACGTCATCGCCCGCACGCTCGGCATCGATCCGCTGGAGTTCCGCCGCCGCAACGCGCTGCGCAACGGCCGCCCGCACGCCACCGGCACGGTCGTCGTCGGCATGGAGGTGGATGCCGTGCTCGATCGGCTCGCCGAGGCGATGGCGTGGGACAAGCCGTTCGACCGCGGCACGGGCACCATCCGGCGCGGCCGCGGCATCGGCATCGGCGTCAAGGCGTGCGTCTCCCCCACCACGTCCACGGCCGCCGTGCACATCTACGGCGACGGCAGCTGCGCCGTCCACTGCAGCACCGTGGACATGGGCCAGGGGTCGGATACGACCATGGCGCAGATAGCGGCGGAGGTGCTGGGCATTCCCACCACCGACGTCCGCGTGGTGCATCCCGACACCGACGTCACGCCGTACGACATGGCGACGCTCGGGTCGCGATCGACGTTCCACATGGGCAACGCCGTCCGGCGCGCGGCCGAGGACGCGCGCGCGCAGATCGAGCGCATGGCCCCTGGCGCGACCTCGTTCCGCGACGCCATGCTCGCGCGCTTCGCGATGCAGGCCGGCACGGTCGTCGGCTTCGGCAGCTACGCGCCGTCGTACCAGAAGCCGGATCCCGAGACCGGGCTCTCCGCGAACATCACGCCGTTCTGGATGCTCGGCGGCGCCGGCGCCGAGGTCGAGGTCGATACCGAGACGGGACGGATCACGGTGACGAAGCTGGTGAACGTGGCCGATGTCGGCCGCGCCATCAACCCCGCGTCCGTCGAGCGGCAGCTCACGGGCGCCGCGATCATGCAGCTCGGGTTCACGCTCTTCGAGGAGATGGTCTTCAGCGACGGGCAGGTGCTGAACGCCAGCCTCGCCGACTACAAGATTCCCGGCTTCCTCGATGTGCCGCGCGAGCTGACCGGGACGTTCGTCGAGGCGCCGCATCCCGAGGGACCGTTCGGGGCCAAGGGCGTCGGCGAGACCGGCATTTTCAGCCCCTCACCCGCGATTGCCAACGCGCTCTACGACGCGACCGGCGTGATGCTGTATGACATGCCGCTGACGCCGGAACGCGTGCTGCGCGCAATCCGCGAGGCAGGCGGACGGCCGCTGGAGCAGGCATGACCCATCAGCGCACGCTCTCGTTCACCCTGAATGGGCGGCCGGTCACCGCGACGGCCCGGACGCACGAAACGATCCTCGAGGTGCTGCAGCGCGACTTCGGGCTCTTCGGCGCGCGCGAGAGCTGCGGCCAGGGGCTGTGCGGCTGCTGCACGCTGCTCGTCAACGGCACCGCGGTCTCGGGCTGCCTGTATCTGGCGGCGTTCGCCGACGGGGCCGAGCTGGTGACGGTGGAAGGGCTGGCGCGCGGCGGCACGCAGCATCCGATTCAGTGCGCATTCGTCGAGAAGAGCGGGTTCCAGTGCGGCTTCTGCACGCCGGGCATGATCCTGATGACGAAGGAGCTCCTCGGCCGCCATCCACGGCCCACGGACGAACAGATCCGGCACTATCTGTCGGGGAATCTCTGCCGCTGCGCCACGTATCCCGACATCATCGAATCAGTGAGACGGGCGGCGGAGCTGGTTTAAACTTCCGCTCACCTTGAGAGGAGACACGTGATGGCCAGCAAGCCTTCCGTCGATCGCCGGGAGTTCCTGAAGGGCGCCGCCGTGACCGGCGCCGCGGCCCTTGTGCCCGCG
>VFYY01000233.1 GCA_016871375.1 Acidimicrobiia bacterium
GCGACGTCGATGCCCGTCAGCGCGCGATCGAGCGACGCCGGGTCGAGGAGATCGCCGGCGACAATCTCCGTCGTCGGCGACACGCGAGACGCCAGCGCGCCCGGTTGCCGAGCCAGACAGCGGAGTCGAACGCCCGCTGATTCGAGGACGGGCACGAGCCGTCCGCCGATGTACCCGGTCGCGCCGGTGACGAGGACGTTCGGCTTCGCCGGCGAGCCCAGTGCGTCTGGCGTCACGGCTCGATATTCCGAGGCGCGAGGTGATCGTCGGCCGCCGCTGGATCTCGGTCGGCCAGTGACGTGAGCAGCGCGTGCAGATGGTCGGCCTGAGACCGGTCGAATTCGCCGTGATGGAGCCACCGCACGACTCCAGTTCTGTCAACGACGATCAGGTAGGCATCGTCTTTGTGCTCGGGAGAATAGGAAAGCCGCCGCTTCCAGTCGCCGGTGGCGCTGTAGACCGTGATGACGCGGTCGTGGAACTCGACGGGTGTGCCACTGCGCATCCCCCGGTCGATGAACCATCGCCCAAGCTTCGCGAACCCTCCGATCATCGGCACCTCGAACAACGTCACGTCCGCCCTGGACCCCACACTCGCCCGGTACCACTCCGCCCACGCTTCCACCGGGAAGCGGGACTGGTAGGTGAAGCCCATCGCGACGAGGCTGACCTTGCCGGACGCCGCCTGCGGCAGCACCGCGTCGCGGCCGGTGAGGGAGCGCCCCTTGAGCTCCGGAAACGGGTCACCAACCCGCAAGGAATCCGGAGCGCGGCCGGCGTGAAGCGTGACCATCGACGTGATGAGTACTCCGATGAGACATGACCGAGCGGCGATGTGAGACAGGATGTTCAGAAGCGCCAGTCGAGCCCCAGGATCGGGAAGATGCCTTGCTGCTCGCCGAACTGCTGGGTGTTGGTGCGGCGATTCCAGGAGTAGCTCGCGAAGTTTCGGCGGTTGGTCACGTTCTGCACTCCGAAGAACATATTGAGCGGCTGACCACCCACAGTGAACGTGCGGTCCACGCGAATGTCCACGCGGCCGTAGTCCGGTGCCCGCTCCGCGTTCACGCGCGTGAGGTCGTACACGCCGCGCCGCTGCGCGGTGGACACCGCCTGGTCGTACGGCGTGAACGGCCGGCCCGACAAGAACGAGAGCCGAGCTGACAGTTCCCACTGCGGCGACAGCCGGTAGCCGCCGACGAGGTTGAACACGAATGGGTAATCGAACGAGCCGGGCCTGGGCACGCCGTCGAGACCGGCGTGCCGCGTGCGCGACAGGGACAGGTTGCCCTGGCCATAGATCTTCGACGTGAGCCGCTTCTCCATGAAGAGCTCCACGCCCTCGGAATGGCCCTCGCCGGCGCTGGTGAGCGGAAACAGGATCTCTCGCACGTCGAAGGTGTCGCCGATGTTGGCGAGCGACACGGAGGGCAGGTCGCTCGCCACCGGGTAGTCCGTATACGTCTTCCGATACGCTTCGGCCGTCACCCGCAGGGACCCGTCGGGCGACCAGGCCAGGCCCGTCACGTAGTGGACGGCCCGCCACGGCACGAGTGACGCATTCCCCGGAAACGCCGACACGAAGAGAAACGCCGGTTGCTGGTAGTACGAGCCGACGCTCCCGTTCCACGACAGCGCATCGGTGAGGCGCACCCTCACGCCTGCGCGCGGACTGAACCGGGCTTGCGACAGGATGGCATAGTGGTCGAAGCGTCCGCCAAGCGTGACGTTCACGCGCGAGGCGACCCGTCTGGAGGCTTGGAGGTAGACGCCCGTTTGGTACGACCGGAAGCGGGTGTCGAGAACGAACGAGTCGATGCCGCCCACCGGTGAATACGGCGTGTCGTTGCCGTAGGGTGATTCCACCGTGTAGCCGATGCGGAACGTCTTGAAGCTGCCACCGGTCTGCACCGTGTCGAAGAACGGCAGGTGGACGGTAAGGTCGTACTTGATTGTAGTCTCGCCTTCGCGCGAATCCTCGAAGTACACCACGGGGCTCTGCGCGATGACGACCTCGGGTGAAACGCCGGCCGGCGGCACACCTTGCGCCACCAGGTCTTTCACCTGCTGGCCGACCATGGCCTCGGAGTGGGTGATCCCGAAGAGGCCCACGCCGCGGGACCCGAACGTGCGCTGCCAGTTGAAACCCGTGGCGCTGCGCCAGCCGTCGTAACGGATGTCGAAGTTCGCGATCTCTTCTTGGAGATCGGTCGAGTCGGTGAGGCCGAGCCGAATCTCGTCGACGCCCGAGACGTTGACCAGCCAGATGCGGTCCCGCGGCGTGAGGTCGTAGACGGCCTTGGCGTTGAGTGCGTACACGATCGGCACGCCGCCGAACCCGACGTCCTGGGTGAACAGGTCGAGGAAGCTGCGCCGGGCGGACACCACCCACGATCCGTTCCCGGCATTGATGGGCCCTTCGAAAATGGCGCCGGCGCCGGCAAAGCCGAGCGTGGCCCACCCGCCGAACTTCTTGCGGCTGCCCTCGCGCTGGGTCACCTGCAGCACGCTCGACGTGCGATTGACGTAGGGCGCAGGATATCCGCCGGTGAGGAAGGTCACATTCTGCAGGAGCTCGGCGTCGAGCAGGCTGACCGTCCCGCCGGCCGAGGCGAAGTTCGCGAACGCGTTGATGTTGGGAATCTCGACGTTGTCGACGATGAACAGGTTCTCGAGGGGGCTGCCGCCGCGGACGATGATGTCGTTGCGGAAGTCGTTGGTGCCGATCACGACGCCCGGCAGGCCCTGCACGTACCGCGACACGTCCTGCAGGGCCGCCGCGCTCTTGAGGATCTCGCGAGGCGCCACCAGGAAGCCCGAGTTCTTCACCGCCTCGGGCTCCTGGAAGGCCGGCGCAGTCACGGTGATGGTCTGCTGGAAGTTCTCCGCTTCGGGCAGCGTGATCTCCACGGTGGCGTCGAGCCCGGCACGCACGTCGACGACATCGCTGGTGAAGGGCAGGCCTTCGAGGGGCAGAATCTCCAGCCGATATCCTCCCGCGCGCAGCTCGCCGATACGAAACACGCCGCGGGCGTCGCTGGTGGCGCAGGAGGCGGTGTCGAGGGCGCATACGCGCACGCCCTCGGCCGGCTGGCCCGCCGCGTTCACGACCGCACCGCTGATGGCGCCGACGCCGGTGGTGTCCTGGGCAGACGCAGACGGGACGACGAGCGTCACCACGGCGGCGGCCAGCACCAATGACACGGATGGATGCAGACCGAGCGGCGTGCCGCGGAATGTCACGGATGTCACGCCACCCCTCCCCCGATGCGGGCGAGCTCCTGTTGGTAGGCGGTGTAGTCGCGAACGATCAGTCCCCTGGGGCGGATGAGTGCGGTGTGATGCACGGCCCCCGGCCCGCCCGCCCACATTTCGACATGCTTCGGAAGATCGCGCACGATCATCCGGAGTTCCCGCTCGATCTTTCGTAGTTCGCGCTCCGGCGGCTTCCTTGCCGATGTCATCGTGATCCCGAGCACCAGCACCTGCGCGTCGGCGGGCTCTACGCACTCGACAATCTCCCGTGCGGGCAAATCGGGTCCGAGGTAGGTCACGCCCAAGCCGCTGCTGGCCGCGAGCATCGCCGCGGCAAGCGTGCCGAGCTCGTGGCGTTCGCCCGACGGGGTCGCGAAGACCAGGCGGGACGGCACATCCGGGCGCATGTGCAGCCGGACGAATGAGCCGAGCACCGACCGGATCGTCGATGACATGAGGTGCCCATGGGCAACGGTGCCGCGTTTGCGATACCAGTTGTCGCCCACCTCCACGAGCAGCGGCATGAGCACGCCCTCGAGAATCTCGAGGGGACGGAGGACGCTCGCCAGACGAGCAATCTCGTGATCGATGGTTAACGCGTCGTACTGGCGGAGCGCCGCCCCGAGCGCGGCGGTATCGAGCGACGTCCGTCGCACCGGATCCGCCGCGCTTGGCGCGGTCGCCGTTTCGGCGAAGCGGCGCAGCTCCTCGTCGCTCAGTCGCGCGAGGCGACCGATGCTGTGGCCGTGTTCGACCGCGCCGCGCAGCAGGCGCAGGCGCGCAATGTCGGCGTCGGTGTACATCCGGCCACGGTCGTCGCGGTCGGGCGTGACGGCGCCATAGCGACGCTCCCAGGCGCGCAGCGTGTCGATGCCGATGCCGGTCAACTTCGAGACGGCCCGAATCGGGTAGCGGACGGACATCTCGCGTGTCCTGCTCACCGGGCGATCATCCTGACGACGGCCGCGGCGGCGGCCGATGCCACCGTTCCCCACGCCACGTCCACCAGGGTCAGCACGAACGGCCACTGCCGCAGCGTCGAGTAATTCGTGAAGTCATAGACGCCGTACACGACGAGGCCGAACACGGCGCCATAGGCCGCCGCCAGCGACACGGTCGGCGCGCGCGGGATCACGAAGAGGGCAATGCCGGTCCCGAGCAGGGCATACACCACGAACGCCGCGGGCCAGTTGGGCGCGATGCCGCCGTCGGCGAGACGCACGATGGGTGCCAGCTGGTCGCGGTAGAAGTTCTTCATCAGCACGCCGAGCCAGATGCCGTCGAGCACCATGAACGCCACGGCGCCGAGCGCCGCGAGCTTGATCGTTTGTCCCATGAACATCTCCATCACGTGAGTCGCCTCGGTCCTTTCACGTCCCCGCAAGCCCTTCGCGGTACGACGGGTACTCCAGCCGCAGGCCCAGTTCGCCGACGGCCCGCGCGTTTCGCACGCGCTTCCCGAGGCCACTGCCCCCGTCGAACCGCGGTGGCGCCACTTCCAGTCGCGCCGCCAGGAGCGCGACCTAC
>VFYY01000234.1 GCA_016871375.1 Acidimicrobiia bacterium
ACCGAGCACGGTCCGCAGGGCGGCGACGAGCTGAACGTGATTCAGCCGGGGAAGAACTACGGCTGGCCGGTGGCGACCTTCGGCCGCGAGTACGACGGCCGGCTCATCACCAATGAAACGTACAAAGCCGGCATGGAGCCGCCGGTCACGGTCTGGGTTCCCTCCATCGCGCTGTCGGGAATGGTGTTCTACACCGGCGACAAATATCCGGCGTGGAAGGGGAGCCTGTTCGTCGGCGGCATGGCCGGGACGCAGCTCCACCGCGTGGTCTTCAGCGACGGCGGGCCGCAGGGACGCGAGCCGATGCTCACCGAGCTCCGCCTGCGCGTGCGCGACGTGCGGCAGGGCCCCGATGGCCTGCTGTATCTCGCGATCGACGCCAACCCCAACGGCGCGATCCTGCGCCTCGACCCGCTCGAGCGCGCGACCACGACGAGCGCGCAGAGATAGTGGGGCGAGCCTTGTTAGGCTCGCCTGGGCGGACCGTTTTTCTTTGGAGGGATGAATGGCGAAGTACGGACGCAGTGCCAGCCAGAACGTCGAGAGCGCCATGCGGCGCCGCAAGCGCGCCACCAAGAAACGGCAGGGGCGACGCATGCGTCGCCCGTAAGCCTGCCCCCGGCCGGCTATAATCCGCGCCGGAGGCGATATGGCCCGGCTTCTGTACGCGCTGCTGCTCGTCTGTCTCATCCCGCTGTCGGCATCGGCGCAGCCGCGGACCCCTGATGCCTACAAGAAGGAAGTCGCCGCCAGCGTGGACGGCATGGCGAAGATGGCGCAGGAGATGGTGGACTCCGTCTTCAGCTTTGCCGAGCTGGCGCACCAGGAAGTCGAGACCTCGCGCTACCTGACGGCCATCCTGGAGAAGAACGGCTTCAGCGTGCGGCGCGGCGTCGCCGGCATGCCGACCGCATGGGTGGCCACGTGGGGCTCCGGCCGTCCCGTCATCTCGCTCGGCTCCGACATCGACGGCATCCCGCAGGCCTCGCAGAAGCCGGGCATCCCCTGGCGCGAGCCCATGATCGCCGGCGCACCCGGACACGGCGAGGGGCACAACAGCGGCGTGCCGCTCAACATCGTCGCCGCACTGGCCGTGAAGCGCGTCATGGAGCGCGACAAGCTGCCCGGCACGCTCGTGCTCTGGCCCGGCGTCGCCGAGGAGCTGCTCGCCGCGAAGGCGTGGTTCGTGCGCGAGGGGCTGTTCACGGACGTGGACGTCGCGATCTTCGCGCACGTGGACAGCAACCTGTCCACGGCGTGGGGATCCACGACGTCGAACGGGCTCGTCTCCGTCGAGTACACCTTCGAGGGCGAGACGGCGCACAGCGCGGGCGCGCCGTGGCGCGGGCGCAGCGCGCTCGACGCGGTGGAGCTGATGAACATCGGCTGGAACTACCGCCGCGAGCATCTCCGCCTGCAGCAGCGCTCCCATTACGTCGTGACGGACGGCGGCGACCAGCCCAACGTGGTGCCGTCGCGCGCGACCGTCTGGTACTACTTCCGCGAGACCGAGTACCCCCTCATCAAGGAGATGTGGGATCTCGGCAACAAGATGGCCGAAGGCGCCGCGCTGATGACGTCCACGACGTGGACCTCGCGCGTCATCGGCGCCGCGTGGCCGCAGCACTTCAACAAGCCGGTCGCGGAGGCGATGTTCCGCAACATGCAGGCGGTCGGGCTGCCGAAGTGGTCCGAGGACGATCAGGCGTTTGCCAGGGCGGTGCAGAAGGAGATCAACGCGCCGAACCAGAAGGGGCTCGACGTCGAGCTGTCGAAGCTGACCGAGCCGATCAAGGACGAGGACAAGCGCGGCGGCGGGTCCGACGACATCGGCGACGTCTCGTGGACGGTGCCGACGGTCGCGCTGCGCTACCCCGCCAACATCCCGGGGCTGCCGGGCCACAACTGGGTCAACGCGGTCGCGATGGCGACGCCCATCGCCCACAAGGGCGTCCTCGCCGGCGCCAAGGTGCAGGCGATGACGATCGTCGATCTGCTGACCACGCCGTCGCTCGTGCAGGAGGCGTGGACCTACTTCCGCGAGGTGCAGATGAAGGACATGACATACACGCCCTTCCTCGCGGCCGACACGCCGCCCCCGACCTGGCTCAACAAGGAGACGCTGGAGCGGTTCCGCCCGGAGATGCGGAAGCTGTATTACGACCCGGCGCGGTTCAGCTCGTACCTGGAGCAGCTGGGTGTCACCTATCCGACGCTCCGGCGCAGTAATTGATGAGCTGTAGGGGCACGGCGTCGCCGTGCCCCTGCGTTGACGTCCGGACGGTTCCCCGCGTACTCTGATCGCGAACCCTCGATTGAACAGGTAGGCGGTTTGGGCATGCGCATGTTCCTGGGTGCCGTGGCGGCGGTGTCGATCGTCGGTGCGGCGGCGTGCAGTCCGCATTACGTCCGTTCACGTCCGCTGGATCTGGGGCGCATTGTCGCGCCCGCACCAAGCCTGACGCGCAACGTCCTGCTGGTGTCGATCGACGGGCTGCGTCCAGATGCCATCGACCGGTTCGGCGCCGCGACGCTGCAGCGCCTCATCAGCGAGGGCAGCTACTCGCTGTCGGCCCGCACCATCATGCCCAGCACCACGCTGCCGTCGCATACGTCGATGCTGAGCGGCGAGCGGCCCGACGAGCACGGCGTGTCCTGGAACAACGTCACCAGCGCGAAGCGCGACGTCGTGGCGTTCCCGACGCTCTTCAGCGTCGCCCGCGAGCACGGCTACGAGACGGCCGCGTTCTTCAGCAAGGCGAAGTTCTCGCCGCTGCAGCGCCCGGGCACGCTCGACTACTCGCAGGCGCCCGGCGGCTGGTTCGGCAAGTGGTCCAGCGGGCGGACCGTGGGCGACGTCCGGGCGCACCTCGAGGCGCACACGCCGAACGTGCTGTTCGTGCACCTGTCGGATCCCGACAGCGCCGGCCACGGCTCCGGATGGATGAGCGAGGCCTACGGCCGCGCCGTGCGCGACGCGGATGCCGCGCTCGGTCAGCTCCTGGCCTCCGCCGACACGGCGTACGGCGCGGGCAACTACTCGGTGATCGTCACCGCCGACCACGGCGGCCACGAGTACGGCCACGGCACCGCCGATCCGCGCGACGTCACCATCCCCTGGATCGCCTGGGGCCGCGGCGTGCAGGCCGGCGCGCTCCACGACGAAGACATCGAGACGATCGACACCGCGCCGACCGTGCTCTGGCTCCTCGGTGTGCAGTACCCGAGCGAGTGGGACGGCGACGCGGTCACCGCGGCATTCGAAGAGCGCCGCGAGCTCCAGCCTGCCGTCGCCGACTGATTCTTCGCGCGCGCGGCTGGGCGTCGCGGTCCTCGCGGCGCTCGCCGTCGTGCTCTCGGCGCCCTTCGCGCAACAGCTGTTCACTGAGGTCGGCACGCGCTGGCCCGCGCAGTCGCGGCCGCTCGGCGTCGCGGCAAGCGTGGTGCCCGCGGCGCTGGCGCTCGCGCTGGCCGTCCGGCGCATTCGCGATCGCCGCGCGATGCGCTACTTCGCGCTGCTCGCCAGCATCGGGATCGCCGGCGGCTACATCCGTGCCGCCGACCTGACGTTCCCCGAAGCCTTTCACTTCATCGAGTACGGCGTGCTCGGCTTCCTGTTCTACCGCGTGTGGCGGCCGTTGGACGACCTGGCGGTGATCGTGCTGCCCGTGCTGGCCGGGACCATCGCCGGCGCGCTCGACGAGTGGTTTCAGTGGTTCATTCCCATCCGCACCGGCGAGGCCCGTGATGTCGGCCTCAACGCTGTCGCCGCCGGCTGTGGGCTGCTGTTCGCGCTTGGGGCCGACCCGCCGCGGCGGCTGGCGTTGACGCTGACACCGGCGTCACGGCGGACCGTCGCGCTGGTCGCGGCGACGACGGTCGCCGTGTTCGCGCTGTTCGTGAACGCCGTGCACGCCGGCCATGCGATCGCCGACTCGCAGCTCGGCACGTTCGAGTCCCGCTACACCTACGATGAGCTGCTGTCGCTGCGCGAGGCGCGCGCGGCCGACTGGCGCGAGCGCCCGCCGATCGCGCTGCGCCGGATCTCGCGCGAGGACCAGTACCTCGGCGAGGGCATGTTCCACGTCGCGTGGCGGAACCGGATGTGGGCCGAGGGGAACATCTTCGCGGCCTGGCGCGAGAACCGGATCCTCGAGACCTACTACGCGCCCGTGCTCGACACGCCCTCGTACCGCGGCGAGGCGGGACATCGCTGGCCGCCGGAACAGCGCGCGGACGCCGAAGCGCGCGCGGGCGACACCGGGCAGCCGTACGTCAGCGGCGCCTACCCGATTCCGATGCTCACGTGGCCCGCGCCCTAGCGCGGTTTCGACTTCTTCGTAGTGTCCGGCTGTAGCCGGACCACACACGGCGGTGCCGATCGACTTGGTCCGGCTACAGCCGGACACTACGACGTTTCAGAAACCGCTCTAGCGAAAACGCTGTGACGCTGCTCCTCCTCAAGCTGCTGCTCGTGCCCGCGCTTGTCGTCGCGATCACGCTGGCCGTGCGCCGCTGGGGGCCGGCGTTCGGCGGCTGGCTCTCGGGGCTGCCCATCGTCGCCGGCCCGGTGCTCGTGTTCTACGCGATCGAGCAGGGGACCGCGTTTGCCGGGGAAGCGGCGCAGGCGACGCTGGCGGGCATGAGCGCGACCGCGGCCTTTTCCGTCTGCTACGCCCACCTCTGCCGGCGCTTCAGGTGGCCGGTCTCGGTGATCGTGAGCTGGGGCGTCTTTGCCGGCGCGACG
>VFYY01000235.1 GCA_016871375.1 Acidimicrobiia bacterium
CGCCCTCGGGCGCCGGCGCGACGCGGAACCCGAAGAACTCCCATTCCCGCACGGCGATCTCGACGATGCGGCGCCGCAGGTCCGCGGCGGGGTGCGCGGAGCAGGGACGCGCCTCGACGCGCATCGCTCCGGGCGTGCCGCGTACGCGCGCGGCGGAGGCCTGCGCGAACGCCTCATCGGCGCCCGCGGCGAACGTCACGACGACGCCCAGGGGCAGAAGGGTGCGGCGGACGCGCATGCCGCGGCTATGGCGCCTGCACCGACGCCGCCGGCGGCGAGCCAGCCACGCCGAGCGTGGTGCCGTCGGGGAGTTGGGTCTGCAGAATGCGCCCGAACGGGCGCCCATCCTTGAACGGCTCCACCGTGACCGAGACCACCTCGCCGGGCTTGAACGTGTCGCGCCGGTAGCCCGCCGGAAAGATCACGCTGGGCGCCTGCGTCTCGGCGACCCACTGCACCGGCTCGCCGGCGTCGTTCTTCACCTCGATCATCAGGAAGCAGTGCGGGTTCGAATAGATCCATTGCTTGACGACGCCCTTGAGCACCAGCTTCTTCCCCGTGTCGAACGCGGAGCTGCTGTGGTGAGCCGACGGCGCGGCCGACAGCGACAGCCCGGCGGCGACGGCGAGTACGACGAGGCGTCCGATCGTCATTGTGCCCCCTTGCCCTTCGCGGTGCCCTCGAAGATCCGATTGTAGTTCTCCTGCTCCGACGGCGAGCAGTAATACTCCATCAGGTCGGTGCGCGGATCGTGCAGCCGCATCGGGAGCCGCATCGTCTCCCAGGGCTGCGAGTACACCTTCGGGTCGTCGATCGTCTCCGACCAGACGAGCGTGTCGGAGTCGACGCGGCGGAACGTTTCGGTGACCCGCACCTTGTCGCTGATCGGCCGGCCGGTCGAATCGAGCCACACGCGGTCCTCCGGCATCGTCCCGACCGTCTGCGCGACGAACGTGTAGTCGTCGACCCAGCGGCCCACCGAGTAGCCGAAGAACCGCTGCTCGCGGAACTCGCCGCCGATCAGCACGCCGCCGTCCACCACCGTCGGCAGCTCGCGGCCGTCGGTCCAGATCACGCGCCAGCGGTTGTCGTAGTGATACAAGAGGACGATCTTGTGCTCGTCCTGGAAGAACTGCGTGAGCCGGACGTTGTAGTGGTTGTAGCGGGGCACGCCGAGCGGCTCGCACGTGTTGCGCGGATCGTTGTCCTGCCCCGCGACGACGGCGTCGGCGCCCTCGAGCGCCCGGTGCGACTTGTAGAGCTCCTGGCCGTACGGGGTGTACGGCAGGGCGTTCTCGGGACGGCCGTTGTTCGGCTTCGCCAGCACGCCGCTCGCCTGCGTCCCCGCGCCGGGACCGCCGGCCGGGGCCCACATGCCGACCAGGCTCCGGCGCGGCGCCGGCTTCCGGGTGGCGTCGGTGATGGGCGGCTTGTTCCAGTCGGGCACGAGCCAGCCGCCGGGCGCGGGGCTCTGCGCCACGATCTCCACGGCCAGACCGCTCGCCGCCACGAGCCCGACCATCGACGCCAGAAGGGGCCTGAGCATGTTCCGCTACTCCCTGCCCCGAGCGACCGCGCCAACGGGGCGGGTGGCATTGTACTGCGGCCCGGCGGGCGCACGACCGCGTCAGGGTCCCGGCGCGGGTTTCAGGACGCCGCGCGCCGCCCGGCTACGGCGCGCTGTGGCCCGTGCGCTGGAGCACGCCGAGATAGACGCGCCAGGGGCCGATGCCGCAGACGCGGCATCCAGTTGGTGCGTTCCGCGTAGGCGAGGTGGCCGACGACGTCAACGGCGCTCCACGTGCCGTCGCCTTCCGTCTGGCGCGTCCAGCGATCCGGAAGGTCGCGCAGCAGCGCGTCGAGCACCGCGGGCGTCCGGGCGAGGAGCGCGAGGGTGTCCGACAGCTCGTGTGTCATCGATGAGAGTGTGCCAGATCACGGGGCGAGCGGGAGCCCGACCCCTCCCCGAACGACGATGCCGTCCCGAAGCGGCTCTCCAGGCACGTATCCCGACGTCTTGACGCCCACATCGATCACGACGGTCGCCCGGTCTGCGCTGAACCACACGGGCAGAATCGACCGCTCGACGCGCCCGCGAACGGCAAAACCCAGGCCTGCGGCGGCCGACGGCCGCTCGTCCGCCGTGTGCGGCAGGCGCGGCTGCCGCCACACGTCGAACGATGCCTCGAGCGTCCAGTCGCGCCACGACGCCACGTCGCGCCGGCGCGCGCGCAGACCCCACGGTGTGACCCGCGGCGCGCGTCCCACGCGCAGCTCGACGTCGGTGCGCGGCCAGCGTCCGTCCAGCTGGTTCACCAGCGACCACTCGGTGCCGTACGGCGCCAGTCGATAGCGCAGCATCGGCAGGTACCGCACGCCGCCCAGCGAGAGCGCGGGGACGGCGAGACTGGTGCCACCCGTCCACAGGTACCGGCCGACGCCGTAGACGGCAGACGCGACCATGGGATTGGCCAAGGCGGTGAGCGCCTCGCGCCGCAGCCCCCGGCGCGTGAGCGGCGGCGCCGCGAGATCCGCGGCGCGCGCGTTGTAGACGGCGAGAAAGTCCGCGACGTCGTGCCCGGGCGCCTCGGCGTCGCCCGTGCCGAGGACGTAGGCGAACGTGTCGAGCTCGAAGGCCAGATACCGCAGCGCGTTGCGCGGGTGCATCCGCCCGCTGGCAAACGCGCGAATCGTCGCGCCGGCGCCGACCGTGACGTCCGGGTCGGCGAGCACGGCCGAGGGGTTCTGTCGTGCGGCGGTCGGCGACGCCAGTGCGGCGCTCATGGCCGCCGCCAGCACGACAGCTCGGACGTTCACGGCCTCAGGCTACAACTCCCAACTCCCAGGACGCCAACTCCCACGGCTTGGGCGTTGGGAGTTGGAGGTTGGGAATTGTCGCTACCAGCGCAGGGCGACTCCCACGTTGCCGCGCCAGAACGACACGCCGGAGAGGAGGTTCGTGTTGATCAGCCCCTCCTGATCGTCCACCACCGCGCCGTGCCGCGCGCGCAGCACGCCCGGATCGACGCCCTGGAACTCGTTGCCCCCCACGGCGAAGTAGCGGAGGTCGGCCCGCACGCCCATCTGACCGAGGAACCCCGTGAGGCCGAAGCCGGCGTTCCACCCGGTCTCGGTGTGGTCCAGGTCGATGTCGGGGTCGCCTGGGGTCGAATCCCCGTTCATCGTGAACCATCCGGCGCCCGCGGAGAAATACGGCTGGAACTGCCCGCCC
Organism: Acidimicrobiia bacterium; assembly: GCA_016871375.1. Classification (GTDB taxonomy): domain Bacteria; phylum Acidobacteriota; class Vicinamibacteria; order Vicinamibacterales; family UBA2999; genus VFYY01. The sequence goes on from VFYY01000235.1 coordinate 3,233, forward strand.
GCCATGAGCGGCGCGGCGGCGATCACGTTCAGCATGTAGCTGTTGATGGCAGGCTCCTCCGCGAGAAACGGCGGCGTGAACGCCGGATCGAGCTGGAAGTCGGGCGAGAAGTTCGCCTGGAACTCGCCGCCGATCACGCCGCGCCACAGCCAGCCCATCGTGCCGGCGAAGTTGACGCCGGGATCTTCGGCATCCGCCTCGAAGTCGGAGCCGAGCGATCCCGACGCGAGCCAGTGGCTTTCGATCCGGAACGGGTCGGTCCCGCCGGCCTGCTGCGCCGCCGCGGCCGCGGGCAGCGCGAGCACACAGGCCGCGACGATCAACGATCGGGGGACCCGCCGATGCCGGATGCGGCGGAGGCCGGCAGCCGCGGCATCGAACCCGCCCGTCGGCCTGACGATTCCGCTTCCACTCGTGCCGACCGGTCGCACCCTGGCTTCCTTTTGCATGCCGGTCAGCACCACACGTTTGCCCACGTACTCGGCGATCTCTTCCTCACGCGACCCGGTGAGTTCATACGCGCTGGGGAACGTGCTGCCCGCCGCGGAACAGGCGGCATTCGCGTCGTCTGGTAGCGGCCCGCCAGGCGGGATCTCGCGCGCTTCGACCAGCACGTATTCGTTGCGGACCCCAATTCCTGGACCGCGGGGCCCGCTGAGACCCGGGCCGTACGTATCCCGGTAGACGGACTCGCGCATCACGCAGCCGACCAGCGTCACTTCTCGCTCTTCGCTGCGGCTCGTTTGCGCGCTGGCATCTCCAGCCGGTAGGACGATGCCCAGAACAGCCATGCCGGCAAGGTATCGAACGCTCATAGACCAGTTCCCTCCCACTTGCGACCCGATCGGGGCTGCAATGTGAGGACCAGTTGCGCCGCGCATACACTTGAGCCACCCGAATGCTGCTGCTCAGCGCGCCTGAGGTGGAGCAGGTACTGACGATGGCCGACGCCGTGCCGGCGATGGAGGAGGCGTTCCGCGATCTCGCGGCAGGCGACGGCGTCAACCGGCCGCGGTCGCACACCTACGTGCCGCGGCCCTCGCCGCCCGACGAAGCGCGCTTCTACCTCTTCAAGTCGATGGACGGCGCGCTCCCGCGGCTCGGCATGCACGCCGTCCGCATGAGCTCCGACCTCGTGGCCGAGCGCGCGGCGCATGGCGAACGCCGGCGCGTGAAGGTGCCGGCGGCGCCCGGGGGCAAGTACGTCGGACTGCTGATGCTCTTCAGCCTCGATACGCTCGAGCCGCTCGCGATCATGCCCGACGGCCATCTCCAGCGCATGCGGGTGGGTGCCACGAGCGCGGTGGCCGCCCGCTGCCTGGCACGATCGAACGTCCGGCGCGCCGCCGTGATCGGCACCGGCTGGCAGGCGGGTGCGCAGGTCGGCGG
>VFYY01000236.1 GCA_016871375.1 Acidimicrobiia bacterium
GAGATCGGCAGCCGCCTGCTGCCGGACTGCCTCGGCCTCCCCCTGTGCCACGCGCCTGGCTTCCGACTCGGCCGCGAGCTGCGTCCGCGCGGCCGCGAGCTGCTCGTCCGCGGCCTGCCGCGTCTGCTCGAGCGCGCCCTTGAGCTGCGCAATCTGCGCCTCCGCCGTCCGCCGCAGCTCGTCCGCATGGCGCTGCGCCACCTCGCGGAACTGCGTGAGCTGTGTCTGGGCCTGGCGGCGGACCTCAGCCGCCGCGGCGTCGGCGGCGTCCTTGACGGCCCGCCCCCGCTCGTCGGCGGCGGCGCGCATGAGCTCCTGCGCGAGGCGGTCAAGCGCCGTGCGTAGCTGATCGTCGAAGGCCAAGGATGCGTTCATTATACGGCCGGTGCGCGTGATGCTACGGCTCCGCGTGGCAGGAACCGCAAGATGATCCGGGGACTGATCCGTGCCGTGCTGCTCGTCATCGTCATCGTGGCGATCGCCGCGTTCCTGATCGGCTACCGCCGGGCCGGCGACGACGTCGTGGAGCGCGAGCCGGTGGTCGGCACGACGGGCGGCGGGGTGGACGTTGACATCGACGTGGATACGAGGGGCGGCGTGGTGACACTGAGCGGCGAGGTGACGTCAGAGGTAGGGGCGACGCACGCGTCGCCCGTGACTAGTTGAACGCCGGGGCGGAGAACAGGATTCCGCCGAACAGCAGGTACGCCAGCACCAGCGTGATGACGATGTTGAAGGCCTGCCCGCCGAGGAACGCGAGGGCGGGACGGCCGTCGCCGGTCGCCACCAGCTCGCCAAACGACGTCTCGAGGCCGATGGCGACGAACGCGAGCGCGAACCAGGCGGTGCGCATCGCGGTGATCGGCGCGCGCGTGTCCGCGATCACCTGGCCCGACAGCGCGAACGAGAAGACGAACGACACGAGCAGGAAGCCCAGCACGAACTTCGGGAAGCGCTCCCAGATGATGCTCGCCTTGGCCTGCGGCTGAGCGCCGCGGTCGGTCTTCCGCAGCGCCCACCACACCGTGAGCGCGAACGCCGCCACGCCAATCAGCACGTTCTGCGACAGCTTCACGACGACGGCCGCGTTGCGCGCCTGCTCGCTGACGAGCTCCCCGGCCGCGACGACCGCCGCGCTCGTGTCGAGCGTGCCGCCGAGCCACGCGCCGGCGACGATTTCCGGCATGCCCACCGCGCGCGAGATCCACGGCATCACGATCATCATCGGCACCGCGACGATGAGGACGAGCGAGCTCACGTACGACAGCTTCTTCCTGTCGCCCTGGATGGCGCCGCAGACGGCGATGGCCGCCGACACGCCGCAGATGGACACCGCCGCCGAGAGCATCGTCGCCAGCTCGTCGTCCACCTTGCAGCACTTGCAGAGCCGGAAGCAGATGAACCAGACGCTGAGCACGACGACGATCGCCTGGCTGACGCCGAGCAGCCCCGCTTCCACGATCTGGCCGAAGAGGACGGAGGCGCCGAGGACGACGAGGCCGATCTTGATGTAGTACTCCGCCTGCACGGCTTCGGTGAACCAGCGCCGCAGCGGGGTCGTGTGGCCGAGCACGAGCCCGATGACGAGGGCGTAGATCACGTACTCGAGCCCGATGGCGGTCGAGCCGGCGTAGCCCGCCAGCGCCTGCGCGAGCCAGGCCAGCGCGTAGAGCACCGCGAAGCCGGCGATGAACGGCAGCAGCCGCGCGCCCAGCATCAGCGCGCCGCCGGCGGCCGGAATCAGGATCAGGATCCCGAGCTGCAGCGAGCGGGCAAGGTTGTCGGAGGAAAAGAGGTTCGACAGCCCCGCGGCGTCGTCCCACCCGAAGCGCGGCAGCGCCGGCCGCACGCCGGCAATCACGGTGGCGATCAGCACCGCGCCGATACAGACCGCGAGCCAGTCCTCGCTGATCAGCCGCCTCGGCGGCGTGCTGGTGGTGGTGTCGGCGGGCAGGTCGAGCGTGGCTGTCTGCTGCATCGGTTTCAGTGCGCCGTGTTCTTCGCCAGGAAGGCGGCCTTGATCTTTTCCGCGTCCGCCGCCGTCACCCAGCGCTCCCGGGCCAGCGTATCGGTGGCCTCGAGGAACCGCTTCACATAGGCCGCGTGCGACCCGTAGGCCGCCTCCAGCCGCGGCCAGCTCAGGGCCGTCCAGTATCCCAGATCTGCGCACGTCCAGGGAGTGCTGTCGGGACCCGTCCGGACGGGGTGAAACGTGGCCGCCGGGACGTCCACCCAGGGGTGCTGGACCCCTCCCCGGACGTTCCCGAACGCATCGGTTGTCGTGTCGATCGGCTCGGACCGGGGCGCCGGGGTCCCGTCTTTCACCCAGCGCTCGAGGTTCGCGAACGCGCCGGCGAAGAAATAGGGCTGCGGGAAGTCGTTGACCGGCACGTCGGGCTCGCACTCGTGCGGGTAGATCCAGTGCTGCGTCAGCGGAGGCACGCCCATCGCCTCGAGATCCGCGATGGCCGGGAAGTACTTGAAGTGCCACTCGTCGAAGTGGCTGGCGCCCGGCAGCTCGTAGCGGCGGAACTGGTCGCCCGGCGCGTCGCTGTCGGGACGCCGGGTCGCCGGTGAGACCTCCGGCTGCGCGACGATGTGGATGACCGGCGCGCCCGCGTTGCGGATGATGCGGCGCGGGTCGCCGGCGGCAAGCGCCGGCGCGCACGCGTGCAGCCGGTTCGGCGCGCCGCTGTCCTTGATGAGGAATCCGTCGAAGACCGGCCTGCCGCTTTCGAGCGCCATGTGGCGGTGGATGGCCGCGGTGTAGGTCGGCAGGTCTCCGCCCGACTGCATCGACGCGAAGACGCGCTCCACGCGCAGGCCGCCCATGACACGCGACGTCGCCGTAGGGGCGACCCATGGGTCGCCCGCGTTCTTCAAGAGCGCGCCGGCCTGGCTGATGATGTCCCACCGCACGCCCTCTTCCGCGTCGGGAAAGAACTCCGCAGGCCGGTTCCACGTCTCGCGCGCGGGCCGCGCCGGACCGCAGCGCTGCGCGGGCGGTGGCAGCGAGAGCGACCCGTATCGGGCAGGGTTGAAGACACGCAGCGCGCCGATGTTGCGCGCGAAGACGGTCAGCGCCACGTAGGCGTGGCCGTTGCCGAGGATGTGCTCGCTGAGCTGCCCCCACACCGCGAACGTGTCGAAGGCTGCCCCCTGGTTGGCGACGTCCACGAGCACGGTGCCACTGAAGCGCGCCGCCGAGCGCGGGCGCCGCACGAGGATGCGCGTCGTGTACGGGAGTCCGCTCGCCCTGGTCGTGAGCGTCCCGTCCGTGGCCCAGTCGTACACGCTGCCCGTGCCGCTGATGAAGTACTCCTCTTCGACGTAGTCGAGGGCGGCAAGGTCGATGGGCGCCTGGGTGTGCGCCGCGCCGGCAAACGGATGTGAGTCGGGGGTGACGGCGACGGGGCCGCTGACTCGCGGCACTGGCACGACCAGCGCCGCGGCCAGCAGGAAGCCGAGCACTACTGCGCGCCGGCCGTTGGCGGCGGGCCCGCGAAAAGCTGCTTGCCGTCGGTGAACTTGATCGTGCCCGCGTTGGCGGTGGGCGTCCCGTTGCGCGCGCGCCAGCCGGCGACAGTGACCATCGCGCCGTCGGGCACGTCCTCGCGGCGCCAGCCGCGGCGGTACAACTGGTTGGCGGCGGCCGTCTCAAACGCCCACTTCACCGCCGTGCCGTCCGGTTCCTTGACCTCGATGTAGATCCAGGCGTGGGGATTCGACCACCGCATGCCGACGATGGTGCCGGTGACCGTCACCGGCTTCTCGACGTCGTACTCGGCCGAGAACGAATGGTGCGCGGACGCGGACGCCGCCGCGAGCAGGAGTCCCGCTGCCAGGAGAGCCGTCACGTGCCGTGTCATTACCGTCCTCCAGTCGACGTGCCGCCCGTCGCCGCGTCCTTCACGTCCTTGAGATGCTGCAGGTCCTGGTTGTCCTCGAGGCACGCCACCTCGAGCAGCTGATCCTTCTGCCGCTCGAAGGGGATCTCGATGGTCCAGGGGCGCGTGTAGACGATGGGGTCGGTCACCGTCGCCTGATATCGAATTGTACTTGCGTTTACCGGGATGAAGCGCTCGGTCACCGTCTGCGCGTGGCTGACGACGTCGCCGACCTCGCTGAGCCAGTTGCGGCCGTTGAAATTGCGGGTGTCCACGACGAGCGTGTTTCCGTCCCAGCGGCCGACCGAGTCGCCGTTCCACAGACGGATCGTGTCGGGCAGGAACGGCCGCGGCTCGAGCGTCACGATGCGCCACGACATGCGCTCGTAGAAGAACACCACGTGCGTCGGCGTCTGCAGGATCTGGAAGGGCGACGGCACCCAGAACACCCGCGGCACGCCGGAGGCGACGAAGCAGTGCGCGGTGGGGTCGTCGTAGCCGCGCGCGGGCGTGTCGCGGTTCAACCGCTCTTTCCGCGCCCAGTCCTGGTACGGCAGCATCTTGTCGGGCGGGTCGATGACGACGCCGCGGCCCGCGGGCGTGAGATCGACGCGCTGCGGATGCGGCTCGACGCCCCAGTTCGCGCCGCCGTGGTCGGCGGAATAGAAGCCGCTCAGATCGGGCACGCGCGCGGCGGGCGGCGCGGCGCGAGCC
>VFYY01000237.1 GCA_016871375.1 Acidimicrobiia bacterium
GGGGCCACGATCGCAGTACTGCCGCTCCGCGCGCTCGTTTCAGCTCACGAACTCGCAACTGTGCGCTCGCTGGAGCCGTCGCGGTCTCGGACGAGTGCCTTCATGAATAGTCCGGGCTAGGGCGCCGATCGCGCCTCCGTGACAGGCCGCGCAAATAGGCGCGCAAATAGCGATTGATAATTCCGCTGCCATGCGTACCGCGACTACTCTATAGGCTGATAAGGCAACGAGTTGCGATTCGGGATGCGCTAGGCTGTTGCGAGGTTCCGCAGCAGGTCCAAATGATCGAATTCTTCGTGTGATAATGCCTGAGGCCCCAGCTCGTTAGTTCAACTCCTTCAGCGACAGATCCTTCGTTGAATCAGCGGCATGAAAGCGTATCCGCAGCACGCCCGGCTTGCCCGCCAGCGAGTCGATGCTCTTCGCGCCGCGGCCGGTCAGCCAGCCCTCCACGTACTCCACCAGCATCCGCGCGTTGCGCCGCGTGCCGTCCCCGTGATCGGGCCCTTCGGCACCTCGATGCGCACCGGGTAGCGCGCGACGTCCGCCTGCTCCGGCGTGGACTTCAAGCCGCCGCCGAACATCTCCACGAACAGATCCGCCGCCGTCTTCATGTGGAAGATCTACGCGACCCCCAATGCGATCCACTCGCGTACGAGGTGGCTAACGACCCGACGTCCGCTCGCTAACGCAACGCGCGCACCGCGGTCACATCCCACCCGCGCAGCCGCAGGATGCACTTCGTGCAGAAGTGCAGGTTCGCCATCTGTCCGAAGTCGTAGCCCATCATGCAGGCCGTGTTCGCTGTCTCGTGCAGGTCCGCCTCCGCGCCCACCGGACTCGACATGCTGCGCACCAGCGGCGTCGCAAGCCGCAAGATCCACCGCCAGTAGAACGCGAGGTTCAGGCCGCCGTTGGGATAGTTGAAGCCGAACGGGGCGTGCGGCAGGAAGAGCTGGTGCCCCATCTCGTGGGCCACCAGGATCTCGGGACGCACGCCGTCGATGCTGCTGATCAGCCAGTACTTGTACGCCGCCATCCCCCGCAGCGCGTCGTACGTCTGTTGGCTGAACGCGGCCATATAGCGGAGCGGAATCAAGGTGAGGACCACGGCACTCGTGCGCGCCTTGTGGTTGCAGGTCCCGCACAGGCGGGTCTTGCGCAACGGGATCCCCATCACGGCATCGCAGTCGGGGCAGCGTGCGGCGTTCGAGGGCTCGAGACCGCCCACCCAGAGGCCTCGTAGTTGCTGCGGTTGTCCGCGAAGTCGTACGTGAACACGTGGATGCCGTGACGGTTGGCGTCGCCGCCGCCGAGGATGCCGCTCGCGTTGCGGACGAGCGTGTCGCCGTGCTCGCTGATCGAGCCCACGTAGTTGTCCGCGTCCATCTTGTGCTGCCAGACGAGGATGCGCACCGTCTTCTCGTTCTGCGTCCGATCGTACGGACGGGCGGAGCCCAGCAGCGGGAACCCCTTCACCTTGTCCTCGGCGAGATTCTGCGTCGCCGTCTCGAGGCGCGCGAGCGCCGCATCGCGGAGCGCGTCGCCGGAGGCCCACGTCTGCCAGAGCTGCTCGACGACGTCGGCGGCGCGGTTCTCCACGTTGCCCCGCAGCTCCTGCTGCGAGTACGTCACCGCGAAGAACGCCCATACGCGGGCGAAGATTCGCGCCACCGCCTCCCGGGACGGGATATCGAGCACCGCCTGCGCTTCCGGATATGCGAGCGCCCGGGTGTACACGTCCTCTGCTTCCTGCTGTAGGTGCGTCATGAAGCCGTCGTTGTCACGGAAGCGGAGGCCATACGTCCGGTTGCCCGTCCCGCACTGCGCGAGCTCGAGCGCCTGACCGACGCCCGCCGGCACGGTCAGCAGCGCGTCCGTGAGCGCCGCCTGGTACGCGGCGGAGCCTGGCACCTGGAAGACGGGTGTGCCGGCGTTGTCGACGTTGGCGAGGTCGAGCTCGATGCCCGCGTCATCGAAGTAGGCGGCGACGCGCGCCCAGCTGAAGTTCGCGTTGGACACCGCGAACTGACCGTCGAGTGTCCAGTGCCGCGCCATCGTCACGCGTCGCTTGATCCGCATCGGGCGCGAGCGCGCGTGCGGCGTCGCGAACGGCGGCGCCGCACGCATCGCCGCCGCGGTGGACGCGATGTCCCAGGCGTCACGCATGTCGTACGCGAACCACACCGTGACGCGGTACTGGTCACCGGCGATCTTCGACGGCGCGAACATCACTTCCGTCGTCCGGGCCGCGGTGCTCGTCGCGTTGGCGGCCGTGAAGGCGGCGCCGGCTCGCGTGCCGCACGCGTTGAGTGGAAAGTCCGCCTGCGCGACGAACAGCGGATCGCCGCCGCCGCGCTTGCCCCCGTAGTCCGCGTGAGTGTTGCGGCCGCCGGTCGGCCATTCGCCCGTCTTGTGCGCGTAGTACCCCGCGAGCTTGTCGCGCGCCAGCCGATGGACCGCGCCGGTGTTGCCGTCGCCGCCCTCCCAGTCCCACAGGAACCGGCCGTCGCGGAACGCCTCGGGCGCGTCCACGTCGCCGTCGCCGATCGCCCGGACCTGGGTGGCCACGCGCAGTGGAAGCCGCGGACCGTCGCGCCACGCCTGCGTCCACGCCGTGACGGCGGTGTTGTTCGACATGTCGGCGTCGTCGGTCGAGAAGACGTTTCCGTCGAGCGCCACCGGCAGGACGACGTCCACGTCGCGCGTCAGCTCCTGGCCGTTGCCGTTGAGCGCCTGGTTCAGCGCCGTCCACAGCGCGGCGTTGCGGCGGTTGTAGCCGCGATGCTCGGCGGCCGCCTCCGCCGTGATGGATACCTGAGCGCCGAGGAACAGCCGCACGCTGCTCACGACCACGTCGACGTAGATGAAGCGCTCCTGCACCTCGGCGCCGGCGCCGGCGGCCGGGTAGATCGTGAGGTTGAGGCGGTAGGGCGCCACCATCGCGGTGAGATGCGTGGTGAGGACTTGCGCGACGACGGCGACGGCCTGCGCGCCTTGCGCGGCTTGCTCGCCGACGGGGTCGTTCATGGCGCCACTGAATGGCGTCGAGCCCAGGGCAGGGCACTGGCCGGCCGCCCACGTGATGGTCTTCTCCCAGAAGTGCCCGCCGCCCTCGCGGTAGTACATCCGCAAGACGGCACGCTCCACGTGCTGCGGGTTGTCGATCTGCCACGTGATCATCGCGTCGTCCACCCCGGGCGCGATGGCGCGGCGGCCCCCGCCGCCGCTCGCGATCTCGGCGTGGGCGCCCGTGAACGACGTCATCGTCGGGTTCTGGCGCTGTGTCTCGAGGCCGAGCGACGTGAGGCTGCAGTGATGACAGGGCTCGACCAGCGGCGCGGCCTGCGCCAGCGCCTGGTAGGCGTCGTACGGGATCGGTGGCGGGTAGGCGACCGGCACCTACGTCTGACGCAGCTCGGCGGCGACGCGCGTCCACGTCGAGGCGTCGAGCCGGAGCGGGAGTGACTCCATCGCGCTATCGCGATCGCCGTGCAGGTGCGCGGCGACTGCCGGGTGCGAAGCGAAGCGAGGCCCGACCGCGACGCTCAGCGTGGCGAATGCGGAGAGGGCGTGCGTGGTTTGGAAGCCGAGGCGGCGCGCCTCACTCAGCGCCCTGGTGACTGCGGCGCGCAGCGTCTCGTCATCGAGGGTTTCGAGGGCGCCGGAATGACGGCGTCGAAGGGTGTCGCACAGCGCGCTCGCCAGCGGCGCGTCGCGCGCCTGCGAGAGCGCGGCGAGTTGTTCCCCGCGGATGACCAGCGGCTGCGGGCGCTCCGTCAGAACGCGTCGGGTCCCGCGGCGATGCGGTCCAAATCCGCCCGCGTGTACGACCCCAGCGACCGGAAGTCGAACACCGTGTAGTTCTTGATCCACTGCGCCGCGATCTTCGCCGCCTTCTGATAGCGCCCGGCCGCCTCGCCCGACAGCGAGCCCAGCTTGATGATGTCCGCCGTCTCCTCCTGCAGGAGCCGGCGCACCAGCGCGAAGTCGTGCAGCGTGCCGTCGTCCGACTTCACGCGATGCAACACCCGCTGCGCGATCTGCGCTGTCGACATCCGGCCCGTCGCCAGGTCTTCCATCAGCGCCGGGTGGACGCCCGGCTTGCCCGCCAGCGAGTCGATGCCCTTCGCGCCGCGGCCGTTCAGCCAGCCCTCCACGTACTCCACCAGCATCCGCGCGTTGCGCCGCGTGCCGTCCACCGTGATCGGGCCCTTCGGGACTTCGATACGCACGGGGTAGCGATCGACGGAAGCCTGCTCGGGCGTGAACTTCAAGCCGCCGCCGAACTTCTCCACGAACGGATCCGCCGCCGTCTTCATGTGGAAGATGTGCGCGACCCAGGCTCGCAGAAAGCCCTGCTCGGCCTCCCACTTCTTGTCGGCCTTGATCGACTCGCCGGCCACCCGGTTCACCTCGGGATCGTTCGACGGCAGCGCCGTCGCCATGCCGCCGATCGGCACCGCGCCGTGCTTGAGACAGATCGCGACGAGCCGACGGAAGATATCGCCGAGGAACTGCGTGGTCTTGATGTCGACGCCGAAGCGATCGGG
>VFYY01000238.1 GCA_016871375.1 Acidimicrobiia bacterium
ATCAGATCCTCGGCGAACTCCACGCACTTGAACTCGAGCAGCCGCGCGCCGGCCTCCACGCGCCGGTAGAGCGGCATGCTCATCGTCCAGGGCCGCGTGAAGACCTGCGGATCCTCGATGGTTGCCTCGTAGGTGAGCGTCTCGGGACTTCTGGCGGTGAAGCGCTCGACCACGTGCAGCGCCGCGCTGTGGAAGTTGCCCGCCCTGTCGAACCATGTCTGGTCGTTGAAGCCCTTGGTGTCCACGACCAGCGTCTCGCCCTCCCAGCGCCCGTTCGACCATCCCATCCAGCTGTCGGCCGGGGGCTCCGTGTGGTTCTCCATGTAGATCGTGCGGACCGCGCCCGCGAACTCGTGGACGATCATGACGTGCTGCGCGGACTGGACGATCTGGAACGGGAAGGGCATGTAGGTGGCGCGCGGCACGCCGGGGAGGTAGCACTTCACCTCGGGGTCGAGCGTCACGCGTTTCGCGAAGTGCTCGTCGCGCCTGGCGAGCGCCTCCGGCCGGTACGGCAGCGGGCCGCCCTGCACGACGCCCAGGCCGGCGGGAATGGCGCCGCTTGCCGCAAGCGCCGGAATCGCGCCGGGCGCGGCGGCGTGCGCCTCGATGTTCCAGGAGGCCGTGTTGAGCGCCTGCCAGATCCCGTTGAGATCCGGCCGGCCGTCGGCCGTGCGCGGGGCCCGGTAGCCGGCGCTCTGGCCTGACGCCGGCGCGCAGGCCGGGAGCGTCGTCGCCATGACGAGAGTCGCGCCCAACAGCAGAATCCGCATGTGCCGACCTCGAATGGTGTGGACGGCGCAATCGTCGCGCTGCCCTCCGCAAATGGCAAGCGGTTTTTGTGACAATCTACTGCCCCGTGGGAACGGTGTTCCTTCGCTTCGCTCTCGTGTATCTCGGCCTCTACATGCTGGCCACGCAGATCGCGGGCGGCGTGTTCATCACGCCGGTGGCCGCGTTGCCCGCCCTCGGCATGGTGTGGCCGCTGCGCGGCATCACCGAGTGGACGGCGATCACCCTCTTCGGCGCCACGCCGCCGCTCATCTACGTCGGCAACAGCGGCGACACGGTCTTCCACTGGACGCAGACGTTCCTGCTGCTCGTGATCGCCATCGTCGCCACGGCCGTGTGGGTGGCTGTGGATCGCGATGGCGTAGGGGCACGGCGCGCCGTGCCCCTACAGAAATGGTTCCGGCTGTTTGTCCGCTTCGCGCTGGCCGCGCAGATGTTCTATTACGGGATAGCGAAGGTCATCCCGACGCAGTTCCCGCCGCCCTCGCTCGTGACGCTCGTCGAGCCGGTCGGCCACCTCGCGCTCGCCGACATGCTGTGGACGTTCGTCGGCTCCTCGACGTCGTACCAGATCTTCACCGGCTGCGCGGAGCTCATCGCCGGCCTGCTCCTGGTCGTCCCGCAGACGACCCCGCTCGGCGCGCTCATCGCGCTGGCCGACATGATCCAGGTGTTCGTCCTGAACATGACGTACGACTTCGCGCTGAAACAGCTGTCCTTCCATCTGATCCTGCTGTCGCTCTTCGTGCTGGCGCCGGACGTGAAGCGCCTCGCGAACGTGCTGGTCCTGAACCGGCCGGCGCCGCCGCGTGACGAGCCTCCGCTCTTCGCCACGCCTCGTGCGAACCGCATGGCGCTCGTCGCGCAGCTTGCGGCCGGCGTCTATCTCATCGCGATGTTCACGAACCTGAGCCTCCGTTTCTGGGAGGGCCCGGGCGGCCCCGGCAGCCCGCGCTCGCCGCTCTACGGCATCTGGGACGTCGAGGAGCTGTCGGTGGACGGGGAGGTGCGCCCGCCGGCGCTGAACGACTACGACCGCCGCTGGCGGCGCGTCATCTTCGACGCCGACAACGTCATCGTGTTCCAGCGCACCGACGACTCGTTCGCGCACTACGGGGTGTCAGTGGACGTCGGCCGCCGGCTGGTCGCCATGACCAAGGGGAACAGCCGGATCTGGAAGGCGGTGTTCGTCTATGATCGGCCTGCCGCCGACCGGCTCGTGCTGACCGGCGAGATGGACGGACGCAGGATTCGCGCCGATCTCCAGCTCGTTGGCCTGGACACATTCCGCTTGCTCAACGGCCGCTTCCGCTGGGTGCGGCCCCCGGCACCGTATGCAGACTAAGACCATCTTCCTCGCCGCCGTCGTTGCGTCCGCCACCATGTTGGCGCAGGACGCGCCGCGCCGCGAACAGGCGCTGCTCGAGGACCTGGCGCTGGCGAACCGGATCATCGCCAGGCAGCTCGACATCCTCGACATCCAGGGCCACGTGACGGCGCGCAGCCGCACCAACCCGAACACCTATTACATCGCCCGCTTCGTCTCGCCCGGCGGTGCCAGCGTCAGCGACTTCATCGAGAACACGCTCGAGAGCGTGCCGGTCGATGGTCCGCGCACCGACCAGGCGCGCGAGATCTACCTGCACGGCGAGATCTACAAGGCGCGCCCCGACGTGATGGTGGTCGTCCACGCGCACACGCCGGAGTTCGTCTCCTTCGGCATGAGCTCGGTCCCGCTCTGGGACGGCGATCAGCAGGTGCCCGTGTGGGACATCCGTCCCTTCAACCGAGGCCGCTCCGGCATCGTCAACACGCCCGCGCTCGGGAAGGCGATGGCCGAGAAGATGGGCAAGGCGCCTGCCGTGCTGCTGTGGGGGCACGGCATCGCGCTCGGCGCCGCGTCGTTATCCGAAGCCGTGCACGCCGTTGACGCGCTGCGCGACACCGCGCAGCTGCAGCAGGCGGTGATCGCGATCGGAGGGACGTGGAAGCCGGAGCCGAAGCCCCGCGCGGATCGCAACGCCGTCGATCGCGCGTGGGAGTTTCACACGCGCGTCGAGCTGAAGCGGACTGGCGGCAGAGTCCCGCAGTCAGCCGCGGCGACGCCCACGCGTCCCGCCGACGCGGCCCGGGGCGCGTCGCACGATGTGATGCTGGCGAACCGGATTCTCACCGGCGAGCTCGGCATCCTCGACTCGTTCGGCCACGTCAGCGTGCGGCACCCGAGCAATCCGAACGCCTTCTTCATGGCGATCAGCGTCGCACCGGGCGCGGTCACGGCCGGTGACGTCAGGGAGTGGACGCTGGGACAGACCGGCGGCAGCGGACGCGTCGAGATACACGACGAGATCTACAGGGCCAATCCGCAGGTCAGGGCGATTCTGTTCGCGCGCACGCCCGAGGTGATGGCGTTTGCCAGAGGCGCACCGGCCCTGCGTCCGATCGTCAACGGCGGCAGCTTCATCACCGCAACCGCACCGCAGTTCAGGGGCGACGGCTACATCCTGACCGCCGGATCGCTCTACAACCTCGTCGATCGCGCGTATCAGCTGCGGCAGAACGCGATCATTCAACGCCAGACGATGGCGCTGCGGGGGAGTGTCGCGTATCTCAACGAGAAGCCGGCAGAGCCCGTGTCACCGAACGAGCCGCAGGCGCCGGCGCCGACAGGACCGGCGGAGGGCCGGTCGTGGATCTACTGGAGTCAGAATGTCGCGCTGGACTGAGTGCCTGCTGGGTCTGGCTTTGCTGGCGTCCGTCAACAGTGCCGCGCAGGACAAGACGCCGGCGACATGGCCGGATCCGGTGCCGACGCGCGGGCCGGTCGCCGACAAGGACAGGAAGCCGGCGCCACGGCGGACCATCGCGGGCATGTGGAGTGCGTTGCGGCTGGGCAACCAGTCCGCGGGGGTGCACTTGAAACCGAACAACGGTCGTCCCGAGAACGAGCTTCCGTACACACCCTACGGCCGCCAGGTCTACGGGACGCACAAGCCGCTCGAGGGCGTCAACTCCGTGTCGCCTCTCGAGACCAACGATCCGCGGGTGAAGTGCGAGCCGCTGGGGTTCCCGCGCTACAACCATTACGACCTCGGCATCCAGGTCTTCCAGGACGAACACAAGATCGCGATGCTGTACAACTACGACACCCGCTGGCGGATGATCTGGACCGATGGCCGCTCGCTTCCCACGCTCGTGGACGGCGGCGTCGAAATCGACGGCCAGTACCGCGAGCCGCGCTGGTTCGGGTACTCCGTCGGCCGGTGGATCGACGATTACACGCTGGAAGTCGTCACGGTCGGCACGATGCCGGAGCATCGCGTCTGGCTCGATAACACCGGACGGCCGATCAGCGACCGCGCTCGGATCACCGAAAGGTTCCGACGGCTCGACGTCGACACGCTGGAATGGTCCGAGACGATTGACGATCCGAAAATCTACACGCGCCCGTGGGAGACGATGCGGCTGCCCATGACGCTGCAGGATCCACGGATCGATCTGATGACACGCTACTGTTCGCCGGTCGAGATCGAGAATTACAACAAGGCTGTCGGAGACGCCGCCCGATGAAGAAGACACTGATCGCGGTCGCTGGCCTCGCCGTCGCGCTGCTCACCGCGGTGCCCCTGCGCGGCCATCACAGCGGCCTGACGCTCTTTTCCCAGACCACCGCGACCCTCAACGGCGCGGTCAAGACCTGGGTATGGTCCAACCCGCATGTGCTCTTGACGGTCGAGGTGAAAGGCGAGGACGGTCA
>VFYY01000239.1 GCA_016871375.1 Acidimicrobiia bacterium
GAGCCCGACGTGCGGACCAACACCGCGGCGGAGGGACGCATCTACCTCATCGTCCTCGACGACCTGCACGTGACGTTCAGCAACACCCCGCGCGTCCGCCGCGCGCTCACCGAGTTCATCAACCGCAATTTCGGCGTCAACGACCTCGCCGCCGTCGTCTTCACGGGCGGCCGCGGCCAGGACGGCCAGGACTTCACCAACAACCGCCGGCTGCTGCTCTCGGCCGTGGACAAGTTCCTCGGGCGCAAGCTGCGGTCGGAGGTCCTCGAGATGGCCGATCAGATCGGCCGGCCCCGCGTGGACGACTCCAGCACGCGCAGCCTCCTCGACCCGCTCGAGCGCGAGCGTGCGCAGAACGCCCGCACGACGATGGACCAGGTCGAGAAGCTGGCGGAGTTCATGGCGGGCGTACGCGGCCGGCGGAAGGCGCTGATTCTGATCAGCGAGGGCATCAGCTACAACATCTACGACGTCATCACCAACACCTCGGCCAGCATGGTGATGCAGGAGACGTCGGATGCGATCGGCGCCGCCACGCGCGGCAACGTGGCCATCTACGGCATCGACCCGCGCGGTCTCGACGCCTTTGCCGAAGGCATCGAGATCGCCAGCACCGGCGACGACCCGAACACCTTCTCGCCCGCGCGCGCCTTCGCCGACACCCTGCGCCTGTCGCAGGAGAGCCTGCGCGTGCTGGCGGCCGAGACCGGCGGCTTCGCGGCCGTGAACCGCAACGACTTCGCCGACGCGTTCGCGCGGCTCGTGCGCGAGAACAGCACCTACTACGTGCTCGGGTTCTACCCGGCCAACGAGCGGCGCGACGGTCGCTTCCGCCGCATCGAGGTGCGCGTCAACCGCCCGGGCGCACAGGTGCGCTCGCGCCGCGGCTACGTCGCGCCGCGCGGCCGTGCGCCGGAGCCGGCGAGGGGCGCCGCCGCCGCGCCCGTCGTCACCGCGCTCAACGAGGCGCTGGCCAGCCCGATCGCGCTCAACGGCATTCCGATGAGCGTCTTTGCGGCGCCCTACAAGGGCACCGCGCCGAATGCCGCCATCCCGCTCGTCATCGAGATGGCCGGCCGTGACTTCCGGTTCGCCGAGAAGGACGGCACCTTCACCGACCGCATCGAGATCAGCTTCGCCGCCGTGGACACGCGCGGCACCGCGCGGGGCAGCGACAGGCACACGCTGACGACGAACATGAAGCCCGACACGGTGGAGCGCGTGCGCGAGCGCGGCTTCCGCGTGGTGTCGCAGATCGACCTGCCGCCGGGCCGCTACCAGCTCCGCATCGCGGTGGCGGAGGAGGGGGCCACGCGGTCGGGCAGCGTGCTCTACGACCTCGAGGTCCCGGACTTCTACAAGCTGCCCTTCTCGATGAGCGGCGTGACGCTGACCTCGGGCCGCTCGACGCTCACGCCCACCGTGCTGCCGAAGACGCCGCTGCGCGACGTGCTGCCGGCGCCGCCGGTTGCCCAGCGCGAGTTCGAGCGCGGCGACGTCCTGGCGCTCTTCACCGAGTTCTACGAGAACGCCTCCAACGCGCCGCCGCACGCGCTCGACTTCACCACGACCGTGCGCGCCGAGGACGGCCGGACGGTATTCGAAGACCGGGAGGAACGCTCGTCATCCGATCTGCAGGGGAACTCCGGCGGCCACGGCTACCGCGTGAACATCCCGATCGAAGGGTGGGCGCCCGGCGCCTACGTCATCCGCGTCGAGGGCCGCTCGCGGGCCAATACCGAGGCCGTTGCAGGGAAAGATGTGATGATCCGAGTCAGATAGGTCAAAGGTCAAAAGTCAAAGGTCAAAGGTACGCTGATGACCCGTGACCCTTGACCTTTGCCCCTTGACCTTCATGCAACTCGATCTCGTCCAGACGGTCGCGTTCGCCGGCGTCATCCTGTTCCTCGGCTACGGCCTCAAGAAGCTGATTCCGCCGCTGGCGCGGTACAACATCCCCGCGCCGGTCGCGGGCGGCCTGCCGGTGGCGGCGCTCCTGACCGCCGCGTACACCGTCAACTGGCAGCCGCTCGCGTTCGACACCACGCTCCAGACCCCGCTCAACATCGCCTTCTTCACCTCGGTCGGCTTCGGCGCCAGCCTCAGCCTGCTGCGCCGCGGCGGTCCGCTCGTCATCACCTTCACCATCGTCGCCAGCATCGTCGCGGCGCTGCAGAACGTGCTCGGCGGGCTCGTGGCGATGGCGATGGGGCAGCCGCCGCTGCTGGGCGTGCTGGCGGGATCGGTGACGCTGACCGGCGGACCGGCGACCGGCCTCGCGTTCGCGCCGCTCTTCGAGCAGGCCGGCGTGGCCGGCGCCGCCACGCTCGCTGTTGCGTCCGCCATGGTCGGCATCGTTTCGGGCGGCGTGATCGGCGGTCCGCTCGGCACGTGGCTCATCGAGCGCGCGCGGTCCCGCACGCCAGGCACCCCAGCCACTCCAGGCACCCCAGGCACCCCAGGCACGTTGACGAATCTCGCCGAAGCGCGCGTCGCCGAGCCGTCCGCGGCCGCGCCGGCGGGCGAGGATGTCGAGGCGTACGCGCTTCTCAAGCATCTCGTCCTGATGCTCGTCGCGATGGGCGCAGGCGTGTGGGTCAGCGCGTGGATCAGCAGCCTGGGATTCACGCTGCCGGCCTACATCGGGGCGATGATCGTCGCCGCGGTGCTGCGGAACGTTGACGACGCCGGCGGCGTGTTCCGGATGTCGCAGCGCGTCATCGACGATCTCGGCACCGTGGCGCTCGCGCTGTTCCTGGTGATGGCGCTGATGACCCTGCGGCTCTGGGAGCTGAGCGGACTCGTCGGCCCCCTCGTCGTGATCCTGACGCTGCAGGTGGCGCTCATCGCGCTCATCTGCCTCTTCGTCATCACGCCCCTCATGGGACGCGACTACGACGCGATGGTGATGTCGAGCGGCTTCTGCGGCTTCATGCTCGGCACCACCGCGAACGCGATGGCGAACATGGGCGCGCTGGTGGAGCGCTACGGGCCGGCCCCGAAGGCGTATCTCGTGGTGCCGCTCGTCGGCGCGTTCTTCATCGATTTCTTCAACGCCCTTCTGATTACGGTCGCGCTGAACGTCTGGCAATAGGGTTGCAATCTGCACAGGTGTGCGGAGCTCGACCGGCCTTTCTTCCCACGCCGCGTCCGCGCTCGCCTGCAGCGGCTGGTGGCTGACCGGCGCGATCGTCTGGTTCGTCGAGCGCCACGACGCGCGCGTGCGCTTCCATGCAGCGCAGGCCACGGTCACCTTCGCCGCCATCGCCGCCTTCTCGTGCTCTGCGGAGTGCTGGCGATCGCGTCGCTGTCGTTCCTGCCGGAACTGTTCTCGGTCTTCGCGTGGCTGGGCGTCGGGGCGTGGGTGGGCGGCGTCGTGCCGTGGGTGATCGTGATGTGGAAGACCCTCAGCGGCGATGAGTGGAGGATACCCATCGCCGCCGGGTGGGCCGAGCGGCTCGCTACTCCAGTTTCTGCAGCAGCGTCGTCTTGATCGTGCCGTTCGCGTGCTTGAACGAGTACTGGTTCCGGTCCATGGCGGGCTGGCGCGGCGTCTCGAGGACCACCGTGATGACCTCACCGGGCTGCAGCGGCGTGCGGTGGCGGTAGTTCGATCCGGTGACCGGGTCGCCCGCCTTGTTGTACCAGAACTCTTCCACCTGCAGGCCCGCGATGGCGCCGGCGGCGAGATTCTTCAGCCTGAACGTCGTGATGATGCCGTCCGAGCCGGCCTTCGTCTTGCCGGCCTTGATGACGGGCTTGAGGTAGCCGAGCGGCGCTTCACCGCGAACCGGCGCCGCAAGGCGCTTCGGCGCGGCCGCGGCCGCCGGGGCGGCAGGCTGGGCGGCGCGCGTCTGGTCGGCTGAGGCGCCGGTCGCGAGCAGCGCGACGCCTGCGAGCGCCATCAGCATATGTCTCTGCCGGTCCATGGAGGTCCTCCTGGAGGTATCGGGATTTACAGCCGCGATTATAGAGACTTACATTTCCCCGTTCCAGTCCTCTGGATCGGGGTTTGACGCCCGGAAGATCTCCAGGTGCCACTTGCCGCCGCCCCACGGCTCGATGACCTCGGTGGCCACGACGTCGACGAGGATCTCGCTGAACGTGCGCCCTTCGGGGTCGCCCTCGAGGTGGTAGGCCTCCTCGTCCCAGCCGAAGTTCGGGTAGAGCACCATCGTCAGGAACAGGTCGTAGCCGTCGTCGACGACGATGATCTGGCCGCAGGGGCGCTTGATGGTGGAGTGGTAGACGAGGTACTTCTCCGCGCTGTGCGCGCGGATGTAGCGCTTGAGCGCGAACTCGCGGGCGACGATCTCTTCGACGGCGATCTTCTTCTCCCAGCAGTCGCGGCAGTAGCGCTCCTCTCCGCGGGGCTCCGAGACCTCCTTGGCGTTACAGAGCGCGCATTTCGACTTGGCGACGGTGGACTTGCGTGCCATTCGTCACGATCTTACCCGATGAGGCTGAGCGCTGGCGCCGGGGCGTGGCCCGGGAACACGCGCGCGACATCCCA
>VFYY01000240.1 GCA_016871375.1 Acidimicrobiia bacterium
CGTGACGCCGGCCATCGCCATCGCGCTCGCCTCTGCGCTGCTCGCCGGCCCGGCGTTCCAGGCCGGTGTCCTCCAGGCGTCCATGCCCGCCGCCATCGTGACGACGATCATCGCGCTGGAGTTCGACGTCGCGCCGCGGTTCGTCACCAGCGTGGTGTTCCTGTCCACGCTCCTGAGCCCGATCACGCTGACCGGACTCATCGCCTGGCTCACCTGAGGGCTGTCGGCGGTCCGGCGGCGGGTCGGCCGCCCGTCAAGCCCGTCGCCGAACAGGCACGCGATTTCTGCGCAACCAGGGCCCGACCGCGCTGGTGTGCTTCGTGCACCGTTCGGTGCGACCCTCATGAGCGCCACACCCGCCATCACCCAGCATCACTGGGCGCCGTTCCTGCCCATGGTCAAGGCCGTCGAGCTGGTGGCCCGGGGCAAGCGCGTCCTGGAAGTCGGTCCCGGCTACACGCCGTTCGCGCCGGCGTCCGTGTTCGTCGACCACGATCCGCCGCCGCGCCTGGCCGGCCTCGAGGTGCACGCGATCGACGTCAGCATGGAGCCGCTCCCCTTTCCGGATCACAGCTTCGATTTCGTCTACTGCCGCCACACGCTGGAGGACCTGCACAACCCGATCTTCGTGTGCCGCGAGATGGCGCGCGTCGCGCGCGCGGGCTACATCGAGACACCGTCGCCGCTGGCCGAGTGCGCGCGCGGCGTGGACGGCGGCTCGCCGCAGTGGCGCGGCTACGCGCATCACCGCTACATCGCGTGGGTCGAGGACGGTACGCTGCTGTTCCTGCCGAAGTATCCGATTATCGAGTGCCTCGACTTCGGTGCCGCGGAAGCCGTGTTCGTCGACGGCCTCAACGCGGGGCCGATGTTCTGGAACACTCACTTCTTCTGGGAGGGCGCGCTGCCCTGCCGCATGCTCCCGGATCCGACCGGGTTCCGGCTGCGCGAGGACTACGGACCGCTGATCCTCCGGGCCGCGCAGCACTGCCTGGCGCAGACCGCCGCCATGACGGAAGAGCTGCTCAGAAAGGCCGGCGCGCTGGAACAGTCCGTGGCATCGTGAGGTCACTGTCCTGAGTCAGCCCGCGGAGTCGCCCGTCGAAGCGGCGTGCTGTTGCCGCAGACTCTTCAATCACATAAACTGGAAGTCCCGGCGCCGCTTCACCCCGGCGGCACCCGAGTTCCTGCAATCCGGGCGCGTGGCTCAGCGGTAGAGCATTCGCTTCACACGCGAGGGGTCGGTGGTTCGATTCCACCCGCGCCCACCATTCGACATCGCCTTCGCCCCGCCTGCGGCGAGCCGAAGGCTCGCTCATGGCGGGCCATCCATCCGGGAGAATGCCCTGAGCGAGGGA
This sequence comes from Acidimicrobiia bacterium, assembly GCA_016871375.1. Lineage (GTDB taxonomy): Bacteria > Acidobacteriota > Vicinamibacteria > Vicinamibacterales > UBA2999 > VFYY01. Next base: position 1,359 of record VFYY01000240.1, read on the forward strand.
GCGAAGCGACCGAGTCGAAGGGCCCCTCTTGAATGATTCGATCCGACGATGCCATCGTCGTCGGCGTGTGGTTTGTCTGTATTCTGCGCTGTGCGGATGACTCGCTCTACATCGGAGAGACGGGCGACTTGGAATCCCGAATCTCAAACACCCCGCGGGCAGCGCGAGCGTGTTCACGGCGCGACGCAGGCCGTTGGTTATGGCGTACTCGGAATCGCACGCGACACGCGACGCCGCGCTCGAGCGCGAACGGCAGATCAAGCGATGGACGCGTGCGAAGAAGGAGGCTGGGCGATCTGGCGCTCCTGAAGGCACTCTAAAGCGACCATCAGCCCCAATCAGCCCAGTCGTTTCCTGGCGAGAAGTGTCCGGACTTGTGGAACGAGTTCCACCGGGATGTCTACGGCCTCTTCATCCGACTGGTTCTCGTAGTGTTCGAGGACACGACGGACGCGTTCTTCGTTCCAACCTTCCGGAAACTGTGGCTGCTTCGTTTCTTTCTGCGGCGCCGGAGCGCTGCCCGTCAAGGAACGCCGTCAAGGCGTTCCGGCAGATACAAAAAGGGCAGCTCCGAGGGAGCTGCCCTTTTTTGCCTCGCAACATTGGCGACGGTGCGCCGGCTACGAGGGCTTCTTCAACTCCGCCATCAACGCTTCGATCATCTGCAGGTACTGCTGCTCGGTGGTCTGAAACGTCTTCCGGTACTCGTCTTCCGAGATCTTCGCGCGGTCCCAGTCGCCGTCGAACGACACGCTCTTGCCGCCGACGTCAACCGTATCGAACGGCTGGTTGTCCTCGCGTCTCGCGCGCAGGCCGTTGGCGCCGAGGTCGGAGATGAACACCTTCGACGCGGGCACCGACGCGCTGTTCAGATCGATGTAGATGTCGCGGTACGCCTTCTGCGCGAGCTGCGCGTCCATGCGCTGCGGCACCGAGTAGCGCGCGCTGACGACGAGGAGCTGGCTGCCGGCAAAATACAGCGCCCCGACGAACTGATCGGGCGCGCTGCCCCTGGCGGCAATGCTGTCGAGTTTGCGGGAATCCAGCAGCTTGACGAGCTCGCCGACCGCGGCTGCAGTCTTCGAGTCCTGCGCGAGCGCGCCTGACGGCGCGAGCAGGAAGAGGGTCGCAATTCCCACGCAACATACGCCGCGAACTACACCGGCCATGGCGCACCCCCGGAGAGCACACGAATTGTCAGGCGACTTGTATCACCGCGGGGCGCGGCCGTCAATCGGCCGTGCACGGGAGGACGTTCGCTCAGCCGATGAAGAGCGCGTCGTCTTCGTCGACGCCTTTGCGGCGCGTCTCCGCCGACGGCTTCACGCTGCCAAGCGTGGAGAGGATGGCCTTCAGGCCGTCGAGCCAGGCAGAGGCGCGATCGATTTGCGCCGCGGCCGCGGCAGTGGCCCGCGCGGCGTCGGCCGCAACCGACTGCAGGCTCAGGAGCACCGGCTGGATGTCGTGCTCGAGGCGCTCGACGATGCGATCGAGGCGGCGGGCGACGCGGGCCGCAAAGACGACGGCGGCGACCTGGATGGCGGCCATGACGACGACGGCCGCGGCAATCACACCCAGGAAGACGTCGCTCACGCCTGCGGCTCCTCGCCGGCGCGCTGCTGGAACTGCTCGCGCGCGCGGTCGAACGCCGTGGCCAGGTTCGAGCGCCCTTCGCGCGCGCGCTCGCCGAGAACATCGCGCGTCCGCTCGCCGCTGGCCGGGGCGAACAACAGGGCAAGCGCGGCGCCGGTGACCGCGCCGGCGACGAACGCCACGAGCAGCGCGCCGCCGCCGATTGAATCGTTGGACGCCATGTGTCCTCCTACGACCTACGACCTACGTCCTACCACCTACCACCTAGAACAGGCTCACGCGAACGTTGAGGAACTTCCGCGGATCCGCGCGAATGTCCCGCACCAGATTCCGCAGCTCGGCAATGGCTCCGTTCATGTTCTCATACAACTGCTTGTCGCGGAGCAGCGCGCCGGCGGTGCCGTCGCCCTGCTCGAGCCCCATCATCACCTTGTCGAGGCGACCCGACATGGCATTGAGCCGGTCGTACAGCTCGCGCTCGGTCAGCAGCTTCCCCGCCGTCCCCTCGCCGCGGCTGATGCGCCCCGTGATCGCATCCAGGTTCGTGGTCGTGGACGTCAGCGACTTCGCCAGCGCATCGTCCTGCAGGAGCTTCCCGAGGGTGCCTTGCCCGTCGCGAATCCGGGCGGTGACGGTCTCGAAGTTCTGGAGCGACGCCTCGAGCGCCTTGGCGGCGCTCGGGTCGTTCGCCAGCCGTCCCAGCGTGCCGCGGCCCTGGCTCACGTTGCGCGCGACCTGCTCGGCGGCCGACACGAGGCTGTTCAGCTCCACATACAGCGAGTCGTCAGTGAACAGACGCCCGACGGTGCCCTTGCCGCTCCGCATGTCCTGCAGCAGCTCCGTCAATTCTCCGATGCCTTCCGACGCCTGGCGCGTGACGTCGGTCAGCGAGCCGGTCGCCGCGCCGCTCGGCACGTAGCCCCACTCGGGAATCGGGCTCCCTTCGCTGGACGGCCGGATGTCCACCGCGCTCTCCCCGAGCAGCGACACGGACCCGAGCGATGCCAGGGAGGTGGTCGTGATGCGCGGCTGCATGTCCTCGGAGAGCTCGAAGGTCACCTCCACGCGATCGTCCACGAAGTTGATGCCGGTGACCGTGCCCGACTCGACCCCCGCCACGCGCACCGGCGACCCGGCGTTGAGCCCGGCCACGTCGGTGAAGACGGTCTTGAGCGAATAGCGCTGCCAGCTGAAGCCGCCGGAGCCGGTGAGCAGGAAGATCAACATGGCCGCCAGGGCCAGCGCGACGACCGAGACGATCCCGATCTTCAGCTCCGACCAGGCCAGCGAACGGGTGCGAGGCATGACTCTATCTTCTCCTACGAGAGGAACGACCGGATGTACGGGTCCTGCGAATCGCGCAGCTCCGCCGCGTGCCCCTCGAAGTGGATGCGGCCGTCCTTCAGCATGATGAACTCGGCCTCCTCGCACTTCACCGGGTCGGCGGGGACGATGGTGATGTCGCCGCGCTCGCGGACGGCCTCGTGCGTGGCCACGCGAAAGGCGTCCCGCAGCTGGTGCGTGACGACGATCGAGCTGATCTCCTCCAGGTCCCG
>VFYY01000241.1 GCA_016871375.1 Acidimicrobiia bacterium
GTCGAGCGCCATCGGCGTGCTGCCCTTCAAGCCCGGCCCCGACTTCGACGTCGTGCTCGTGAGCTTCGACCCGCGCGAGACGCCGGCGATGGCGGCCGCGAAGGAGCGCGCGCACCTGCAGTACTGGTCGGCGGAGCAGGAGGCGGGTGCGTGGCACCTGCTGACCGGCGACGAGGCGACGATCCGGCGCGTGACGCAGGCCGCGGGCTTCAGCTACCGCTGGGACGAGCGGTCCGGCCAGTTCGCGCACGTCAGCGGCGTCCTCGTCGTGACGCCCGACGGCACGCTGTCGCGCTACTTCTACGGCGTCGAGTACTCGCCGAAGGAGCTGCGCCTGGCGCTCGTCGAGTCCGGCGAGGGCAGGATCGGATCGGCGATCGACGAGCTGCTGCTCTACTGCTTCCACTACGACCCGGAAGCCGGGCAGTACGGCGTCGTGGTGATGAACCTGATCCGCCTCGGAGGGGTGCTGACCATGATGTTCATCGCCGGATCGATCCTCGTGATGCGGCGCCGCGAGGCGCGGACCGCGCACCCCTCGACTCGTGCTCGGGGTGGCCAGAGCCATGTCGAAGGCCAGGGGCGCGCGTGAGGCGATAACTGTCTATGCTCGAAAGCATCCCGCTCTTTCCCGAACAGGCGTCCAGTCTCGCGCCCGAGGTGGACAACCTGTACTTCTTCGTCCTCGCGATCACGGGGTTCTTCGCCCTGCTCGTGGCGGTGCTCGTCGTCATCTTCGCCATCAAGTACCGCGACCGCACGGGCAACAGGGTCGGCGCGCCGATCACCGGGTCGATCCCGCTCGAGCTCGGCTGGTCCATCATCCCGTTCTTCGTCTCGATGGCCATCTTCGTGTGGGCGACCGTCGTGTTCTTCCACATCGTGCGGCCGCCCGACCAGACGCTCGAGATCTATTCCACCGGCAAGCGGTGGATGTGGCGCTTCCAGCACATCGACGGGCAGAGCGAGATCAACGAGCTGCACGTACCCCTGGGCCGCCCGGTCAAGGTCACCTTCACGTCCGAGGACGTGCTGCACTCGCTCTACGTGCCGGCCTTCCGCGTGAAGGCCGACGCCATCCCGGGCCGCTACAGCTCGATCTGGTTCACGCCGACCAAGACCGGCCAGTACCACCTGTTCTGCGCCGAGTACTGCGGGACGAAGCATTCCGGCATGATCGGGTCCGTCTACGTGATGGATCCGGACGAGTACCAGGCGTGGCTCAGCGGCGGGGGCGGGCTGTCGATGACCGCGCGCGGCGAGCAGCTCTTCCAGCAGCTCGGCTGCGTGAGCTGCCACCTGAACGACGGCTCCGGCCGCGGCCCCTCGCTGGCCGGCAAGTTCGGCACGCAGGAGACGCTCGCCAACGGCGAGACGGTGAACGTGGACGACACGTACCTGCGTGAATCGATTCTGACGCCGCAGTTGCGGCTGGTCGCCGGCTACCAGCCGTTGATGCCGACGTTCCAGGGGCTCGTGAATGAGGAAGGCGTGATGAGCCTGATCGAGTACATCAAGTCGCTGCCCGCCGCTCCGGCAACGGGCGCGGCGACGCAGACGCAGGCCCAGGGAAGGTAACCATGACGACCACCGTGCTGCCGCGCGTGAACTATCTGAACCACGAACACGGCGTCGCCTCGTGGCTGCTGACGAAGGACCACAAGCGCATCGGCATCCTCTACCTGATCGTCGTCGCGGTGGCGTTCTTCCTCGGCGCGATCTTCGCCGCCGGCGTCCGCATGGAGCTCACCACGCCGCAGGGCGACCTGGTGTCGGCCGACACCTACAACAAGCTGTTCACGGCGCACGGCGTGATGATGGTCTTCTTCGTCCTCATCCCCGTGGTCCCGGCCATCCTCGGCAACTTCGCGATGCCGCTGATGATTGGCGCCAAGGACGTGGCGTTCCCGAAGCTGAATCTCCTCAGCTGGTACGTGTTCGTGATCGGGTTCCTGTTCACGATTGCGGCGCTCATCTTCGGCGGCGTCGACACCGGGTGGACCTTCTACACGCCCTACAGCTCGACCGCGTCGAACTCGAACGTGATGCTCACCGGGCTCGGCGTGTTCATCGCCGGCTTCTCCTCGATCCTCACCGGCCTGAACTTCATGGTGACGATCCACCGCATGCGCGCGCCGGGGATGACGTGGTTCCGGCTGCCGCTCTTCGTGTGGGCGATCTACGCCACCGCCCTCGTGCAGGTCCTCGGCACGCCCGTCGTCGCCATCACGGTCCTGATGATGGCGCTCGAGCGCGCGCTCGGATTCGGCATCTTCGACCCGCGCCTGGGCGGCGACCCGGTGCTCTTCCAGCACCTGTTCTGGTTCTACTCGCACCCGGCGGTCTACATCATGATCCTGCCGCCGATGGGCGCCATCAGCGAGGTCATCGCCTGCTTCTCGCGCAAGAACGTGTTCGGCTACTCGTTCGTCGCGTTCTCGAGCCTGGCGATCGCCGTCTTCGGCTTCCTGGTCTGGGCGCACCACCTGTTCGTCGCCGGCATCTCGCCCTACTCGGCGATGGTGTTCTCGTTCCTGTCCTTCGCGGTGGCGATCCCCTCGGCGGTGAAGACGTTCAACTGGACGGCGACGCTGTACCAGGGCGCCATCTGGTGGCGCGCGCCGATGATGTGGGTGTTCGGCTTCATCGGCCTCTTCCTCATCGGCGGCCTGACGGGCCTGTTCCTCGCCTCGCTCGGCCTCGACGTGCACCTCCACGACACGTATTTCGTCGTCGCGCACTTCCACTACATCATGGTCGGCGGCGCGATCATGGGCTTCCTGGCCGGCCTGCACTTCTGGTGGCCGAAGATGACGGGACGGATGTACTCGGACGGGGCGGCGACGCTGTCGGCGCTGCTCGTCTTCGTCGGGTTCAACCTGACGTTCGGGCCGCAGTTCATCCTCGGCTACCTGGGGATGCCGCGCCGCTATCACGTCTACCCGGACGAGTACCAGGTCCTCAACGTCCTGTCGTCCGCGGGCACGTCGATTCTCGGCGTCGGCTACACGCTGACCGCCGTCTACCTGATCTACTCGCTCTTCCGCGGCGAGCGCGCCGGCGCCAACCCGTGGCTCGCCACCGGCCTGGAGTGGAACAACACCGACTCGCCGCCGCTGCCGCACAACTTCAGCGACCTGCCCGTGGTGAGCGAGGGCGCGTACGAATACTCGAAGCGGGGGATGAAAGTTGCCTAACGGAGCCGCCGCGCACGCCGATCACCACGGCCACCACGCGCACCATCCGGCGCTGCAGCACCACTTCGAGTCGCTGGAGCAGCAGCACGAGGCGTCCACGCTCGGCATGTGGGTCTTCCTCGTCACCGAGGTGATGTTCTTCGGTGGCCTGCTGATGGCCTACCTGCTCTACCGTGTCTGGTATCCGGGGGCCTGGGCCGAGGCGAGCCTCGCGCTCGACATCGTGCTCGGCGGCATCAACACCGCCGTGCTCATCGCCAGCAGCTTCACCATGGCCATGGCCGTGCGGGCGGCGCAGACCGGCAGGCACCAGCACACCGTCCGCTGGCTGATCCTGACCATGGCGCTCGGCCTGACGTTCCTCGTCATCAAGTACTTCGAGTACGCGCACAAGTTCGAGCTGCGCGAGGTGCCGGGCCCGGACTTCGAGTGGCACGGCCAGTTCCCGTACCAGGCGCAGATCTTCTTCTCGCTCTACTTCGGCCTGACCGGGCTGCACGCGCTGCACATGATCATCGGCGTCACCCTGCTGGCGGTCATCACCTGGATGGCGGCGAAGGGCCGCTTCACGCCCGAGTGGTACACGCCGGTCGAGATGTCAGGCCTCTACTGGCACTTCGTCGACATCGTCTGGATCTTCCTCTTCCCGCTGCTGTACCTGGTCGACAGGGCGCACGGTGTAGCGCAGGTGGGCGTCTGACCATGGCCGGACATATTTCGCCCGTTCGCACCTACGCGATGATCTTCGGCACCCTGATGGTGCTGACCGTCGTCACGGTCGCCGCCGCATTCACGAACCTTGGCATCATGAACTTCCCGGTGGCCATCACCATCGCCATCTTCAAGGCGACCCTGGTCATCCTGTTCTTCATGCACGTGAAGTACAGCAGCCGCCTGACGAAGCTCGTCTGCGGCGGCGCGTTCTTCTTCCTCGGGATCCTCTTCTTCCTGACGATGACCGACTACCTGTCGCGCGGCTGGTTCGTCTCGCCGAGAGGGACGGCCGGGGCGGGAACGCAGGTGACGGTGGGTCCGCCGCCGCCGCCTTCAGCGCAGCCGGCCGCGCCGGCCGCAGAACACTGAGGTCCGCCTCAAGGCGAACACTACGTACGTAGTGTCCGGCTGCAGCCGGACCACGCGACCTGGCGCGGTGTCGACTTCTTCGTAGTGTCCGGCTCTAGCACTACTTTGTCAGATTCTCAGCGGGGGATTCCGCTGGAAGCTGATGGCTAGATTCAACAGGTCGCGACGGCTGGCGATGTAGAGCATCGCCATGATCTCGCGAACCCAGAAACGGATCTGGGGCAG
>VFYY01000242.1 GCA_016871375.1 Acidimicrobiia bacterium
CGGCTGCTGGCCGCGTCCGCCGCCGCCGCCCCCGCCCTGGTTCTCGGGGACGCGGGCGATCGCGCCGACTTCCTTCCCGCTCGGGTCGTACTTCCGGACGGTGTCCTGCCCGATGTAGAGGAACCCGGCGCTGTCCACGTCCATGCCGTGGCCCTGCGCGGTGTCGAAGCTGCCGATCACGTTGCCGTTCTTGTCGAGGTGGATCATCGCGGGCGGCCGGGCGCAGCAGATCGCGCGCGGCGGCGTCGGCTCGGCGTGCAGCTCGATGTCGGTGAGGTCGTTCGGCCGGTTGAGGACCCACACGTTGTCGTTGCGGTCCACGGCGAGACCGGTGACGCCGCCCATCTTCCACTTGTTCGGCAGCGTCTTGGGCCACTCCGGGTCGAACTTGAAGCGCGGCACGGCGCCCTGCGCCTGCGTGCCGATGGCGGTATATGAGGACACCAGGGCGATGCCGGCGATCAGGGCAGCGCCCAGAACCAGTGCGTGATGAGTTTTCGTCATGCCGCGGAGTCTAGTCCCGCCGTTTCGGGCCGTCAAATCGCGTGTAAGAAGGGGGTCCCTTCCCCGCAACGACACGTGGTGCCTGGCTGAGGTTCGCGTCGGTCGCGGGGTTCCGTGTGACCGCCTGCGTCTCCGGCCGCCTTCGTCCGCGAGTTCAGCCAGCGCATGGGGCGGCCGCTGCGCGGGCTCACGCCGGAAGCCGAGAAGCGGCTGACGCGCGGCGAGTGGCGGGGCAACGTGCGTGCCCTCCGCAATGCCGTGGAACGCGCCTGCATGCTGGCAGACGGCGAGGTCGTCACCGATCGCCATCTGGCGCAGGCGTCGGAGATGGCGCGGCCGCCGGGACGATGATGGGCCGACTGAAGTCGGCCCCTACGCTGATTCTCTGCCCCTACGCTGATTCTCTGTCGAGGCGCTTGACGCCGCGCACCTTCACCGTGCCGTCGCGCGCGAGGTGGCCGGCGATCGTGGCGAGGAACTCCTGCGGCCGCACCGCGTGCGTCAGCATGTGGTTGGCGACGATGACGTCGAACGGGCCGTCGAACGGGATCGCGAAGCGGTTGAAGCGGCAGCCGGACCAAGTTGATCGGCACCGCCGTATGTGGTCCGGCTAAAGCCGGACACTACGAAGAAGTCGAAACCGCGCTAGCGCGTCGAGATGTACCAGAAGCTGGTCCACGCGGGGCCGGGGGCGTCGTTCTCGATCGCCGCGCGCAGGCGGCCGCCCGCCTCGTCGATCAGCGCTTCGACGTCCCGGCGCGGGATGCCGAACATCTCCATCTGCGGCGGCATGCCCTCGACCTGCCCCACCGGCATCTTCCGGTCAACCTGCACGCGCGTGCGCCTGGTCCGCGATCCCGCGGCCGCGAACCACTTCACGTTCTCCTGCACCATATCGAACTCGAGCTGATAGACGCCCGGCTTCCACGGCGCGTCCAGCCGCAGCAGCAGTTGCAGGCTTTCGCCGGGCCGCACATCGCGCGTCAGCTGCGCCCGCACGTCGTCCCGCTTCAGCATCCGGCCGAAGCGCGATCGCCAGTGGTTGCCGAGCCGGACGGAGTAGGTGCCGTCCTCGTTGCCCTCCGCCGGCCAGACCTCCGTGCTCATGTTGCGGACGGTGACGTTCATGAGCAGCAGCGCGCCCGGCGCGCAGCGGACCGGCGGATGCGGCTCGATGTGGGCGCGCAGCGTCGAATCGGGGAGGATGGCCGTGCTACGGGTGCAGGTATGGCGCGGCGTGGGCTGCGCGAGCTCGACCGGCTCGCCGGGCAGCTGGAAGACGACCGCGCCGCCGTGTTTCGCGACGCGGAAGAACTCGCGGATGTACCTGACGCTGTAGCGCGGCTCCATGTGCTGCAGCGTGATGTTGGAGTACACGAGGTCGAAGGTGCCGTCGGGGAAGAGCGCCAGGTCGTCGCGGCTGTTGAGGTGAAAGGCAAGGCGGTCGCCGAACGGGTTCAGGCCACGCGCCTGTGTGAGCATGTTCTCGGAGATGTCCACGCCGTCCACGCGGTCGAAGTGACGCGCGAGCGCCTGCGTCAGCCGGCCGAGGCCGCAGCCGAAGTCGAGCGCGCGCTGGGCGCCGGTGCTGATCCCGAGCGTCTTCAGGCGCGCCATGATGCTGCCGATCTCCTCGACGCCGGTGCGGAAGAACGTCTCGGCATCCCACGGCACGTGGCCCCCGCTCGTCAGCACCGCGCGGAACGCGTCCTGCTGCGCGAGCCCGTTCCAGTTGCGCTGCAGATCCTCCAGGCTCATCGCCAGGGCCCCGCTGCGCCGAGGATCGATTGCGCGATGACATCCGCGAGGCGCTCGTTGCCGACGCGCGTGTAGTGACAGCAGTTGTCCAGGTAGACCGGCGAGGGCTCGTCGTCGAACACACCGGTGGCGTCGAGGAAGGCCACGCCCCTCGCCGTCAGATCCGACTTCGCCGCGGCGACGAGCGCCGGGTACGCCTCCGCGACACTGTTCCTGTAGGGCGACGCCTCATTGAGGGCGACCGCGGCCTCGGCCTCGGAGAACCGCCGCCGCGTCCAGTACTGGTTCGGCTGCAGCACGTGGACGTAGGCGGCGCCGCGCGCGGTCAGCATGTCGTGCATCAGCCGGGAGCCGGAGGTCCATGTCGCCGCGAGTGCGGCGGCCGATGGGGCGTGCGAGGCGTCTTTCGGCGCCGTGGCCACCTGCACGAGCGCGTTCGCGGGCGGATTCGACGGCAGGTTGCTGAACCGTCCCAGCTGGCGCGTGTAGTCGTCGAACCCGCGTTGGTACATCCGCTCGAGGACGGCGTTGACCGTCGCGATCCGGTTCGACCGCATCCGGGCGGTGAGCTCCGTCAGCCGGCGGCGGCCGCTGACGATGGCGCTGAGCGAGTCGAGCTTGTCCGGCGTCAGCGCCGACTGGTTGATGAGCGCGACGAGCGGGTCCATGTGCTGCACGCTCGGCATCGCGCTCTCGAGCCCGCGCCCGGCATTGAGCGTCGCCAGCGCGACGTCGTTGAAGCCGTCGATGTTGACGACGAGATCGAACGTCTGGCCGATTGCAAGGAAGTAGGCGAGCACCAGCGCCTGCTGCGGCTGCTTGTAGCCCTCGTGGCTGAAGCACAGCGGCACGATCTCCCGATCGCGGAACCAGGCGTCGCGCTTCAGCGCCTCGAGGAGCCGCGGGGCACCGAGCTCGCAGAAGAAGACGCCCACCGAGCCGCCGAACAGGCCCACGACCACCTGGTCGTCGCGCGTCCTGCGGAAGGGATAGGCGTGCGCGGAGACGAAGCCGTAGTTGTTCGTCGTGCGGCGCGGCGGTTCGACGCCGGGCGCGCGCAGCGTCTCCGGGATCTCGTAGGGAGTGCCGGGCGCGTGCGTGAAGCCGAAGTAGGGGTGCACGGCCTCGCGCACCACCAGGCGATCCTCCGGCGTCGGCAGCGGCTCGGGGTAGGCCTTCCGGTGGACGTAGAAGAGCGCGCCGGTGTCGACGTAGTACGCCGCGAGCGCGACGAGCTCGGCGGCTACGGCGAACGCGATTACACTGGTGATGATTCGAGCGGCGACCCGGTTCACGATGCGTTCTGAAGGATACCTCGACTACCTGCTGGCCCTGTTCGCCGGCGCGCTCCTCGCACTGAGCTTTCCACGGTACGGGCATCCCGCGTGGGCGTGGATCGCGCTCGTCCCGCTGCTCGTGGCGCTGACGCTGCGGCGTCCCTCCGGCTCCGCGCAGGGCAAGCCCTTCGACTCCGCTCAGGGCAAGCCTCCGCTGCGGGCGTTCCTCCTCGGGCTGACCACGGGCTTGGTCTATTTCGTCGGCACGATCTACTGGACGGGGGCCGTCGTGCGCACCTTCGGCGGCCTGGCGGCGCCGCTGGCGCTGCTGGCGATGGTGCTGCTCGCGGCGTACCTCGCGCTCTTTCCCGCGCTCATGGCGCTCATCACGAGCCGCCTCATCGCGCGTCTCGGGCTCCGCGCGCTGTGGCTGGCGCCGGCGGCGTGGGTCGCGACGGAATTCTTCCGCGGCTTTCTCTTCGGCGGGTTTCCCTGGGTGCCGCTCGGCAATACGCAGGTGACGGTGCTGCCGGTCGCGCAGCTCGCCAGCGTCCTCGGCGTCTACGGCCTGTCGGCGCTCGTGGCCGGCGTGAACGCCGCCATCGCCCGCATGGTGCTGACCACCGGGCGCGAGCGCCTGCTCACGGCCGCCGGCACCCTCCTCGTGCTGGCCGCCATCGGCGGCTGGGGCACGTGGCGGATTGCCACCGGGCGGCTGACGAGCGAAGGGACGCCGCTCCGCGTCGGCCTGATCCAGGGCAACATCGCGCAGGAGGACAAGTGGAACCCGCGCGAGGCGCGGCGCATCTTCACCACCCACATCGCGATGACGCGCAACGTGGTGCGGCGCGGCGCCGAGCTCGTCATCTGGCCCGAGTCGTCCACGCCGTTCATGTTCGAGGAGGACGAGGCGGGGGAGACCGGCGTGCGCGACCTCGCCCGCGAGGTG
>VFYY01000243.1 GCA_016871375.1 Acidimicrobiia bacterium
CTGCCCCAGATCCGTTTCTGGGTTCGCGAGATCATGGCGATGCTCTACATCGCCAGCCGTCGCGACCTGTTGAATCTAGCCATCAGCTTCCAGCGGAATCCCCCGCTGAGAATCTGACAAAGTAGTGCTAAAGCCGGACACTCCGACGTTTCAGAAACCGCTCTAGCTATTTCACAGGGACAAAACGGCCGCGGGCGGTATCGCGCAGACGTGCGATATCCTCGCGGCGCACCACCGACAGCGGCGCCGTCTGCCCGATTTCGTCGAGCAGAGTGGCGGTCGTGAGCGGCGTCTTGTCGTGCAGCGCCTTGTACAGGCCGGCGATGACCGCCTGCTCGATTTCCGCGCCGGAGAAGCCGTCGGCCGCGACGGCGAGCGCGGGGACGTCGAAGGCGGCCGCGTCCTGCTTCCGCAGGCGCAGGTGAATCCGGAAGATCTCCTCGCGCTCCGACGGCTCCGGCAGGTCCACGAAGAAGGTCTCGTCGAAGCGCCCCTTGCGCAGCATCTCGGGCGGGACGGCCGACAGGTCGTTGGCGGTCGCGGCGACGAACACCGCCGCGCGGCGCTCCTGCATCCACGTCAGGAACGATCCGAGCAGACGCTTCGAGAGCCCGCCATCCCCGTCGCCGCCGCTCGCGAACCCCTTCTCGATCTCGTCGATCCACAGCACCGACGGCGCGAGCGCTTCCGCCACGTCGAACACTTTGCGCAGGTTCTTCTCCGACTCGCCGATGTACTTGTCGTAGAGGCGCGCGGCGTCGAGCTTGAGCAGCGGCTGCTGCCACTCGCGCGCGATGACCTTCGCGGCCAGCGACTTCCCGCAGCCCTGCACGCCGACGATCATCACGCCGCGCGGCGGGGTGAGGCCGAGCGCCCGCGCTTCGGCGCCGAATCCCATCTTCGCGCGCGCGAGCCACGCCTTCAGGCGATCGAAGCCGCCCAGCTCGAACGCGTTCTCTTCCGGCGGATAGAACTCGAGCAGGCCCTCGTCCTGAATCGCCTCGCCCTTGCGCCGGATCAGCTTCGGCACGTCCTCGGCCGAGAGCTCGCCGTCGCTCAGGATGGCCCACGACAGCGCCTGGCGGGCCTGGTTGATCGTCAGCCCCGACAGCGCGTTGAGGACCTGTTCCATCCCCTCGGGACCGAGCGTGACCTCGAACGTGTGCTGGTCTCTCAGCGCGTGCACCGTCCGGTGCATCGTCTGCTTCAGCTCCTCGCGGCCGGGAAGCTGCAGCCGCAGCGGCACCGCCTCGCGTGCGAGCTCGCCGGGAAGCGTGACGTTCTCGCCGGACAGGATGATGGTCGACCGCGTGCGGCCGAACGCCTGGGCGGCCTCGCGGAACGCCCGGCTCGTGGCGGGGTCACCGAGGTGCGCGGCGAGATCCTTCAGGTGAAAGATGCCGCGCACGGTCAGCGTGGACAGGTGGCGGAAGAGCGTCTTCGGGTCCGCGGTCCCGTGAATCATTCCGGTGCCGTCCACGCGCTGCAGGCCGCGCGTGACCGTCCAGATGAAGATCGGCAGCTTGAGCTCCGCCGCGACCGCGCGCAGCAGGTCGTCGACGCGTTCCTCCTCGATCGTCTGCATGAGGACGACCGGGTGCATCGACTGGATGAGGACCTTGAGCTCGTGGAGGATGTTCGTGCCGGCCATTACTCCGAGCTGGCGGGATCGAGATAGCGCTTTTCGAACTGCCCGAGCACGGCGAGCGTCAACAGCACCATCACGGTGGCAATGAACGCGACCACCGGGAAGCCGGCGCCGGCGACGATGCCGATGCTGGCGACGACCCAGATGGTGGCGGCCGTGGTCAGCCCGGTCACGCGGCCGCCCGCCTGGATGATGCAGCCGGCGCCGAGGAAGCCGATGCCGGTGACGACCTGCGCCGCGATGCGCGCCGGGTCGCCGGATGCCCCGCCCGCGTTGGTGAGGAGCAGGCCCGCGCACATGTAGATCGCCGCGCCGACGCAGATCAGGATGTTCGTCCTGAAGCCCGCGGCCTTGCTCTTGAGCTCCCGCTCGAGGCCGATCATCGCGCCGCACAGGGCGGCGACGCCGCAGCGCAGCATGAACGGGAGCAGGACCGTGGAGAGCTGGTCCCAGCTCTCCCACAGCGGAACGCTATTCATCTACCAGCCGGCCTTCCGGCCCTTGTTCTGCTCGTCGAGCCACGCCTTGAGCGGCGCGTAGTAGTCGGCCATCGCCGTGGCATCCATCTGCCGCTGGCCGGTGAGCGCCTCCAGCGTGTCCGGCCACGGGCGCGAGGCGCCCATCTCGAGCGCCGTCATCAGGCGCTTGCCCGCGTCGGCGTTGCCGTAGATCGAGCAGCGGTGCAGCGGCGTCTCGCAGCCGGCCGTCTTCGACAGCGCGCGATGGAACTGGAACTGCAGCACCGCTGACAGGAAGTAGCGCGCGTACGGCGTGTTCGCCGGGATGTGGTACTTGGCGCCGGGATCGAAGAGCTCCTCGCCGCGCGCCGACGCGGGACCAATGCCCTGGTAGCGCTCGCGCAGCTCCCACCATGCCGTGTTGTAGTTGTCGGGCGTCACGCTGCCGTTGAACACCTGCCACCGCCAGGCGTCCACCACGAGGCCGAAGGGCAGGAACGCGAGGCGCTCGAGCGCCGTCCGCAGCAGCAGGGGAATGTCGCCGGACGCATCCGGCGCGCGCGGGATCAGGCCGACCTTGACCAGGTACTCCGGCGTGACCGAGATCGCGATCGTGTCGCCGATCGCCTCGTGGAAGCCGTCGTTGGCGCTGTCGCGGAAGATCGGCGGCTGCGTCGCGTAGGCGCGCTGATAGAAGTTGTGGCCGAGCTCGTGGTGAATGACCGTGAAGTCCTCCGCGGTCTGGTCGATGCACATCTTGAAGCGGAGGTCGTTCACCATGTCCACGTCCCACGCGCTGGCGTGGCACACCACCTCACGGTCGCGCGGCTTGACGAAGAGCGACCGCTCCCAGAACGTCGGCGGCAGCGGGTCGAAGCCGAGCGAGGTAAAGAAGCGCTCGCCGTAGCGGGCCATCTCCACCGGCGTGATGTTGCGCGCCTTGATCACGGGCGTCAGGTCCACGCCCGAGCCGCCCGTGCGCGGCGCGACCAGGTCGTACACGTTCGACCAGTCCTGCGCCCAGATGTTGCCGAGCAGGTGCGCCGGAATCGGCCCTTCCAGCGGCACCCGATCGCCGTAGCGCTCGTGCAGGCGCGCCCGCACGTAGGTGTGCAGCGACAGGTACAGCGGCCGCAGCTGTTCCCACAGCCGATCCAGCTCCTTCGAGAACTCGTCGGCCGTCATGTCGTACTTCGACCGCCACATCGCGCCGGTGTCGGCGAAGCCGAGCTCCTTCGCGCCCTTGTTCGACAGCTCCACGAACCGCGCGTAGCTCTTCTTCATCGGCGGCGAGATGGTGTGCCAGCCCTCCCACACCTCCCGGAGCCGCTGCGGGTCGCGGCTGGTCGCGAGGATCTCGGTGATCTCCTCGATGTCGAGACACGCCTCGTCGCCTTCGCTGCCGGGCGGGCAGAACTTGCCGCGCCCGTACACGCCTTCCATCTGCGCCACGAGCTGCGTGAGCTCCGCGGTCTCCTTCTGGTCGGCCGGCGCGGCCATCGTCAGCGAGTTCTTCAGCAGGTCGAGCTGCCGCCGTTGGTCGGCGGAGACCTCCACGTCGTCGAACGTCGCCGCCCGCTTGGCGAACTCCGTGACCGCCGTCGTGTACGCCTCGTTGGCGCGCGCGGCCATCGCCTCGGTGTCGGGCGTGATGTAGGTGTTCTGCACCCAGCCGGCCTGCGACGCTTCGACGTACAGCCGGAGGATCGTGTCGTTGGCTTCCGTGAGGAAGGCGCGGGCCTGATCCGGCGACCCCGACGGGCCAGGATTCCAGCGGCACGCGACGCTCCCCGACGCCATAACTGCCACCGCGACTAACAATCGGAGAATCTTCATGGCGCGATTCTAAGGCGGGTAGGGCGGGTAGGGCGAGTAGGGCGGGTAGGGCGGGCGGGGCTGGTGGGGCGGTAGGGCACGGGCGTTGCTATCCGACTCGGCCATGCCGCTACGACATCACACGCTCGTGGCCTGGCGGCGCGCGGATGATCTCTTCATCACGCTGCATAAGCTCACGTTGAACAAGTTTCCAAGCTACGAACGGTTCGAGTTGGGTTCCCAGACCCGGCGGGCCGCGTTTTCGGTGGCGGCGAACATCGTCGAGGGCTGCGCGCGCGAACACAAGCAGGAACGGCTGCAAATGCTGAACACCTCGCGCGCCTCACTCGCGGAGGTCGGCTACTGCCTCCACGTCGCGCACCGACTGAAGTATTTGGACAACGAAGAGTTCTCTGCCTTGGATCTGGCTGTTCGCCAAGTCGCTGCGCCGCTGACCGGATTCATCGAAGCCGTCCGCACAGGAAAGGCGAAGTGAAGGTCGTTCCCACGCGCGCACGGTTCCCGGGAATGTCCTACGCGCCTCGCCCCACCCCACCCGCCCCA
>VFYY01000244.1 GCA_016871375.1 Acidimicrobiia bacterium
CGGCTGAAGGTCCTGAACGATCCGAACACCGTGCTGCCGGACGAGACGTTCGACAAGAGCCGGACCATCACGCTGGGCGGCACCGCGCTCGAGCTGACCTACATCGGGCTGAACCACTCCGACAGCACGCTCGTCATGCGGCTGCCGAAGGAGCGGATCATCTTCCTGGTCGACCTGATCCCCGTGGGCGGCGCGCCGGGCCGCGGCCTCATCGACTTCTACCCGCTCGAGGCGGAGCAGTCGATCAAGCAGATCATGGCGATGGACTGGGACCGGATGATTCCAGGCCATCCCGGGCCCGGCGGTCGGCTCGGGACCAAGAAGGACGCGCAGGAGCAGCTGCAGTACCTGCTCGACCACTCCGCCGCCGTCAGGAAGGAAGCGCAGCAGGGGCGCTGCTGGGAACCGGTCGAGAAGGAGCTGAGGCTGCCGCAGTACGCGAGCTGGCAGGGCTATGACGCAAACGCGATCTTCGTCCTGCGCCGCTACTGCGCGCTGTGGGGACGGGGGACCTAGTAGGCAGTAGGCAGTGGGCAGTAGGCAGTAGGCAGTAGGCAGTAGGCAGTAGGCAGTAGGCAGTAGGCAGTAGGCAGTAGGCAGTAAGGAGGCAGTCAGCAGTACGCGGAGAGCGGAAGCAGTAGGCAGCACGCACTGCCTACTGCCCACTGCCCACTGCCTACTGCCTACTGCCCCGGAAACCCTTCCCGCTTGGCCTCGGGGCCGCCCTGGATGAAAAGCGGCTTGTCGGGCGTGTCGGCCTTCGCAATGCGCGAGAGCGCGCCGTGCGACTCCACGACCTTGCCGCCGTAGCCCTCGAAGACGACCTTGTCGCCGGGCAGGAGCGTGTTGCGGCCCCATCCCTGACGCTGCACGGTGTTGGGGCTGGCCATCTCCATGTTCCAGTTGGTCACTGTGCCGGCGGGGTCGGCCACGTCGATGTAGATGTGCATGTGCGGGTTGGTCCACTCGATCTTCGTGACCACGCCGCTCAGCGCGACGCGCTTCTTGGCGTCGTATTCCGTGTCGAACCCATGATGGGCGAGCGCGGGCACGGTCAGGGAGACCGACGCGATCGCCGCGGCGGCGAGCCCAAGTATCCGGTTCATCTCACAACCCTCCCAAAAGCCTGAAGCCTATTTCTCCAGCCTGCCGTCGGTGTTGAGACGGTACCCGCCCGCGATGCCGAGCTGATTGTTCTCCGTGCAGATGTACTCCATCAGATCGATGCCCGCGGCGGCCAGCCGCGCCTCGAACCGCAGCTGCACGGGGCGCGAGAAGGCCCCCGGGTCGTCCAGGGTGAAGTTGTTGACGAGCGTGCCGTTGTTGACGCGCGTCCAGCGCTCGATCGTGTGCAGCTGCTCGGTGTGCGGTGTGCCGCGCGCATCGAACCAGAACTTGTCGTTGTAGCCGACGGTGTCGATGACGAGCGTGTCGCCGTCCCATCGGCCGATCGAATGGCCCCACCAGGTCGGGAACAGACGGTCCGGATCGGGGTGTGTGCGGCCGTCCATGTAGACGACGCGGTGCGCGCCGGCGTCGCCGGTCTCGTGAAGGATGTAGATGTGCGTCAGCCCCTTGGCCGTGTACCCCATGACGAACTTCCACGGGTAGGGGTTGACGCGCGGGACGCTCATCGGCAGGCAGTAGATGTAGGGTTCCTCGTAGGTCGCCTTCTCACGCTTCGCGCGCAGCTCGACCGCCCACGGCAGCAGCGGCAGCTCGCCCGGCTTGAGGCCGCCCTCGCGCTCGATGTCGGCGTCCGAGCCGCCTCCGACCCAGGGACCCGTCAGATCCGGCCGTCCGTCGTGCATGCGCGGCACGGGGAGGTTGATGACCTTGGGATCGGTTTCGGTGGGGCCGGGTCGCCCGGCCGGAATCTGGCGGACACGCTCTTCCTGCTGCGGGGGCTGCCCCTGCGCCCGCACCAGGACCGCGGCGGCAAGCGCCAGAACTGTGGCGGCGATCACCAGACGTCTCCTCACGGCACACCTCCCACGCGCCTCGGCGGCAACCTCGGTTGCCGGCTGGCGCCGTGCGGCATTATCGGCGATCTGGTGTACAAGTGGTCTCGAATTTCACATGCGAGGTGCAGCCATGGGACACGCACTGCGAGTGGGACCCGCGAAGGCGGCCGTGCTCGGACTCATCGGCCTGGTGCTGGCGGCCCTGCCGGGTCCGGCCGGCGACGTGCTGGCGCAGGCGCTGCCGAACCCGTACCGGATGGTGGAGACCTGGGCCACGCTGCCCGGCGGCCGGGGCATGGGCGCGGTCGGCGACGTCACGATCGACCGCGACGGGCGGCACATCTGGGCCGTGATCCGGTGCGAGCCGCTCGCCGACCCGGCGCGCTTCGGCGACGAGTGCCGCGACTCCAAGGTGGACGCCGTGTACAAGTTCGCGCCGGACGGCACCGTGGTGGCGAGCTTCGGCGGCGGCATGTTCATCTGGCCGCACGGCATCGACGTCGACCCGGACGGCAACGTCTGGGTGACCGACGCGGTCGCGCAGAACCGGATCCCGAAGGGAGACAAGCGCGGACACCAGGTCGTCAAGTTCAGCCCGCAGGGGAAGGTCCTGATGACGCTCGGGATGGCGGGCATGGCCGGCAACGATCAGATGCACTTCAACTCCCCGGCGGACGTCGTCGTGGCGCCGAGCGGCGACGTCTTCGTAGCCGACGGCCACAACGAGAACGGCAACAATCGCGTCGTGCGGTTCTCCAAGGACGGCAAGTTCATCAAGGCGTTCGGGAAGACCGGCTACGGCCCCGGCGAGTTCCGCACGCTGCACGGGATCACGATGGACGCGCAGGGGCGGCTCTTCGTCGCCGATCGGTTCAACAACCGCGTGCAGATCCTCGATCAGGACGGCAAGCCGCTCGCCCAGTGGCTGCAGTTCGGCCGGCCGAGCGGCGTCTTCCTCGACCAGGTGCGCGGCCGGATCCTCGTCGCCGACTCGGAGTCCGACGACGTGCAGAACCCCGGGTGGGACATGGGGATCCGGATCGGCGATCTCAAGACGGGCGGCGTGCAGGAGTTCATCCTCTTCCCCTGGGCGGACCCGCGCGACACGGCGGGCAACGGGGCGGAGTTCGTCGCCGTCGACCGCGACGGCAACATCTACGGCGGGGAGCCGCGGCCGAAGATGCTCCGGAAGTACGTGCGGGTGAGGCCCTGAGCTGGCTGGCAGGTGGTAGCTGGCAGGTGGTAGCTGGTAGGGGGTAGCCGGTAGCGTGTTGCTACCGGCTACCGGCTACGACCTAGTTCGTCCCGCCCTTCTGGATGAACGAGGCGAACTCGCTCCACGGGATGACACGGCCGTGGAGCGGCGCGATCCGGTCCACCTGCAGCTTGAGCCGCTGCACGTTGTTGTACAGACTCATCTGGGCTGCGTTCGGTTTCGGGGGGTACGGCGCATTCGGCGCCGGCGGCGTGAAGAGGTCCGCCTCGATCAGAATCCGATCCTGCGGCAGATGGACCATCAGCATGCCGAGCGCGTGCGGGTTGCCCTGCACGTGATGCAGGTCCATGATCCGCCGGCCGTCGCTGATCGTGTACTTGTCGTCCTGCACTTCCTCGATCACGAACGTCTCCTGGAACTCGTCCGGGGGATAGAGCGAGAGCATGTCGGGCTCGAGCGTCCGCGGCTGCCGCTCCATCACCGCGTAGTAGTAGAAGGGGACGATCTCCCGGTGCGCGACCGGATGCGTGCCATGATGCACGTAGGTGCGCAGCCCGCCCGAGTGATCGAAGTGGTGGTGCGTGCTCACGACGTACTTGATGTGCTTGTTCGGGATCAGCCGGTGCACCTCGGCGATGACCGCCAGCGACCGCGCCTCGTTCTGCGGGGCCTCGACCACGGCGACGAAGTCCGCGAACTCGACGGCCACGCTGTGGTGTGAGCCGCCGGCCAGGTAGTACACGCCCTCGGCCAGCTTCTGCGCCTCCACGCGGACCGGCGGGACGGTCGCCTTCTGCACGGCCTCGGGCACGGTGATCGCGTCGCCGCAGGCGTTCGGCTGCACGGTGTTCATCGTGATGCCGAACGAGTTGTGGCCGCCGTCCCGCACGCCGAAGAACCCCTGCGGCCGCAGCTCGTGGTCCCAGTTCGTGTGGTTGTGGAAGTTCGTCGGGAACCACACGCTCCCGAACTGCTTGTAGGCGCCGTAGGTCTTCTCCTCGACGGTGTCGCCGTAGAAGGGCGTCGGGACGAACGTCTGGACGCGGACGACCCGGTTCGTCTCGCGGTCGAGCGACCCCTGGATGCGGAACTTGCCCATCGTGTAGGCGAGAATGTGCCGCCGCTGACCGCCCCCTTCCCACCGCTCGAACGTCCGGAGATCCTTGGCCGCCTGCGCCCCCTTGAGGAACCCGTGCGGGTCGAGCCAGATCTCGAGCTGCCGCGCCTCGGCGGCGGCCGGCTGCGGATTCGCGTTGGTCCCCTGCATCGCCCACGCGTAGGTG
>VFYY01000245.1 GCA_016871375.1 Acidimicrobiia bacterium
TCGGGTTCCAGCGGAACGGCGTGCGGCCCACGTCGGTCAGGCCCGGGCCGACCGAGAGGCTGCTGTTGAACTGAATCTTCCCGACCCGGTCGTCGCCGATGTACGACGTCTCGTTGCTGGTCTGCCGGTAGACGCCGACGTTGATCACGTTGACGGCCCGGCTGCCCAGCACCTGCGTCAGCTGCGCGTTGACGCGCTGCATGCGCGCCAGCTCGCGCGTGGTCGCCG
The DNA here is from genome assembly GCA_016871375.1 of Acidimicrobiia bacterium. GTDB lineage: Bacteria > Acidobacteriota > Vicinamibacteria > Vicinamibacterales > UBA2999 > VFYY01. Next base: position 229 of record VFYY01000245.1, read on the forward strand.
ACGGGTGGTCGGTGGAGCTGTTCAGATCGAAGCGGTTCGGCAGGAGCTGGCTCCAGAAGTTGCTGCTGATGGCGAGCCGGCGCTGGCCGCCCATGTCCCAGTCGAGGCGCACGCCCGACTTGTGCTCCATCCGATCGCCGCGCAGGTCCTGATTGAACGTCGGCCACGGCGTCGTGAAGGCGACCACGCGCGGCTCGCGCTCGATCTCGTAGTGGCCGAAGAAGTGCAGCCGGTCGGTCCTGATCGGCCCGCCGAAGGTGCCGACCATCTGCTGGTTCGAGTAGGGGAGGATCGTGTTGCGGATGAAGTCGCGCTCCCCCCACTTGGAGTTGCGGAAGTAGCCGGAGAAGGTCCCCTCGAAGTTGTTCGTGCCCGACTTGGTCACCGCGTTCACCTGAATGCCCGTCGATCGCCCCTGCGCCGCGTCGAACCGGTTCGAGATGAACTGGAACTCGGCGATCGACTCGCGGCTGAAGTTCGGGTTGGTGAAGGTGCCCGCGACCGTCTGCGTCACCTGCTGCCCGTCGATGTTCACCTGGTAGGTGCCCTGCGTGCCCCCGCTTCGTCCGGTACGCGCGACGGGGCCGCCGGTGCCGTTGGTTCCCACCTCGTTGGCGCGGGAGCCGGGCATCAGCATCACCAGCTCGGTCCAGTTGCGGCCCGAGAGCGGGATCTCCGAGAGCTGGCGGGAGTCGAGGTTGGCCCCGACGGTCGACTGGCGCATGTCGATGAGCGGCGCCTCCGCCGTCACCGTCACCGACTCCTGCAGCGACGCGGGGGCCATCTGCAGGTCGATGGTGATCGTCTGGCCGACCAGCACCGTCACGCCGCTGCGCGTGACCGTCGCGAACCCCTGCAGCTCGGCGCTGATGCGGAAGCCGCCGATGCGGACGGGAATGCGATAGACGCCGAGCTCGTCGGTGACGCCGAGGAAGACGTTCCCCGTCGCTTCGTGCACGGCCGTGACCGTGACCCCGGGCAGCACGCCGCCGGTGGCATCGTCCACTCTGCCCGTGATGACCGCCTCCTGCGCGTAGCCGAGCGACGGCACGAGCAGCAGGGCAGCGGCCGCGAGCAGCCACCCTGTTCGTACACGCTTCATGAAGACCTCCTGGATGACCAAACCGCGATGGCGCCACGAGCGTACACGGTTTGTCGCCGGGGCCGCCACTCGATACCTCGCCCGCGGGACGGGCGCTACTCAGCCGCCGCGAAACAGGGCCACCCGAGCGGCTCGTACACGCCGGCGGAGCCGCGCCGGCGGTCGAGGAAGACGTCGCCGCGCCGGTTGCCGGGAAGGTCGATCGTCCCCGCACGTTCGTAGTTCGAGTCGACATAGGCCGCCAGCTCGCCAAGCTGCCGCCGGAACTCCGCGGCGTTCTCCTCCGGCACGGCGATGACGGGCACCTGCTCCCCGCGCAGCCGGCGCAGCATCAGCGCCTGTTCTTCGGGCGACGTGTAGTAGGTGCCTTCGAAGACCACCTGCCCGGCGCCGAAGCCGCGGCGGGCGAAGAAGAAGGTCTGCGGCGCGGATAGGCCAGGGCCTGGAGGGCGACGGCGCAGGCCGCCGCCGCCGCCGACGCGGCGGCCGCCCGTGCGAGCGGATAGGTCAGCGCGGCGGCGACGGCGAAGCCGCCGAACACGATGAGGACTTCTCCGAGCAGGTTGTGGCCGAAGATCAGGAGCCCCGCCGCCGACGCGAGGTACATCAGCAGAAAGCCCGGATCGACGAAATCGCGCACCGGCCACGCGCCCAGCAGGATCTGCTGCGCGCGCGCCAGGTACACGAAGTGATCGTTGGGGAAGCCGGTGTACGAGAGGTACCGAAAGGCGAAGACGGCGATCAGGATCGTCGCCGCCGGGAGCCAGCCGCGGAGCCGGACCATGTCACGCGGATGCTCCACCACCTGTCGGGAGATTGCAAGGCGCCGCGCGCCCCTGACGCCTCAGGACCTCACGGCGCCCATGGTCCGGGCGCGCTCAGCACCGACGTCGCGATGAAGTCGGCGAGCGCGTAATTGCCGGCCAGCGTGTAGTGACAGCAGGTGTCCATGTAGACGGGGGCCGGCTCCCGATCGAGCACGCGCGTGGCGTCGAAGAACGCGACGCCGCGCGCGCGCAGCTCCGCCTGCCCGGCCGCGACGAGGAGCGGATACCCGTCCTCGACGCTCTGCTTGTAGGGCGACGCGTCGCTCAGGGCCGTGGCGGCCTCCGCCGGCGGAAACCGGCGGGTCGAGTGGTACTGGTTCGGCTGCAGGACGTGCACGTACGCGGCGCCGCGCGCGGCGAGCAGGTCGTGCATCAGCCGCGATGACCGCGCCCACAACGCCGCGATGTCGGCGAAGAGGGCCTGGCGGTCGCGGGGCGCGACGGGCGGCGTGGCCTGGACCAGGGCGTTGGCCGGCGGATTCGACGGCAGCGTCGCGAAGCGCCCCAGCTCGCGCGTGTACCGGTCCATCAGCCGCCGGTAGCGCCAGTCGAGCACCAGGTGTACCGACGCCAGCCGGCTCGCCTCGAGCGTGCGCGTCAGCTCGGCCAGCCGGCGCCGATCGCGGACGATCGCCGCCAGGGAGTCGAGCCGGTCCGGCGTCAGCGCCGACTGGTTGATCAGCGCGATCAGCGGGTCGAGGTGCTGGGCGCTCGGCATCGACGCATCGACGCCGCGCTCGTGGTTGAGCGCGCCGAGCGCCACGTCGTTGAACCCGTCGAGATTGACCGCCAGGTCGAGCTGCTGGCCGCGCGACAGGAAGTAGGCGAGCACGATCGCCTGCTGCGGCTGCTTGTAGCCCTCATGGCTGAAGCAGAGGGGGACGATCTCCCGCGCCCTGAAGAACGGATGCCGCTGGAGCTGCGCGACGAGCCGCGGCGCGCCCAGCTGACAGAACCACAACCCGACCGACCCGCCGAACAGGCCGACGAGGAACTGGTCGTCGCGCGTCCTCGCGACGGGATAGTCGTGGGGCGAGACGAAGCCGAAGTTGTTCGTCCGCAGGCGCGACGGCGACGCGGCGTCGGCGCGCAGCGAGGCGGGGATGTCGAACGGCGTGCCCGGATGGTGGGTGACGCCGAAGTACGGATGCACCGCCTCGCCGACGACGAGCCGGTCCTCGGGCGTCGGCAGCGGCTCGGGATAGGTCCGGCGATGGGCGTAGAAGAGCGCGCCGGTCTCGGCATAGTACGCGGCCAGCCCCAGCAGCTCGGCCGCCAGGGCGAACACGACGACACTCGTGAGCAGTCGAACGGCTGTCGGCACTACGCGCCGGCCTGCCGCAGCCGGGGGAAGAGCTCGAGCGCGTTGTCGCGCTCGATGGCGCGCTGGGCGGCGGGGCTGAAGCCGAACGCCGCCAGCCCCTGGGTCACCGTCTCCGCCCGCGCGAACGGGTAGTCGGTGCCGAAGAGCATGTGCGAGAGCGGGACGAGCTTCGTGAACGTCGGCAGCGTGTACTCGTTGAACGCCTGCGCGGTGTCGTAATAGAACTTCTGGATCTCGTGCAGCACGCCGTTCGGCAGCTCCGGCGTCTTCGCGTTGGCGTTCACGCCGAAGCGTCCGGTGATGTACGGCATCGTGCCGCCGCCGTGCGACCAGATGAAGCGGATGCCGGGGAAGCGCGCCGCCGTCCCGCTGAACAGCACGCTCGCAATCGTCAGCGTCGTCTCGGTCGAGAGCGTGATGCCGAGCGCGCGCCCGTTTGGCAGCAGGTTCACGCAGCACTCGGCCCGGGCCGGATGCGTGTAGACGACGGCGCGCCGGCGGTTGAGCTCCTCCATCACCGGCGTGAAGGCCGGGTCGCCCAGATACGTCCCCTGGTAGCTGCTCATGAAGCAGGCGCCGTCGGCCTTGAGCGTGTCGAAGGCGTACTCGATCTCGCGCAGCGCGCCGTCGACGTCGGGGAGCGGGAGCGTCGCGAAGACGCCGAAGCGGCCCGGATGGTCGGCCATGAGCCTCGCGCCGTACTCGTTGCACTCGCGCGCGAGCGCGCGCGCCGCCTGAGGGTCGCCGAACCAGACGCTCGGCTCGCTGGTCGACACGATCGAGGCGGCCACGCCGTCGCGGTCCATGTCCTCGAGCGTGCGGGCCGGGCTCCAGTTCATCAGCGGGAGCTGGCCGGTGTTGCGCGCCTTGATCGCCGCGATGAATCCCGGCGCCGAGAAGTGGCAGTGGACGTCGATGCGGTGCGC
>VFYY01000246.1 GCA_016871375.1 Acidimicrobiia bacterium
AGATCCTGCTCAGGCACATACGGACGATAGGTTTTCGCCATCGCCGGCAGTGTAGTACATCTGTGGCACCAGCGCGCAGCACGAACAGACACATGTCACAGGCGATTACTCGGACACGCTCTAAAGCCGGACACTACGACGTTTCAGAAACCGCTCTAAGGCCGGACACTACGACGTTTCAGAAACCGCTCTAGACGAGCGCCTCGATGTCCGCCGCGGGGCGCGCGCCCGCCGCGCGCGTGACCTCGCGTCCGTCGCGGAAGACCGCGATCGTCGGGATGGACATGATGCGGAACCGCTGGCCGAGCTCCGGTTCCGCGTCCGTATTGACCTTCACGGTCAACGCCCGCCCCGCGAGACGCTGCGCCGCCTTTTCGAGCTCCGGCGCCATCGTCCGGCACGGCCCGCACCACGGCGCCCAGAAGTCCACGACCACGGGGAGCGGCGAGCCGGCGACGAGCGCGTCGAACACGTGCGCGCCGCTCACCTCGATTGGCGCCGAGGGTATTGGAAAGGGGAGTCAGACCAGTGGCAGGCGGTCGCCTCGCACGGCACGCGCTGCCAGAGCGGCCACCAGTGAGGGCCCCGATCGTGGGGAATTCCGCGAAGGCGCTGGGGGAATTCGCGCAGCGCCGATCGCCATGATCCCCGGCGCCGCACGAAAATGCCGTCGAAACGAGCGTTCTGCGACCGGCACACCCGTTGCTCAGCTGCTCGACGGTCATATCTGCGACAGGAGAGACCGATGCCAGACGCCGCGACCGACCCACACGTTCATGCACGCGTCCGGGCCGAGTACGAGGAAATGCCCGGCATGAGCCTCACGCTCCCGCAGGCAGCCCGCCTGTTCAACCTCGATCTCACCGACTGCGCCCGCGTGCTCGACGCGCTCGTCACCGACGGCGCGTTGTGGACCAACGGCCGCGAGTTCCTCGGCCGCAGCGCCGGTCGCCGCTTCGCGTAACGCGGTCCCGTTACCGCCGCGCGCTCACCAACTTCAGGGCCTGGCCGGCGAGCGCCGGGATCGACGCGAACCCGACGACCATCACCCAGTCGCCAGCCGTCAGGGCCGCGACAGCGAGGAGGCGCGCCAGCGGCTCCACGACGGCGGCGGCCGCCTGCAGCGCCACCGACAGCGCCACGGCGGCGATCGCGTAGCGATTGGCCAGTATCCGTTCGCGGGCCACGACCGCGCCGGCGCTGCGTGCGTTGCCGAGGTGCCCGATCTGCGCGAGCGCGAGCGCCATGAACGCGATCGACGTGGCGCGGTCCGGCGCGGCCTCGAGCGCCCATCGGTACGCCGCGAGCGTCGAGAGCGTGATCGCGATGGCGGCGGCTTCAGCGGTATCGCCGAGCAGCAGCGAGACCGCGGTCGCGGCGATCAGCAGGAGGACGACGACGCTCTTGAGCTGGTCGAGAAGGATGCGGAGGCGGGCGGCACGCTGCGGCGGCGGCAGCCGGTTCGGCCCGTGCTGTGCCAGCCGCCGCGCGGCCTCGTCAGAAGACAGACCCTCGGCGGTCGATCCCAGTGCAGCCAGGACGTCGTCGGCATCGCGCGCGTGCCATGTCAGCGTCGCCACCAGATATGCGCAAGCTTATTCTCGTGCGAGAAGCCGAAGTGCAGCTCGCCGTCGTAGGCGTTGCGCAGCGCGCGGCCGAGCCGCTGCGCCAGGTGCTCGGTCGTGGTCGTGACGAGCAGACCGTCGCCGACGAGGACCTCCCAGGCGAGTGCCTGGTCGAGCGGATGCTCGGCGCGCGCGCGGTCCACCTCGTTGTGCAGCAACTGCTCGATCTCGGTGCGATGGGCCAGGAAGAATTCCCCGTCGACGTGAAGGAATCCGTGCGGCGCCCCGCTCCGCGCGCGGTGGCAGGAGGGGCAGACCCGCACGTCGATCGGGCGGCCGGCGTTGCGCGCCTGCACGCGCGCGGCCACGAGGTGACTCCAGTGCCGCTTCACGTACACGGCGCCGCAGCCCGGGCAATACGCCGGTTCGGTGGGTGCGCGGTGCGGACGCTTGCGGCCGCCGTCGTGATCGACCCGCTTCGTGAACGTCACGTTGGTATACGGTTTGGCGCTCCGCATCGCGCACCTCCGCAGAGAAGAGGAGCAAGCCGGATACCACGCCGCGGGCACCGGGATTGCCTCGATCCCGGGCATGAGACGCCTGTCCCTGCACGTCGAACCGCGCGGCGCGGTCGCCACCGCGCGCCACTACATCCGCGACCTGGTCTACGGCGCCAACGACGGCATCATCACCACCTTCGCCGTGGTGGCAGGCGTGGCGGGCGGGTCGCTGTCGCAGGCAGCGGTACTCGTGGTCGGCGCGGCCAACCTGGCGGCCGACGGCGTGGCGATGGGCGTCGGCAACCTGCTGGCGATTCGGGCGCATGAAAGCGCGCGCGCGGCCGACAACCTGCCCGAAGAAGAGGCGTATCCCTGGAAGCACGGCACGGCGACGCTCCTGGCTTTCGTCGGGGCAGGCGTGCTGCCGCTCGTCCCGTACCTGTTGCCGATCGCCGCTGACAGCCGCCTGCCCTGGTCCGCCGCATTCACCATGGCGTCGCTCTTTGGCGTCGGCGTGGCCCGCGCGGCCATCACGCGCGACCGCTGGTGGAAGACGGGCCTCGAGATGCTGGCGCTCGGCGGCCTCGTGGCCGCTGCGGCGTACGGCGCCGGCGCGGTGGTCGGCGCGGTTTTTGCCCCGTAGCCGGGAAAGGGTGCGCGTGCCGGGGAATTCTGCGGGATCTTCCACGGTCGCCTGAAAAATTTCCCACCGGGGAGGCGGGGCTTATGAGTGCCGCAAACGTGCTGATCGTCGATGACGAAGACCTCGTACGCTGGTCGCTGAAGGAGCGGCTCATGCCCGACGGGTACTCGGTGACCGAGGCGGGAACCGCCGCGTCGGCGATCGAGCAGGTCGCGGCCGGGGGCATCGACCTGGTGCTGCTCGACTTCCGTCTGCCCGACGGCAACGGGCTCGACGTGCTCCGCCGCGTCAAGGAGATCTCGCCGGACACGCTGGTCATCCTGATGACCGCGCATTCGACGGTGCAGAACGCGGTCGAGGCGATGCGGCTCGGCGCGTATCACTACGTCAACAAGCCGTTCAACCTCGACGAAGTGGCGATGATCGTCGAGAAGGCGCTCGAGACGAGCCGGCTGCGGCGCGAGGTGAAGACGCTGCGCACCAGCCAGGGGCGCGAGTACGGGTTCGACGCCATCATCGGCGCGTCGCCGGCGATGGTCCAGGCGAAGGCCATGCTGGCGCGCATCGCCGCGAGCCCCGCGTCGACGGTGCTGCTCACCGGCGAGACCGGGACGGGCAAGGACCTGGCGGCCAAGGCGATCCACTACAACAGCAGCCGGGCCGGCAAGCCGTTCGTCAACATCACGGCGTCGGCGCTGCCCGAGCAGCTCCTGGAGAGCGAGCTCTTCGGCCACGAGCGCGGGGCGTTCACCGACGCGCGGCAGCAGAAGCGCGGGCTCTTCGAGACGGCCGACGGCGGCACGGTGTTCCTCGACGAGATCGGCGAGATGACGGCGGGGCTGCAGGCCAAGCTCCTGCGCTTCCTCGAGGAGAAGACGTTCAAGCGCGTGGGCGGCCTGGCGGACATCCGCGTGGACGTGCGCGTCATCGCCGCGACCAACCGGAACCTCGAGGAGGAGGTCAAGGCGGGGAAGTTCCGCGAGGACCTCTTCTACCGCCTGCAGGTGATGCCGGTCCTGCTGCCCGCGCTGCGGGACCGCAACGGCGACATCCGCCTGCTCGTGGACTATTACGTGGACCGCTACAACCGCGAGTTCCGGAAGCGGGTGCGGGGAGTCACGCCACCGGCGATGGTCATGCTCGAACACTACCGCTGGCCGGGCAACATCCGCGAGCTCCGCAACGCCATCGAGCGCGCGATGCTGCTCATGGATCGTGAGTGGCTCGAGCCCGACGACTTCGCCTCGCTCTCGCGCGGCGCCGCGAGCTCGGTGCAGTTCCGGCTGCCGCCCAACGGCGTGGTGCTCGAGGAGGTCGAGCGCCAGCTCGTCGTGCAGGCGCTCGAGCGCGCGCACGGCAACCAGACGCAGGCAGGCCACCTGCTCGGCATCAACCGCGACCAGGTGCGCTACCGGATCGAGAAGTTCGGGTTGGTCAGGGTGTCGAAGGTGTCTGAGGTGCCTGAAGTGCCTGAAGTGGTCGCACGCTAGAGCGGTTTCTGAAACGTCGTAGTGTCCGGCTTTAGCACTACTTTGTCAGATTCATTGATTCGTACATCGTGATCCAAAACTTCGTACTGTACTTTCCGATCGACGTTTCTTACGCTGTGGTGCGTGGAGGTCCGCGGCGCGGGAGCGCTGCTCGATCGGCTC
>VFYY01000247.1 GCA_016871375.1 Acidimicrobiia bacterium
CGTTCCAGTCCATGAGCGCCAGGCGATCGCCGTCCAGCAGCATCGCGATCTGCTCGCACGGCACGGAGCCGAAGCCGGTCGGCGACATGTTGTCGCCGAAGATCGGCGTCACCGTCATCGTGTACTCGCCGTCGGACGGGAACACGTGCTCGACGAGCAGCCCGCCGCGGGTACCGAAGGGCATGCCCTCGATGTGGTAGTCCTGCGTCGTGTCTTCCTTCGTGCGGTAGACGACGAGCGTCGGCTCTTCGGGATCGCCGAGCGCGAGCCGGCTGATCTTCTGCGCCGCCATGACGTACGCCTCGACCAGCGTGGAGGAGATGCCGAGCGCGCCGGCGATGTTGTCGAAGCCCGACGTCGAGTCGTCGCTCGGCAGGTACGTGCCCGGGTCGATCGGCAGGTCGAGCAGGTCGCGGATCGAGTTGGCGTACTCGGTGCGGTTCAGCCGGTGCAGCCCCGGCGCCGGCGTGTAGGGACGCGCCTGGCGATCGATCTCGTTCTCGATGAAGGCCACCATCGACTCATACGTGGCCGCGTCGGGACGCGGCATGCCCACCGGCGGCATCATGCCCGCGCGGAGCTTGCGGATGACCAGCTCCCACTTCGGCGCGTCCTTCGTGACGTTCGCCGGGTCGAGCGTGTCCACGGCGAGCTTGCGCGCGGAGTCGAGCCCCGCGAGGCGCGCCTTCTCGCTGTGACATGCCAGACAGTACTTGTCCAGGAGCTGCCGCTCGGTCGCGGCGGTCACCGCCGGGGCGGCGGCGGCCGGGGCGGCCGCGGTCTGCGCCGAGACGCGCGACGAGGTGACGCCGGACGAGGCCGCCAAGAGGAGCGCGCCGAGTGCCGCGCCGTGAATCAGCAGAAGAACAGGCCGTTTCGTTCGCATAGGAAGCCCCGCGCGCCTCGGGTCCGGAAACGTGGCGCGATGCTCAGTTTACAGCCTAAACCGCCTGTTGAGGTATCCCGTCCCGGTCGTATTGCTGAGATCTTTTTCTGATCTCAATCCGCGATCTCAATGCTCTCTGAATTGACACCCCAGAGCCGCTCCGGCAGTAGGGGCGGTCCCCAGTTCCGAGGAGAGCCACCACCATTATGCGGATGGCCTTGAAGTCGCTCGGAGTGCTCGCAGCAGTCCTCTTGCTGCCTTCCCTTGCCCTCGCGCAAGGCACGTTGAGGGGAACCGGTCGTGACGCCTCCGGCGCCGTGCTGCCGGGCGTCACCGTCGAGGCTTCGAGCCCGGTCCTCATCGAAGCTACAATAGGTGCCTTGGAGGGCTCGTCCATGACACGCATCCTCGCCGCGGCCGCCGCGCTGCTCCTCGTCACCGCGGGCGCCGCCGCCGCGCATCATTCGTTCGCCGCGGAGTTCGACAGCAGCAAGCCGCTCAAGCTCACGGGCGTCGTCACCAAGGTCGAGTGGCAGAATCCGCACACGTTCTTCTACATCGACGTCACCGATGAGAAGACGGGCAAGGTCACCAACTGGGCGATGGAGATGGGCAGCCCGAACGGGCTGATGCGCAGCGGCTGGACGCGCAACACGCTCAAGATTGGCGACAAGGTGTCGGTCGAGGGCTCGCCCGCCCGCGACGGCAGCCCGACGGGCAACGCGCGCGTGGTGATGCTGGCCGACTCCGGGCAGCGGCTGTTCGCGGCGTCCAGCCAGGGCCAGAATTGATCCTGTAGGGGCGACGCATGCGTCGCCCCTACCCTGCAGGAGAACTCACGTGACATACCGCGCTGTCCTTCTCTGTACGGCGGCGGCGATCTTCTTCGCCGGCGTGTGGGTCGTCGACGCGCAGGGCGGACGCGGCCGCGGCGCCGGACCGGCGGAGCCGACGCCGCGCCTGCCCGACGGCACCGTCAATCTCGGACGCGTGCCGGGTGAGAAGGGCGTCTGGCGCGTCCCGTACATCACCAACATGGCCATGCGCGTGATCGGCCCGGACGGCCAGCTGCTGCCGGAGATCCAGAAGGCGCAGGCCGCGGCGCGCGCCGGCGGCCCGGGAGGAGGCGCTGGCGGTGGCGGTGGCGAAGGCGGCCGTGGCGGCGCGAAGTCGGAACCGTGGATGCCGTGGATGCCCTGGTCGGCGGCCGTCTACGACTACAACTCGCGCAACCAGTCGAAGTTCGATCCCGAAGGCTACTGCCTGCCGCCGGGCGGGCCGCGCATGATGGCGACGCCCTACCCTGCCGAGATCATCCAGCTCCCGCAGGACCGCCGCATCGTCATGATCTTCGAGGGCGCCACGCACATCTGGCGCGAGATCTACATGGACGGCCGTCCGCACCCGACAGGCGACGCGCTCAATCCGACCTACCTCGGGCACTCGGTGGGACGCTGGGACGGCGACACGCTCGTCGTGGACGTCGTCGGCTTCAACGAGAACTCGTGGCTCGACTACTTCGGCCACCCGCACACGTCGAAGATGCACGTCGTCGAGCGGTGGTCGCGGCCCAACAAGAGCACGCTGCACTACGAGGCGACGGTGAACGACCCCGGCGCCTACACGCGGCCGTTCACGATGGCGTGGGACATTCCGTGGGACGCCACCGGCGAGCTGCAGGAATACATCTGCCAGGAGAACAACCAGTACCTGAACCGCCTGACCGACGACTTCGGCCAGCCGATCTTCGGACCGCGGCAGCAGCCGGGCCAGGCGCCGGCGCGGACCGGAGGGACACGGTGAAAGTACTGTTGTTTGTGCTGGCGCTGTCCGCCGGAGTCGCCGCGCAGTTCGGGCATCCGCTCGCCGGTCAGTGGAGCGGCGAATGGGGACCCGCGGGCAGGCCGAACCGTGTCCTGCTCAATCTGGACTGGGACGGCAAGGCGATCACCGGCCAGATCAATCCGGGCCCCAACGCCGCCACCGTCCGCAACGTGACGTTCGACTACGCGGACCCGTCGGCCTGGGTGGTGAAGCTCGAGGCCGAGGGGAAGGACGGCGCGAAGATCATGGTGGACGGCCGCCTCGAGAACATCGGCGCCTACCGCCGCATCTTCCGCGGCACGTGGACGCAAGGCAGCCAGAAGGGCCCGTTCTCGCTGACGAGGAACTAGGCGGACCTGCAGGGTCCGCCCTACTCGAGCGACTTCACGATCTCGGCGGCGAGCTGCAGTGCGTGGTTCGCCGCCGGCACCCCGCAATAGACCGCCTGCTGCAGGATGATCTCCTTGAGATCGTCCTGCGTGAATCCACCCTCCGTGACCGCCGCGCGGGCGTGGAGCGTGAACTCCTCCCAGCGGCCGAGCGCGATCATCGTGCCGATGACGAGCACGCGCCGCGTGCGCTCGTCGAGGCCAGGCCGCGTCCAGATCTCGCCCCAGACGTAGCGCGTGATGAGCTGCAGGAAGTCGGTGTTGAGCGGCGTGGCGCTCGCCAGCGAGCGATCGACGTGCGCGTGGCCAAGGATCCGGCGGCGCATCGCCTCGCCGGCAGGGTCTTCGGGCGGATGCACGCCCGGCGGCACGCGTTTGTACGTCATAGGCGGATGCGGTCCGCACCCGCGTAGATGTTAAAGGTGTCGCCCCGGACGAAGCCGAGCAGGGTGAGATTGGCCTCGCGCGCGAGGTCCACGGCCAGGCTGGACGGCGCGGAGACCGCCGCCAGGATCGGAATGCCGGCGACGACGGCCTTCTGGACGATCTCGAACGAGGTCCGGCCGCTGACCATCAGCGCCCGGTCGCCCAGCGGCAGGCGTCCGGCGCGGAGCTGCGAGCCGATCACCTTGTCCACCGCATTGTGACGCCCGACGTCCTCGGCCACGGCGATCAGCGTGCCCTCGGCGTCGAAGAGGCCTGCCGCGTGCAAGCCGCCGGTCTCCTCGAACGCTGCCTGGGCCGCGCGCAGGCGTTCCGGCAGCCTCGCCACCACCGCCGAGGCCATCGTCATGCCCGCGTCGAGGCGCGGTACGCCGCGCATCAGGTCGTCGATCGACTGGCGCCCGCACACGCCGCACGCGCTCGTGACGGTCACGAGGCGGCGCTCGGCGAGCGCCTTCGCCGCGCGCTCGTCGTCAATGAACACGTCAACCTGATTGGGGTCTGACCCCGGAACGACTCGACTCAACCCCTTGATACGCCCCGTACCGGGGTCTGACCCCAACAGGCGCTCTGACAGCAGCAACCCGACAGCCAGATCCTCGTCGTCGCCGGGCGTCCGCATCGTGACGATGAAGGGCGAGCCGTTGAGCCGGATCTCGAGCGGCTCTTCGGCGGCGGCGACGTCGCGCCGCGGCGCGCTGGCGCCGCCCGCGACGCGGACGACGTCAACGGGCCTGACGGAGGAAGGCATCCGTATGACTTATCAGTGGAAGTTCTCGGTGTCGATCTCGGCCT
>VFYY01000248.1 GCA_016871375.1 Acidimicrobiia bacterium
TCTCCCTTCCGGGTGACGGCCGGCGCGCCCACCTCCACTCGGTGATATCCCTCGGATGACGACGATCAAGAAAATCGGCGTCCTGACCGGCGGCGGCGACGCTCCCGGTCTCAATGCCGTCATCCGCGCCGTCGTCAAAGCCGCGTCGAACGCGGGTGTCGAGGTGCTCGGGCTGGAGGACAGCTTCGACGGCCTCATTTACCCGGAGAAATCGCGGCCGCTGACGCCGCGGGACGTCACGGGCATCCTGCGCCGGGGCGGCACGATTCTCGGGACCGTCAACCGCGGCAATCCCTTCGCGACGCCGATCACGACCCCCGACGGGACGTTCGACTACGTCGAGCGCGTGATGGAGATGTTCGAGCGGACGGCGCTCGACGCGCTGGTGTGCATCGGCGGCGACGGGACGCTCTCGATCTCGCACGAGTTCTCGAAGAAGGGGATTCCGCTCGTCGGCGTCCCGAAGACGATCGACAACGACATCGTCGGCACCAACAGCTCGTTCGGGTTCGACACCGCCGTGAGCTTTGCCACCGAGGCCATCGACCGGCTCCATACGACGGCCGAGGCCCACCGCCGGATCATGGTGGTCGAGGTGATGGGGCGCTATGCCGGATGGATCGCGCTGCACGGCGGCGTCGCCGGCGGCGCGGACGTCATTCTCATTCCCGAAATCCCGTACGACCTCGACAGAGTCGTGCAGTGCATCCGCGACCGCGACGCGTGGGGCGCGCGCTTCAGCATCGTCGTCGTCGCTGAGGGGGCCCGGCCGAAGGGCGGGGCGATCTCGTTGGTGGAGGAGGCGCGCGACGGACAGGCGGAACGGCTCGGCGGCGTCGGGATGCGCGTGGCCAAGGAGCTCGACACGCGCACCGGCAAGGAGACCCGCTACGTCGTCCTGGGCCACCTGCAGCGCGGCGGCGCGCCCACGGCCTTCGATCGCACGCTGGCGACGCGCTTCGGCGGAAAAGCGGTGGAGGTGCTGCTCAACGGGCAGTTCGGCATGATGGTCGCGAACCACCCGCCCGACATCGTGCCCGTGCCGCTCGGCGACGTCGTCGGGAAGATCCGGACCGTGCCGCTCGACTACGATCTCATCCACACGGCCCGCGCGCTGGGCGTGTCGTTCGGCGACTAGCCGGGCCGGCCGGCGGGTTCAGCGGACGAGCAGGTCCTGGTCTTTCTTCTTCTGCAGCTCGTCGATCATCTTGACGTGATCGTCGGTGATCTTCTGCACGTGCTCGAGCCCCTTCCGCTCGTCGTCCTCGGAGATCTTGTGATCCTTGAGCAGCTTCTTGAGGCGGTCGTTGGCGTCGCGCCGCGCCTGGCGGACGGCGTTGCGGCCCTCTTCGGCCTGCTTGTGGACGTGGCGTGACAGCTCCTTGCGACGCTCGTCGGTCAGAGGCGGAATCGGGATGCGGACGATCTTGCCGTCGTTGGCCGGGTTGAGCCCCAGGTCGGAGGCCCGGATCGCCTTCTCGATCGCGGTCATCAGCGACGGGTCGAACGGTTGGGCCACGATCATCGCCGGCTCCGGCACCGAGAGCGTCGCGACCTGGTTGATCGGCATCTTCGAACCGTAGGCGTCCACCTGAATGCCGTCGAGCAGGCTGACCGTGGCGCGTCCGGTGCGCACGCCGGCCATCTCGCGGCGGACGCGCTCGATGACGCCGTCCATGCGCTTCTTGACTTCGGCGAACATTCCCGCGAGATCGCTGAATTCCATATCGCATCCAGTCGGCTACAACGCTACGCGCCCACGATCGTCCCGACGGCCTCGCCCAGCACCAGCCGGCGGATGTTGCCCGCCTCGCGCAGGTTGAAGACCACGATCGGCATCTTGTTGTCCATGCAGAGGGAGATGGCCGTCGCGTCCATCACCTTGAGCTGCCTTTCCAGCACCTGCAGGTAGGAAATGGCGGGGTACTTCGTCGCCTGGGGATCGAGCAGCGGGTCGGCCGTGTAGACGCCGTCGACCTTCGTGCCCTTGAGGATGACCTCGGCCTTGATCTCCATGGCCCGGAGCGCCGCGGCGGTGTCGGTGGTGAAGTACGGGTTGCCCGTCCCGGCGGCGAAGATGACGACGCGCCCCTTTTCGAGGTGGCGAATCGCGCGCCGCCGGATGAACGGCTCGGCGACGGCGCGCATCTCGATCGCGGTGACGACCCGGGTGACGACGCCGTGCTGCTCGAGGGCGTCCTGCAGCGCGAGCGCGTTGATCACGGTCGCGAGCATCCCCATGGAGTCGGCGGTGGCGCGGTCCATGCCCCGCGCGCTCGCCGCCAGCCCGCGGAAGATGTTGCCGCCGCCGATGACGATGGCGGTCTGCACGCCCAGGGACTGGATCTCGCCGACGTCGCGCGCGATGCGAGTGGTGATCGCCGCGTCGACGCCGAACTGCTGCTCGCCCATCAGCGCCTCGCCCGAGAGCTTCAGCAGGACGCGCTGATAAATCGGAGAGAGATCGGCCATCCGGACAGAATTATAGTCGTTCGGGACGGTCGGACCGTTCGGGCCGTCCGGTTCGTTCGCGTTCGGCGTTCCGAACGCCTCAGTCGATCGCCTCGCCCACCCGAAACCGCGCGAAGCGCCCGATCGTGATGTTCTCGCCGGTCTTCGCCGTGGCCTCGGCGACCATCTGGCCGACGGTGACGTTCGGGTCGCGGATCGAGGGCTGCTCGACCAGCACGAACTGCGAATAGAAGCTGTTCAGCTTGCCGTCCACGATCTTGTCGAGCACGTGGGCCGGCTTGCCGGAGCCCTCCATCTGCGCCCGGTAGATGCCCTTTTCCTTCTCGACCGCCTCGGCCGGCACGTCCTCGCGCCGCACCCATTTCGGGTCGGTCGCGGCGATGTGCATCGCGACCTCCTTGACGAGGCTCTGAAACGCCTCGGTGCGCGCGACGAAGTCGGTCTCGCAGTTCACCTCCACGAGCACGCCGATCCGGCCACCCATGTGGATGTAGCTGCCGATGAGCCCCTGTGCGGTCGCCCGTCCGGCGCGCTTGGCCGCCTGCGCCAGCCCCCGCTTGCGCAGCAGCGTCGTTGCCTCCTCCATGTTGCCGTTCGCCTCGGTGAGCGCGGCCTTGCATTCCATCATGCCGGCGCCCGTCTTGTCGCGGAGCTGCTTGACCTGTTCTGCTGTGATCGTGGCCATGTGGAAGTCTCGGGTCTCGGGTCTCGGGTCTCTAGTCTCTAGTCTCTAGTCTCTAGTCTCTAGTCTCGGGTCTCTGGTCTCTGGTCTGCTGTGTCGCCCTTCCGATCGCGTGTGTGAACCACCAGGGACGGGGGACCGACGGCGAGAGACATGAGTGTACAAACAAAGCGCCGGCCCGCTGCCGGCGCGTCGGCACTCGTCGGCCTCGCCTCAGGCGCCGGCCGTAGTGGTTTCGCGCGGGCGCTGCGGCCGCGTGACACGGGTGAGCCGGGCGGCAGCGTCGGCGGCCGCGGCCTCTTCCGCCTGGGCGGCGGCCTCTTCGGCCAGCTTGGCCTCCCGCAGCCCGCGTCCGCCCAGCACCGCCTCGGCAATCTTGGAGGCGAAGAGCCGGATCGCCCGCAGCGCGTCGTCGTTGCCCGGGATCACGAAGTCGACCTCGTCCGGATCGCAGTTGGTGTCGACGATGCCGATGACCGGGATCTTGAGCTTGCGCGCCTCGTCGACGGCGATCTTCTCCTTGCGCGTGTCGACGACGAAGACGGTATCGGGGAGCCGCGACATCTGCCGGATGCCTTCGAGGTTCTTCTGCAGCTTCCGCTTCTCCTTTTCGGCGCGCGCGATCTCCTTCTTCGAGAGCGTGTCGTAGCGGCCGTCGGTGACCATGGCCTCGAGGTCGCGCAGGCGCCCCAGGCTGCGCTGGATCGTGGTGAAGTTGGTGAGCAGGCCGCCGAGCCAGCGCTGGTTGACGAAGAACATCCCGCAGCGCTGCGCTTCCTCGGCGATGACGTCCTGCGCCTGCCGCTTGGTGCCCACGAACAGGACCGTTTTCCCCTCGGCTGCCAGGTTGGTGACGAAATCCTCCGCGTCGCGGAACTTCTTGGCGGTCTTGTTGAGGTCGATGATGTAGATGCCGTTCCGCTCTCCGAAGATGAACTCCTTCATCTTCGGGTTCCACCGCTTCGTCTGATGGCCGAAGTGGACTCCCGCTTCGAGCAGGTCCTTGATCGCGATACCGGGCAAGCGCCCTCCCTTCCTCCGTCGTTAACGTTTGCTGAACTGGAACCGCTTTCGCGCGCCGGCCATGCCGTACTTCTTGCGCTCCTTCACGCGGG
>VFYY01000249.1 GCA_016871375.1 Acidimicrobiia bacterium
TGACCGTGAACCCCCGCGGATCGCGAAGGAGCGTGGTGATGTCGTAGAAGAGGATGCCCGCCTTCGGGAAGTCCGGGACGTGGCGAATGTGCTGTTTGAGATCCATGCTCACCGTATCGAAAAGCTCTTGTACCCGCCCGTGACGTCGTCGACCACGTCGACGCGATCCACGCGCGCGCCGCCGGGCCCGCGCCTGAGCGCACGCTCGACGCGGTCCACGGCGTCCGCGTCGCCTTCAACGAACGCTTCCACGCGCCCGTCGGGCAGGTTGTGCACCCAGCCGGTCACGCCCTCGCGCACGGCCGCGTCGCGGGTGAACCAGCGAAAGCCCACGCCCTGTACACGGCCACTCACCAGGAAGCGACGGGCGCTCACCATCACGAGCGAAGGAGGATTATACGTGCGAAGGTAGCGGGTGCGAACGTGCGCGGGTGCGCGAGCACGCGGCCGCCGTGCCATACTGATCGGTATGCCCTATCCGGAATCGTTCATCGGGCCCATGCGCGCGGAGCTGAGCCGCCTGGGAATCGAGGAGCTGAAGACCGCGGACGCCGTTGACGAGGCGGTGCGCGCCACGCCCGGCACGCTGATGATCGTGGTGAACTCGATGTGCGGCTGCGCCGCGGGCAAGGCGCGTCCCGGCATCGCGCTCGCGCTGCAGCACGGCGTCACGCCGGACCGCGTCGCCACCGTGTTCGCCGGCGGCGACATCGAAGCCACCGAGCGCGCGCGGACGTATTTCACGGGCTGTCCGCCCTCATCGCCGTCGGTTGGTCTGCTGAAGAACGGCACGCTCGTATGGATGCTCGAGCGCCGGCAGATCGAAAACCAGGGCGCAGAACAGATCGCCGCCGCGCTCCGCGGCGCGTTCGACCAGTTCTGCGGCTAGTCGAGGTCGCGGAACAACTCCGCGAGATCGAGTGCCAGTTCAGGAATCGTCGCGGAGACCAAGCGGTCTCCTGCGGCGATGTTCGCATCGCCGTAGTGACCGCCCCGCCACACTGAGACTTCAATCCGGCGGGCATCGGCGTCGACGATCCAGTACTCGGGGATATCGAACCGCGCCAACAGGTCGCGCTTCCGGCCGCGGTCATTCCTGGCGATGGTCGTGCAGTGCCAACCAGAGTCGTTGCGCAACGACCCGGTGGATAGGAAGTGGCGATGGCACCACGTACAGCTCTCCGTCGTACAGCTCGTACCGGTTTCTGTCTTCCGGCATGCGCTGCAGATCGGCGTAGCTGACGCGACGCGTCACCGTCTCCACACGACGCATCCTACCATCGTCAGATGCCCGATCCGTGCCGTCACGGTTCGTTCCGAGAGTCTTCGATTGTGTGGCGCAGTGTTGCAGGAACTGCAGCGTGTGCGGCGCGAAGAGCGTGAGGATTCTGCGTACCTGCATCGCGGGCGTCGCCCGAAACAGAGCCGCAATCCGGGCTGTCGGCACGGCGGTTGCCTTGACCATGGCTGGTGGCGTAAGAACGTCACCGGCAGGAGACGACACATGGCAGCCAGAACGAAGATCGCCGCGATAGTGCTGGGAGTGGCCGCCGCCGGCAGCACCCTCCTCGCGGACACGCTTGTCCTCCGCGACGGACGCCGCGTGCAGGGCGAGCTGATTGGCGTCTACGGGCGCGAGATCGAGTTCGAGGAGCGCAGCGGCTTCAGCCGCCGCGCGATGCGGATTCCCCGCCAGGACATCCTCCGCATCGAGTTCGACAACCCGGGCCAGGGCTCCGGCTTCGGCCGGCAGGACGAGAACGCCGGCGGCGTCCCCCGCGGCATGCGCGAGCGGACCGTCAACGTCACGGCGCGCGAGGTGTGGACCGACACGGGCATCGACGTCCGCGCCGGATCGCCGATCTACTTCATGCCGTCCGGCGAGTGGCGCTGGGGGCCCAACCGGCGCGACGGCGCGGCCGGCGAGAGCGGGTCACCGTTCAACCGCCTGAGACCGATGCCGAACCAGCCCGCGGCGGCCCTGATCGGACGTATCGGCGACGACCTGAGCGCTTTCATCATCGGCAGCGACCCGCGCCCCGTCCGCGCGCGGGCGTCGGGGCGCCTCTACCTCGGCATCAATGACGATGTGCTCGAGGACAACACGGGCAGCCTGCGCGTGGTGGTCGCGTATTGACGCGGACGTCCTAGCCAGATGAGGTTTCGCCGCCGGGTGCCGATTATGCGGACATGCAGCCGGCGGCGGCCTTCGCCGACCTTCTCGACAGCCTGGCAGGCGGGCTTCCTGCCGGCGAACCCGCGCGGACGTGGAATCCGGGAGTCGCGACGCGGCCGCTCTTCTCGTTCCGCAAGCCGGCGCGCCGGCTGTCCGCGCCTGAGCGTGACGCGCTCGATCTCCTGAACAGCCTCGGCGCGCATCTGACCGACGACTTCACGCGCCGTGAGCTGCGCAGCGCTTTCCGGGCGCTCGCGCGCCGGTTTCATCCCGACGCGAATCCCCACGCCAGCGGCCGCGAGTTTGCGGCGGCGCGGGGGGCCTACGACATGCTGAGCAGACGCGTCTGAGCCGTGTGGTCCGGCTGATGCCGGACACTACGTACGACGCACGGCTGCGGTATCCTCTTCGGGCTATGACTCATACAGCCCGGGTCCTCCTGCTTGCCCTGATTTCGACCGCTGCGCTGGCGCAGAACTCGACCGACCCGTTCCCCGCGTCCATTCCAGCGAACGAGGGCGTGATCCGCGTCGGCATCGCGGAGTTCGCCGCGCTGCCGGACATCGACGGTGTTCCCGCGCGCATGATGCAGCTGGTGAACGAGCCCGGCACGCGCCGCCTGTTCGTCAACGATCAGCGGGGCCCGATCTACACCGTCAGCTACGACGGCAGGAACGTGCAGCTCTACGTCAACGTGAACGACGCGACGTACGGCCACCCGGTGCAGTCGATGGGACGCGAACGCGGCGTCCAGCACATCGCCTTCCACCCGCAGTTCGGCCAGGCCGGGGCGCCGGGCGCGGGCAAGTTCTACACGTGGGGCGACACGTCGAACCAGGCGCCGGCCCCTGACTTCACGTTTCCCGGCGGCGGGATGTCCACGCACGACAACGTGCTGCTCGAATGGACGACGAAGACGCCCGGCGCCGCCGCCTACGACGGTGGCGCGCCGAAGGAGCTGTTCCGCTTCCGCGATCCCTTCCAGAACCATAACGGGGGGTTCCTGACGTTCAACCCGCTGGCGCGCGAAGGCGCGCCCGACTTCGGCATGCTCTACATCGGCATCGCCGACGGCGGCAGCGGCGGCGACCCGCTGAACATGTCGCAGGACATGGGGCGCGGCTTCGGCAAGATCTTCCGCATCAACCCGCTCGGCACCAACAGCCGCAACACGAAGTACGGGATCCCTGCCGACAACCCGTTCGTCAGCCAGCCGGGCGCGCTGCCGGAGATCTGGGCGGTCGGCGTCCGCAACCCGCAGCGCGCCGCCTGGGATCCGCGCAACGGCAGCCTCTTCATCTCCGACATCGGCCAGAACATCGTCGAGGAAGTCAGCATCGCGACCCGGGGCGCGAACCTCGGATGGAATCAGTGGGAAGGCAGTTACCGGTTCGTCAGCCGTGACGCGGTGGACGTGGCGGCGCCGCGCGGCGATCCGACGATGACCTATCCGGTCGTGGAGTGGGGGCAGCTCGACCCGCTGCTGCAGCAGCAGTCAGCCGCCGGGGGCCTGGTCGTCTATCGCGCCGGCGCGATCCCGCAGATCGCCAACATGATTCTCTTCTCGGACATGCCCAGCGGCGAGATGTTCTACGTGAGCGCCGACAAGCTTCCGAGCGGCGGCCAGGCGGCCGTGCGCCGCGTGCTGTTCACCCACGGCGGCGCGGCGACGACGTTCCTGCAGGTGATCCAGGAGAAGAACAAGGCGCAGGGCAGGATGCCCGCCACGCGCGCAGACCTGCGCATGAGCCTCGGGCAGGACAACCAGGTCTATCTGCTGAACAAGGGAGACGGGACGATCCGCGTGCTGACGAAATAACTCCCAATGGCCAACTCCCAATGCCCAAGTCGCCTTGGAGGTTGGGCGTTGGAAGTTGCGAATTAACGAATGAAGGTGAATTTGGCCTGGCCGGACGTGCCGCTGCCCCACGGCCAGAGGAACGCGCCGTTGGTCGGCCGGGCCACAGCGCTGACGCGCACGTAGTACTCGCGGTTCGGCTGCAGGATCGCGGTCCG
>VFYY01000250.1 GCA_016871375.1 Acidimicrobiia bacterium
CACTATCGCCCCAAGGCCAGCGCAGCCGCAAGCGCAGACAAAACTCGAAATTACGGGCGGTTTGGTGCGCCACTTGGGTTTGTGAACGCACTAATTACGAATCGCAATTACCTTCGGTCGATGACGATGTTGCCGCTGAAGGAACGGAGCGAGAGCCGCGCGCCCGCATCGCCGAACGTGCCGCGAATCCCGCGCCCGGGGCGGCCGCGTCCGCGCCCGTTGACGGTGCGCACCTGCGTCCCCCCCAGCGTCAGCGCATAGTCCGACCGCACGTCGCCGCTGAAGGTGCTCGCCTCGAGATCGAACCCGCTGGTGTCCACGTTCAGCAGGACGTTGCCGGAATGCGTGTCCATCTCGTAGTCGCCATTCCGCGCCAGCCGGCCGGCGTACTCCACGTTCCCGCTGACCGTCCGCGCCTCGGCGCGCTCCACTTCCGTGTCGGTCATGCGGATGTCTCCCGACACCGACCGCAGCGAGAGGCTGCGGCGCGCGCCGGCCGCGGTGACGTCGCCGCTCACGGTCTCCGCCGTGAGATCGCCGCGCGCGTTCGTCACGCGCACGTCGCCCGACACCGTCTTCACGGTGACGCTGGCCGCCTGCGGCAGCGTGATGGTGTAGTCCACGGCGACGAACCAATTGCGGCGCCCGCCGGTGCGCGGGTATTCGGTCCGCACGTCGACCCGGTTCGGCAGCTCGCGCACCTCGATGGTGACGTCCTGCAGCCGCGCGCGCCCGTCCGCGTCGTCGCGCCCCCGCGCCCGTTTCACCGCCTCGATCCGCACATCGTCGCCGCCGCCGCCGGTGATGACGATGTCGCCGGCGATGTTCGAGACGTTGACGGCGCCGTTGCGCCCGAGGCGCACGGTGCGGGAGAAGTTCTCGGTGACTTCCGGCCCGCGGCGATCGTCGCGGACGCCGCGCTGCAGCGCGCCGTCGAGCGCCTCGGCGGCGTGCCCGACCAGCGCGAGCGCGTGCGCCTCCATCTGTACCGCGAGCTGCCTCGTCCATTCGGGTTCCTGCGCCGCGGCGGGGGCGGCGAACGCCAGCGAGAGCGACGCCGCAAGGACGGTCCGATGCATCTTCGTCATTGGTTCAACCCGGATACGATGCGGGCGGCGCCGGCCGCGTTCCCTGTCCGCATCTCGTTGATGAGCGCCACCGCGTCCTGCAGCAGCGCCACCTTGTCGCGCAGCGCCTCGAAGAGGCTCGCCTGCGCCTGCTCGCTCGCGGGCTCCTGCTGAAGCGCCGCGCGGCTCTCGCCAATCGCCTGG
Organism: Acidimicrobiia bacterium; assembly: GCA_016871375.1. Taxonomy (GTDB): domain Bacteria; phylum Acidobacteriota; class Vicinamibacteria; order Vicinamibacterales; family UBA2999; genus VFYY01. The sequence continues at coordinate 1,272 of VFYY01000250.1, forward strand.
TCGATCACGGTCAGGTTCGCCTGCAGCACGCCGGCCGTCTCGGGATCCAGCGCCTCGCTCGAGGTCCTGGTGATTTCCTCGAGGCCGCTGATCGCCGACACGTAGTGATCCTCGGCGAGCTTCAGCTCCTGATCCGGATCGACGTCCACGTCGCTGTCGGGCCGGGCCACGATCGCCGGCGGGTTGGGGTGTGCCGCCGAGCCGGGATCGCGCCACGCCATCCACGCGATTCCCGTGGCGAGGACGACGCCGGCCGCCGCGGCGACAAACTGCGGCCACGCGCGCGGCAGGAGGGTCAGACCCCCTGACACGGGTCGACTCACGGGGTCTGACCCCCGGGCTGACCCGCCGTCGATCTCCGCCGCGATTCGCGTCCACACCTGCGGCGACGGCACGGGCCGGTCCAGCGCGCCGGCCGTCAGCCGGATGACGGCGAAGTCCTCCGCCATCTGGCGGCACGCCGGGCAGACCGCGAGATGCGCGTCGAGCCGCTGCCGCGCCGCAGCGTCGAGTCCGCCGTCCCCGGCGTCGCCGATGAGGACTTCGAATGCCTGGCAGCTCATGACGCGTGCGTGGCCCCTCGACCGAGCTCGGGGCAGGCCGTCAGCATACCGCGCAGCTTCAGCCGCGCGCGGTGGACCTGCGATTTCGAGGTTCCGATCGAGACGCCCAGGATGGCGGCGACTTCCTGGTGCTCGAACCCCTCCACGTCGTGCAGCAGGAAAGCAGCCTTGCACCCGTCAGGCAGCTGCGCGATGGCGCGTTCGAGGTCGATCCGGCTGATCGCCGCGGGCATCGCCGGGGCCGGCGCCGCCGGCTCGGGCGCCGCGTCGGCGTCCAGCGAATCGGTGGCGCGGCCCATCCGCGCCTGCCGTCCGCGCACGTAATCGAGGCAATGGTTCATGCCAAGCCGGTAGAGCCACGTGCCGAGGCTCGAGTCACCGCGGAAGCTGCCGAGCTTGCGGTGCGCCTGGAGGAAGACGTCCTGCAGCAGGTCCTCCGCGTCCTGGACCGACCCGGCCATCCGCAGCATCAGGCGGTAGAGGCGACCGGCGTGCAGGCGGTAAAGCTCCTCGAAGGCGCCGGCATCGCCGCGCTGGCACCGCTCGGCCAGCTCGAGGTCGGCGTGTCTCACGCGTTCTGGAGGGTTAGACGGGAGGGAGGCCGCCCCGGGTTGTCGCACCCACGGGTAGACGCAAGACGGGCGGAATCGGTTCTAGTCCGGTTTCTGAAACGTCGTAGAAGAACTCGAAACCGCGCTAGGTGAAGCGGATCTGCGGGAAACGGCGCACCCGGGCCATGCCGACGTCCAGCCCTTCGGCGCGCAGCAGCTCGCGTTTGAGCTGCACGCCACCCCACGGCGCAGGCGTGCGCCGTGGGGACCCCGGCCTCCCGCCATAGCCGCCCAGAGCGCCACCTGCACCGATGACACGATGACACGGGACCGTCGGGTCCCGGCACTCACGCATGATGTTGCCGACGGCGCGCCAGGCGCGCGGGCTCCCCGCGCGCGCGGCGATGTCGCCGTAGGTGGCGACGCGGCCTGGGGGGATGCGGCGGACGGCGGCGATGACTCGCCGCCTGAAATTTGTGATTTGCGAGTTGCGATTTGTGATTGTCACCGGTTCTTCATTCGCAAATCACAAATCACAAATCGCAAATCGCAAATCACAAATCTAACGTCCCACGACTATCTTGACGCGGAACGTGACGCCGCCAAGGTTGTCTTCGTCGAAATGCGCCGCCACGCCGTTGGGATCCTCGCCCAGCGCGTCCGGCACGTTGGCCCACTGCAGCTCGCCGGCGGCCGCGATCCAGCGCGCGACGCCGTACTCGCCGAGCAGATGCAGTCCGGTGCGCCGCATCTCGACGTTCTCGCTGTCGGTGGCGAACTCCGAGATCTCGGTGTACGTGTGCCAGCCGACGCCCACGCCTGCGTAGGGGACGATCCGGGTCCAGAACGGCAGGCGGTAGCCGCCGGTGAGCTCGAGGGGCGTCACGGTGATCACCGTGGGAATCCCGAGGTCGAACCGTTCGTCGTTGAAGATGAACACGCGCTCGCCCTCGGCCCGGAAGCGCGAGGCGCGGACGTTCACGAACAGGCCGAGCGGCAGCGTCGCCTCGACGCCGCCGCCGAACACGCCGCCGCTGTCCGTGCCGAGGACGGCCGTGAAGCTCTCGGTCGCGGTAAACGTCCGCGAGCCGATGTCGGCGAACCCACGGACGCCGATCTCCTGCGCGTGAACGGGCGCCGCGACAAGCACGGCCAGTAATGAGAGAAGCGCCTTGGGACTTGGGCTTTGGGCTTTGGGATTTGGGATTTTCACTTCACCAGCCCCATTCCACGAAGCGAGGCGCGCGGGTTGATCAGGCCGACGCCGTACTCGTTGTCGCGGCCTGTCGCCCCGAGGTCTGTGGCATAGCGCTTCATCACGGCTTCGAGCGCCGCCGGCGGGGTGATGCCCTGCTGCACCAGCAGCGCGGCGAAGCCCGACACGTGCGGCGCGGCCATCGACGTGCCCTGGAAGAACTCGTAGGCGAACGCGTCGAAGCGCGGCGCGCGGTAGGCCTGGGGCCCGCGGGTATAGGTCTCCACCATGTCGAAATCGAACGTCTGCTGGAGGATGCCGGCCTCCTGCCCCTGGCGCAGATTGCCGCCGGGCGCCGTGATCTCCACGTACGGTCCGGTGGTGGAGTAGAAGGCGCGCTGCCGGTCGCGGCCGATCGCCGCCACCGAGATTGCGCCCTCGTAGAGCCCCCCGATCTCCGCGAGCCGCTCCACGGGATTGCCGTTCTGGAACGAGTTGCCGGCGGCGATCGACACGAACGCGCCGCGGGAGATGGCGTAGGC
>VFYY01000251.1 GCA_016871375.1 Acidimicrobiia bacterium
CCGAGGCGCCGCCGCCGCCGCCCCCGCCGCCCGCCGCGCCCGTGCGCGTCGGCGGCGCGATCAAGCCGCCCGTCAAGACCAGGCACGTGCCGCCGCAGTACCCGCCGATCGCGCAGTCCGCGCGCGTGCAGGGCGTCGTCATCATCGAAGCGACGATCAGCACGACCGGCAGGGTGCAGGACGCGCGGGTGCTGCGCTCGATTCCGCTGCTCGACGCGGCGGCGCTCGACGCCGTGCGGCAGTGGGAGTTCACCCCGACATTGCTCAACGGCGTGCCGGTGCCCGTCATCATGACGGTGACCGTGCAGTTCACGCTGAGTTAACGGTTCGGGAACGCCGTGACGGCGTTCCGGTAGACAGGTTTCTCTCAACTCTTCACCGGAGGATGCAGTAATGGAAGTTGCGAAGGCGCGTCACATCGGGCGAATCGCGTGCGCACTGGCGGGAATGACCGTCGTGGCCACCCCGGCGTTTGCACAGGAAGGTTCGCTCTCGCTGGTCGAGATGTTCCAGACGATGGGCCCGACGGCGATCGCCGTCGCCGTCGTGCTGTTCGTCATGTCGTTCTGGTCCATTGGCGTCGCCATCGAGCGCGTCTACACGTTCAACAAGGCCCGGCAGCAGTCGAAGCTGTACGCGCCGCAGGTGGCCAAGCACCTCAAGGACGGCCGCCTGAAGGAAGCGATTGCGCTCTCCGGCTCGAAGGACTTCCGCTACAGCCACCTCGCGAAGGTCGTCATGGCCGGCCTGCAGGAATACCAGTTCCAGCAGGAGAGCGGCGGCAGCTCGCTCAACCGTGAAGACGTGCTCGACACCGTGCGCCGCTCGATTCAGCGCGCCACGGCGCTGACCGCGTCGGACCTCAAGAAGGGCGTCAGCGCGCTGGCGACCATCGGCTCGACCGCGCCGTTCGTCGGACTGCTGGGCACGGTGGTCGGCGTCATCAACGCGTTCACGGGCATCGCCACCACCGCCTCGGCCGGCATCGGCGCCGTGTCGGCCGGTATCTCGGAAGCGCTCGTCGAGACCGCGCTCGGCCTCTTCGTCGCGATTCCGGCGGTCTGGTTCTACAACTACCTGACCTCGCGCCTCGAGTACTTCAACGTGGAGATGGACAACTCCTCGTCGGAGCTCGTCGACTACTTCATCAAGAAGACGGCCTAGGCATTTGCGATTTGTGATTTGTGATTTGCGATTGAACAATCGCAGATCGCAAATCGCAAGTCACAAATTGGAGTAATCGCTATGGCAATGCAATTAGGCGGCGGCAGCGGGATCAAGGCCGACATCAACGTCACCCCGCTCGTGGACGTGATGCTCGTGCTGCTGATCATCGTCATGCTGGTCGCGCCCCTCGTGCAGAAGGGCGTCGACGTCAGGCTGCCGGTGGCCGCCAACACCAGCGACCATCCGGAGACGCCGGATCAGACGACGATGGCCATCACCGCCGACAAGCGCTTCTGGATCAACGGCGGCCAGGTGGCCGAGGCCGACATCCGCGTGAAGGTCGAAGAGGTGCTGGAGGGCAAGAAGGACAAGGTCATCCTCATCAAGGCCGACGAGGAAGTCGAGTACAGCGCCGTCATGACGGCGATGGACGCGCTCCGCGCCGCCGGGATCGAGGACATGGCCCTCATCACCGAGCGCCGCGTCGTGCCGGGCGGAGGCGAATAGTGGCTGCCCACAAGCACTTCGGCGCCGAGGCGGTCTTCAAGGCCGAGATCCCCAAGGCCAACGCCGACATGAACGTCACGCCCATGATCGACGTGCTGCTCGTGCTGCTCGTCATCTTCATGGCGGCGCTCATCGTGTCGCAGCGCGGCCTCGACATCAACCTGCCCGCCGAGACCCAGCAGGCGCAGCAGGCGGCTCCCGACGTCAACCAGATCGTGCTGAACTACTCGGCCGATCGCCGCATCACCGTCAACAACCAGGACGTCTCCGCCGCGCAGCTCGAGGAGCGCCTCCGCGCCATCTTCGAGGAGCGCAAGGAAAAGACGATGTTCATCATCGGCGCCGGCAACCTGCGCTACGGCGACATCGTCAACGTCATCGACGCGGCCAAGGGCGCCGGTGTCGAGAAGGTCGGCATCGTCACCGAGGGCATGCGCCGCGCGGCTGGCGCCGGCGGGATGTAAGAGCAAATCTCAAGTCCCAAATCCCAGTCTTTCGAGGCCGTTTCCTTCGGGAAACGGCCTTGTTCTATTTAGGCTAGAATCTCCCCTCATTCATACCCGGTCGGTCGCTCGGCATCCTAAGGAGGTCTCACATGGGTTGCCCACTCCGCGTCCGCCTGTCACTTGTTGCCCTCGCGGTATGCGCCGCCGTCGGCTGCGGCGGAAACCCTGAATCGGCGGGCGCCGCCGGCACTGCCGGCACCGCGGATGCGCCCATCACCATCACCATCGCCAACACCTACGTGACGGTGGAGAACCGCACCGGCGCGCCGCTGCTCGAGGGCGAGATGGTGATCGACCAGCTCGGCGTGCGGCCGCCGTTCCGGGCGCCGGTGCCGCGGCTCGAGAACGGCCAGGCCCGCGACTTCACGCTCAATACCTTCCGGGCCGCGGACGGGACGCTCTTCAACCGCACCATCGCGCGGGGGCGGAGCCTCAAGATCACCGCGAAAGACGCGAGCGGGAAGACCTACGAGCAGGAGGTCCCGTTCAAATAGTGACGATGGAGGGGCCCGAGGGTGGCGAGCTTCCCATCGGCGGGCGCCGCAACGGCGCCTGCAGGGTCACCGTCGCGGAGGACAAGCGCACCGCCTCCCTCACGCTGGTCCCGCCCTGCGAAGGCGATCCAGTGACGGCCGCCCAGATCGACGCCGCGCTGAAGGCAGCCGGTGTCGTGGCGGGCATCCTCCCCGGCGAGATCGAGGCCGCTCTCGCAGAGGGCTCCGCAGTCGATCGCGTCGTCGCCCGCGGACAGGACGTCAGGGACGGCGAGGATGCGACATTCGTGAGTCTGGTGCCGGAACCAGAGGAGCGGCGGCCGCACGAAGACGAGCATGGCCTGATCGACTACCGCGACCTCGGACAGATGGCGGCTGTTCGCGCCGGAGATCCGCTCATGCGCCGCAGTCCGGCGACCGCCGGGGAGAACGGGTACGACGTGAGCGGCCGGGTATTGAAGGCCAAGCCCGGCAGGAACACGCCGTTCTCGTCGCTCATCAAGGGCGCGAAGGTCGATCCTGCGGACCCCGACCTGCTGCGTGCCGCGATCACCGGACTGCCGGTTGTGGGCCCCACGGGTGTCTCGGTGGAACCCGTCGTGGTCCTGCCCCAGGTGGACACGTCAAGCGGCCATGTCGACTTCGATGGCTCGGTCAACGTCCAGGGAGACGTCGGCTCGGGCATGCGCATTCGCGCGACCGGAGACGTCGTCATCGGCGGCTCGACCGGCGCCGCCCGTATCACGGCGGGCGGCAAGGTCGTGGTCAAGGGCGGCGTCATCGGCGGCGGGGAGCCAGACGAGTCGGCGGACGACCACGCCGTGATTCGCTGCCAAGGCTCGTTCCAGGCGAGCTTCCTGGAGTACGCGCAGATCGAGTCGCCTTCCGAGATCCTCATCGACGACCACTGCATGCACTCCACCCTGATTGCGGGCTCTCGAGTCGTCGTCGGTGGGACGGGATCGAAGGCCGGACACATTCGTGGGGGAACCGTGAGTGCCGGGACGCTCGTGAAGGCGGTCACGCTCGGCTCGCCTGTGGGGATGAAAACCATCATCCGCGTCGGCCTCGACGCGACACTCGAGGCGGGGGCCCGGGTCGTCGTGGATCGCCAAGTCCATGGCGGCACCGAAATCCACATCGGCAGCCGATGCTGGACGTCCCACGATGACCACGCCAACGGCGTGTTCCGGCTGCACGACGGTGAAATCGTCTTCGGCGCTTCCTGAAAGCGCCGGCGCCAGCCGGCCCAGCCGTATTGCCCCAGCGGCCGCTACTTGTGTGGGTTCCGGAAATTCTGGCCGCTGGATTCCGGAAATTCTGGCCGGTGGATCTGATGCCCCAGGTGAGGTCGGGTCGTCAAGCCCGAGGTGCTTGGTGCGCATCGACGGGCCATCCAGGGTGAG
>VFYY01000252.1 GCA_016871375.1 Acidimicrobiia bacterium
TCCGCTCGGCGCGGGCGCGGGAGGCGGCGGCGCGGGCGCAGGCGGCGGCGCGGGGGCCTGCGTCGAGAGCCCCGTCTGCGCCGCCCAGTACGCGCGCACCAGGTCGTAACCCGAGCGCTCGCCTGTCATCTCGTCGAGCGCGGACACCACTTCATGCGCCGACTTGCCGCCGTAGAGCGGCGCGATCAGCGGCTGAACGATCGTCACCGTCCCGTCGTCGGCGCGAACGTCGCTCCACGTCTCCAGGAAGTGCGCTTCGGGGATGTGCCAGTGGCAGAGCGCCGACGTTTCGTCCTCGTAGAGGCTGAGATGCGCGCGCACCTCGACCTTCGACATGGCCTCGGCGAAGTTCAGGTCCGCGGGCGCCGTGTAGACCGGGTTGCCGCCGAGGATCAGCAGGAGCTCGACGGAGCCCGCGTTCATCTCGCCCACCAGCTCCCGAAGGCCAGCGAGCTGGTTCGTGGGCTGCGCCTCGGCGGTCTGGGTGTAGGTCACCGTGGCGCCGGTGTTTCCGAGGGCGTCGTTGATCGCGTGCGCCAGCGCGTGGACGACGGGCGGCTGGCCGGCGCCGGCGATGACGAGGCCGGTGCCGCGGTTCGCCTGCAGGTCTTTCACGAGCGGCGCCGTCCAGCGGTTGGCGGCCTCGGGCACCGTGGCGGCGGCGACGCCGGCGACGCCGAGCTGCGACGCGAGCGCGCGCGCGAACGCCTCGATGTCGGACGCCTTCATCGGCAGGCGGTGATCGGCGCGCGTGCCCGTGGTGGTCGGCGTGCTCTCCACCGCGTAGAAGCGGCTGGCCTGCGTCTTGTCGCTCTCGGCGCGGCGCCGCGCGGCAAACGCGCGCGAGTTCCGGACGCCCGCTGCCCCGCTGCACAGGAAGTCGGCGTCGAGCGACAGAATGACGTTGACCTTGTCGAAGGCGTAGTGGGCGTCGACGTAGTCGCCGAAGGCGAGGCGGCTGCCCTCGCGTGCGTTGTGCCGCCCCACCGGTTCCCATTGCACCCACTTCGCGCGCGGGTTGCGCTTCAGGAACTCCTGGAGCTGCGCCGCGAGCGTCGGCGACGCGACGGTCTCCGTCAGGATGCGGACGCGGGCGCCCTGTTCCGGCTGCCCGGCCGCGATGATCGAGCGCATGGCGCCCGTGAACGTGCTGAACGGCCGGATCTCGCCGAGGTTCGTGATCGTCTGCGAGCGGTCGGGGTCGTAAAGGCCGAGAATCGCGGCCTGGGCGAACACGTCGGTCGCGCCGCGGCTCGACGGATGGTCCGGGTTGCCTTCGATCTTCGTCGGGCGACCCTCATGGCTCTCGACGAGCAGCCCCATGCCGGCGCCGCTCAGCGGCATCGCGGTGGCGTAGAAGAGCGGCTTGCCCGGCACGAGCTCCTCGGGCTGTCGCACGTACGGCACGAGCTGCTCGTCCGGCTGGCGGGTGCACGCGGTGACGCCGGCCAGCGCCAGCGAGGCGCCCATCAGCTTCAGGAAGTTGCGGCGCCCGACCGGGTCCAGCCATTCCGAGGCGTTCTGCGGGAACTCGCGGTGCAGGTACTCCTTGAACTCCGGCGTCTCGGCGAGCGCGTCCAGGCTGCGCCAGTACTCGCGGCCGCGCGTGGCTTCGAGGCGCGCGCGGAGCGCATCGATGTCTGCGCGCTGGTCTCCTCCGCGGCGACGGGCGCCGGCGGCCGGCTGGTCGTGGTGTTCGTTCATCAGCGGATCACCGATGGCACGTCGAGCAGCTGGTGTTCGGGTTCAGCCCGTATTCCCTCACGAGCTGCGGCCCGATGACCGACTGCGGCACCGGCGGCCGGTAGCCCATCGTGAAAATGTCGGAGCGCGGGCGCACGTACCGCTCCGGGTTGCGGTGGCACTCCAGGCACCACTCCATCTGCAGCGACGCCTGCTGCACCATGAGCGGCATCTCGTCGACGCGGCCGTGGCAGGTCTCGCACCCCATGCCCTTCTTCACATGGATGCTGTGGTTGAAGTACACGAAGTCGGGCAGGTCGTGGACGCGGATCCAGCGCAGGGACCGGTCCTCGCGGAAGCTCGACCGGACCGGCTCGAGGATCGGGGCGTTCGCCCAGATCTGCGAGTGGCAGTTCATGCACGTCTTCGTCGGCGGGATCCCCGCGAACGGCGACGTCTCCACCGAGGTGTGGCAATACCGGCAGTCGATGCCGTCGTCGCCGACGTGGTGCAGGTGGCTGAACTGAATCGGCTGCTCGACGAATTCCTCGGCGCGGGTGACGTAGGAGGATCGGCCGAGGATCATGATCAGGCCGATCAGGCCTCCGGCCAAAAGGAGCGCGCCGACGATACTGACTTTGGCAAGGGTGTTCGCGCTTCGACGAAAAATCTGCGGCATCGGATGCTGACGTGGGACGAGCGCCCGCGAGGCGAACGCTTACGTTAGTGGCGCGCCAGGAGGGACTCTCACGCGGTCGCTGTCTGGCGAACCGGCTTCACGCCGGTTCGCGCTGTCTGGCAAACCGGCTTCACGCCGGTTCGCTGTTGACCGCGCATCTCGATCCGACTTGTACCATTTTGTGAAAAAAGGATCAAGGATGCGGGGCGCCGCGGGAACCTCCATAAACACCGGGATCTTATGCGACAAGTGCAGTACGCATCCACGTCATCTTTGGTCCGGCTCGGCTGCCGGCGCGGCCGGGTTTAGAATGACGCCCACCTGTCCATGAGCGATCGGAAATACCGCCAGCGCGGGTATCAGGACGACGACCGGGACCGGCAGCCGAAGCCGCAGGGTCCCCGTCCGCCGCGCGAGCCGGGGGCCCCGGCCGGCGCGCGGCGCATCTCGCAGGACGGGCCGAAGACCATCAACATGCCGGGGTACCGCGAGGTGGTCCGGTGTGCGCAGTGTGCGGCCGTCGTCCCGGCGGACGTCGGCTTCGAGAGCCGCTGCCCGCGCTGCGGGACCGACCTGCACGCCTGCGCCACCTGCGTGTCGTTCGATCCCGGCAGCCGGTTCGAGTGCATGCAGGCGATCCCCGCCCGCGTCTCGCCGAAGAACGTGAAGAACGCGTGCACGCTCTATTCGCCGCGCACGACCGTGGAGCGCGAGACCACCGCCCCGCGCGAGAACGACGCGCGGAAGGCCTTCGACGACCTGTTCAAGTTCTAACGCCGACAGATTGGGCCCGGCTCATTGGCCGAATGCGTCCATCAGCGCGTCGAAGTCCGTGTAGATGCCGATGTATTTGGGCCAATCGCGCCCGATCCGTGCGGCATTCCCCGGGCTGGGCGCAAACGCGGTCGGTTCAAACCCTGCGGGAAATACCAGAACGCCGACTCGAAGCACCGGAATGCGCTGCCAGGCGGGCGCGCTCGTCGGGGCGTGAAAGTCCAAGCGCAACGGTTCCAGAACGGCACCAGACACGGTTGGAAACGCCTCGGACGCGACCCAGTACCGTCCCGCACCGACGCCGTAGTCGACGAAGTTTCTGTCGCGGCTCTTGAAAATGCTCCACGTGAACGATGGCGTCAAGGTGGTCAAACTGATGCGCCGACCGGACGCGAACCTGCTGTCATTCGTCCAGAGAAACCGCATACCGACGTCGAATGACGCCCGTCGCCACTCGTTGCCTTCAAGATCACACGAAGACACGAAGACGCCGACCGGAAGCACTCTCGTTTCGACCTGCTGGCCGTCGTCGGCCACGATGCACAGGAGGCGTGCACCGAAGACGACGCCTTTCCAGGGCCCGGGCCCACTGAGATGCTCGAGCCAGTCCCACCAGGCTAAGGCCGGCGCCGCGGCCACCATCTGCATCAAGACGGCAATCGCCAACGTGACTCGGATACGCCTCATACGAACACCTCGCGTGTGTATCAACGCTGATTCTGCCGAGGTCGTACTGCAGGGTTCGTTGCCGCACGGTCATCTGCGGGTTCCGTAAATTCTGACCGCCCCTTTTCCGGAAATTCTGGCCGCTCTGAGCTGACCCCTTCGGCTCACACACTCGCTGCACCTAGCAGCGCGGGAAGGGATGATCGACATGCTCACGCGG
>VFYY01000253.1 GCA_016871375.1 Acidimicrobiia bacterium
GATGAAGGTGACCGGGTTCGACGCGATGACCTGGCCGTCCGCGTTGAGCAGCTCCACGGTCAGGCCGGGGCGCAGGTCGAGCGAGCGCTCGAGCGGCACGTTGAGGTAGGCCTCGAGCCCCTGCGGTTCGTCGATGGTCGTGATCGGCGTTGCCGGCGTCACGCGGTCGCCCTCGCGGATCGAGAGATCCCCCACCATGCCCGCCGTCGGCGCGGTGACGCGGTAGTACTGCAGCTCCACCTGGCTCTCGCGGATCTGCGACTGAATCGCTTCGAGCTGCGCTTCGGCCGACGTGTGCGTGGCCTCCGCCTGCTCCAGCTCCGCGCGGCTCACCGCTCCTGCGGCATGCAGCTTCTGCATGCGCGCGAGCTGCTGCTTCGCCAGCGCCAGGTCGGACTCGCGCGCGGCGCGCTGCGATTCGCTCGTGCGGACCGTGGCCTGCTGCTTGTCCGGGTCGATCTGAACGAGCGGCTGGCCGGCGCGCACGCGGTCGCCGGCGCGCACGAGCACCTGACGGACGATGCCGTCCACCTGCGGCTGCACGGTCGTCGACCGCAGCGACCGGATGGTCGCGACCAACTCCGACGAGCGCGGAATCGGTGTGGCCTCGAGCGTGAGCGTCTTCACGTCGGTCGGCGGGAACGCGCCGCCGGGAGGGCCGCCCTGCGCTGGAGCCTCGCTCCCTCCGCATGCGGCGGCGGCCGCAACGAACACGAGAAGCGTGATCAATCGAGTCATGGGAAAGACGTCATGGAAAGACACGGCGCCGCTGGACGCGCGACGGATGTATGCCGGCCGGGGAAGCGTCAACTATACCTGAGACGTCAACCCCCGAAAAAAGGTCCCGCCCCGTACGGCTCAGTCGAAGACGCGCCGGAGCGCGCCAAAGAATCCCTGGATGGCGCGCTGTGCACGCTGCTTCAGGCTGCCAGAGTGAATCGTACACAGGCGCGAGGGGATCTCGTCGCCGTCCTTGAAGTGCTCGATGTAGGTAGGACAACCGTCGAGCGGCCGATGGTACGAGACGCGGCACAGCTCTTCGGTCTGCAGACCCGCGGGGGCCTCGAACGGTTCCGGCGGGAACCGCCGCGCCACGCGCCGCATGAAGTCGGACCAGATCGGCAGGGCCACGTGGGCGCCCGACCCGGCCGCCATGATCCGCTCGGGCTGATCGAACCCCACCCAGACACCGACGACCAGTTTCGACGAGAAGCCGACGAACCAGGCATCCCGGTAGTCGTTGGTGGAGCCGGTCTTCCCCGCGACGTGCCCGCGGACGCCCGCCCGCCGCGCGCCCGCGCCCGTCCCCCGGTCCACCACGTCCTGCAGCATCGTCACCATCTGGAACGCGACCTGCTCGGACAGGATCTGCTCGCGCTCGGTGTGGACCTGGTGGACGACGTCGCCTTCCCCGTCGAACACGGAGACGATGCCGCGCGGCTGCACGCTGAAGCCGAGCGTCGGGAAGACGGCGTAGGCCGCGGTGAGATCCAGTGGCGTGACCAGACCGCTGCCGAGCGCCAGCGACGGCACGTCCGGCTGATCGCGGACGCCGAGATCGCCGGCCAGCCGCAGCACCTGGCCGCTGCCGACCTGCTGTTGCAGGAGCACGGCGGCCGCGTTGTTGGACTCGAGCAGCGCCTCGCGCAGCGTCATCTCGTCCTGCTCGTCGGCGCGCTCGTCGCGAGGAATCCAGACACCCTCGGGCGCTTCGATCGCGACCTGGCGCAGCCCGGTGATCGTCGACACCGGCGACAGTCCGCGCTCCAGCGCCGCCGCGTAGACGAACGGCTTGAAGGCGGACCCGGGCTGCCGCCGGCTGCGGACCGCGCGGTTGAAAGGGCTCGCCGCGAAGTCGGATCCACCGACCATCGCGATCAGGTTACCGGTCTGCGGCTCCATCGCCACGAGCGCAGCCTGTAGTCCCTTGATGCCCAGCCGCTGCAGCCCGTTCCGGACGGCAACCTCCGCGGCATCCTGCACCTCGGGCACGAACGTCGTCTGGACCTTCCAGTCGGGCGGGTTGTCGCCGCCGTAGACGTTGCGGAACTGCTGCCGCAGGTACTCCCTGGCGTAGCCGTGCTTCGCGTTGGCGGCCGAGGGCGGCGGCTGGATGCGGATGCGGTCGCGACGGGCCGCCTGCTCCTGCTCGGGCGTGATCTTGTCCTCCTCGCGCATGCGCTGGAGGACGACGAACATCCGGCGGCGCGAGGCGTCGAGGTGCGACCAGGGTGAATACGTGGCGGGCGCTCGGATGATGCCCGCGATGAGCGCTGCCTCGGCGAGTGTCAGGTCGGACGCGGGCTTCCGCAGCAGCTTCTGCGACATCGTCTCGACGCCGTAGATGCCGCCGCTCAGGTACACGCGATTGAAATACAGCTCGAGGATCTCGTTTTTGCTGAGGAAGACCTCCAGCATCACCGCCAGCGCCGCTTCCTTCACCTTGCGTCCGTAGGTGCGCGTGTTCGACAGGTACAGCGTGCGCGCAAGCTGCTGCGTGATGGTGCTGCCGCCCTGCGTGCTGTCGGAGCGGAGGTTGGTGACGAGCGCGCGCGTCAGCGCAGTCGGATCGATGCCGGGATGGAGGTAGAAGCGGTGGTCCTCGACCGCAATCACCGCGTCCTTGAAGTAGGTGGCGATCCGCGAGATGGGCACGTCGCGGCGCTGCTCGTCGAGCCTGAACCACGGACGCCCCGCCGCGTCGTAGAACGTGGTGTCGCCGACACCGCGATTGAGCTGGTAGACGCTCCACGCGTGCCGCCCCGTCCAGACCACCATCCACACCACCGACACGATGACGACCGTGCCGGTGAGGACGACCGCCCACTGGCGCAACGGGACCTGGCGGAAATCTGACAGCCGCACTGATCGATGGTAGCCTGATACCCCTGATGGGACAGAGATGTAGACGCGCGTGGCTGGGGATGGTTCTGTCAACGGTCGCGCTGGCGTCTGCGGGCGGCCACACACAGGTCATCCCTGATGCGCAGGAGCGCGCATTTCTGTCACGCGTGCGGCGCCTGACCGTCGAAGGCCGGCGCGCCGGCGAGGGCTACTGGTCGCCCGACGGGCGGCGGCTCGTCTTCCAGAGCGAGCGCGAGCCGGGCAACCCCTTCTACCAGATTTACACGGTGGACATGAGTACGGGCGAGTCCACGCGCATTTCTCCCGGCACCGGCAAGACGACGTGCGCGTTCTTCCGGCCCGGCAGCGATCAGATTCTGTTTGCGTCCACGCATCACGACCCGCGGTCGAAGGCGCTGCAGCAGGACGAGATCGACTTCCGCGCGTCGGGCAAGGAGCGGCGCTACGCGTGGGACTACGACCCGGAGTTCGAGATCTACGCGCACAGCGAGAAGTCCGGGCAGCTCACGCGGCTGACGAGCGCCCGCGGCTACGACGCCGAGGCAAGCTACTCGCCCGACGGCCAGTGGATCGCGTTCTCGTCGATGCGCGACGGCTACAGCCGCGCGCTGTCGGCCGCCGAGCAGAAGCAGCTCGAGATCGACCCCAGCTACTTCGGCGAGATCTACATCATGCGCCCCGACGGGTCCGGCCAGAGACGGCTGACGAACGTGCCGGGCTACGACGGCGGCCCGTTCTTCTCGCCCGACGGCACGCGCATCATCTGGCGGCGCTTCGACGAGCAGGGGCTCATCGCGAACGTCTTCACGATGAAGCTGGACGGCACCGACCAGCGCCAGATCACGGACTTCGGGTCCATGAGCTGGGCGCCGTACATCCATCCGTCCGGGCAGTACATCCTGTTCGCGTCCAACAAGCTCGGCTTCGAGAACTTCGAAGTGTTCATGGTGGACATCAACGGCGCGCGCGAGCCGGTGCGCATCACCTATGCCGAAGGGTTCGACGGCCTGCCCGTGCCGTCGCCGGACGGCCGGCGGCTTGCGTGGACGTCGAGCCGCGCCGGCGGCCGTGAGGGGCAGATCTTCCTGGCGGAGTGGAACCACCAGGCGGCACTCGAGGCGCTTGAAAACGCCCCCGTCAGATAGGGGCAGACCCC
>VFYY01000254.1 GCA_016871375.1 Acidimicrobiia bacterium
GCAGGCTGGTGACGAGCTCCATGTTGCGGCTGGCCTCGCCTGCGTCCCTGAACCCGGGCTTCAGCGTCGCGCGCGGGTCGGTCCCCTGCGCGCCGCCGATGACCGCCGTCAACGCGAGCACGGTGGCGGCGCCGAGCGCGGCAGCACTGGTCTTCATTTCGACAGCTCCTTCAACAGCGCGGACATGCGATCGATTTCGGCACGCTGGTCGTCCACCACGTCCGACGCGAACGCGAAGATCGCGGACTCCTGACCGGCGCCCGGCGTGGCAAACAGGCGCTCGACCATGACGATCGCGCCCTCGTGGTGCTTGATCATGAGCTCGAGGAAGAGACGATCGAACGCCGTGCCGCGGGCGTTGCGCAGGCGCTCCATCTCCTCGGCCGTGAGCATGCCCGGCATCAGCGCGGCGCCGCCGGTGTGCTGGGCATGGGGATCGGGCAGCGCCTCGCCGCGCGCCGTGAGCCACCCTTCCATCGCCTTGATCTCGTCAGCCTGGGAAATCTCGATGCGCAGGCACAACAGGCGCATCTGGGGACTCGTGCTGCGCTCCGCGCGCAGCGCGGTCATCTCGATCGCCTGCGCGTGATGGCCGATCATCCCCTGCATGAACGCGACGTCGGCCGCGGTATGGCGGACGCGCGAGAGATCCCGCGCCTGTTCGGCGGTGATGGTCTTCGGCGCCTCGCCGGGCGCGCCCGGCTGGACAATCTGCGGCGCCTGCAGGAACAGCGCGGCGGCGAACAGCCACATGGCGACAGATATTAGTCTGTCACGCAGCCTTCGGACGCCGATTTCACGAGCCGCACGTACTTGGCGAGCACGCCGCTCGCGGCCTTCGACGGCGGGGCCGTCCACGCCTTGCGCCGCGCGGCGAGCTCCGCCTCCGGCAGCTCGACGTCCAGCGTGCACGCGAGGGCGTCAATCGAGATCCGGTCGCCGTCGCGCACGAGCGCGATCGGGCCGCCCTCCTGCGCCTCGGGGGTGATGTGCCCGATGATGAAGCCGTGTGACCCGCCGGAGAACCGCCCGTCGGTCAGCATCGCCACGTCCTTGCCCAGGCCCGCGCCCATGATGGCGGAGGTCGGCGTCAGCATCTCGGGCATGCCCGGGCCGCCCTTCGGCCCCTCGTAGCGGATGACGACAACGGAGCCCTTGGCGATCTCACCGCGCTCGAGGCCGGCGAGCATCGCCTCTTCGGAGTCGAACACCTTTGCCGTGCCCTCGAACCGCTGTCCTTCCTTGCCGGTGATCTTCGCCACCGCGCCGCCCGGCGCGAGGTTCCCCGCGAGGATGCGGATGTGTCCGCGCGGAAGCACGGGGTTTTCGATCGGCTGAATCACCGTCTGCCCTGCCGCCAGCGGCGCGGCGTCGGCGAGGTTCTCCGCCAGCGTCTTCCCGGTGACGGTCATGCAGTCGCCGTGCAGGAACCCGCGCTCGAGCAGGTACTTCATCAGCGCGGGCGTGCCGCCGATGTCGTGCAGGTCCTCCTGCACGTAGGTGCCGCTCGGCTTCAGGTCCGCGAGCAGCGGCACGCGGTCGCTCGCCTTCTGGAAGTCCTCGAGCGCCAGCGGCACGTGCGCGGCCTTCGCGATGGCCATCAGGTGCAGCACGGCGTTGGTCGAGCCGCCCACCGCCATCACCATCGTCAGCGCGTTCTCGAACGACGTCTTCGTCAGGATGTCGCGCGGTTTCAGGTCGCGCTCGAGCAGCAGGCGCGCAGCCGCGCCCGCGCGGCGGCATTCGTCCGCCTTTCCCGGATCCTCAGCGGGCGTCGAGGAGCTGTACGGCAGCGACAGGCCGAGCGCCTCGATGGCGACGGCCATCGTGTTCGCCGTGTACATCCCGCCGCAGGCGCCCGCGCCCGGGCAGGCGTGGCGGACGATGTCGAGGCGCTGCTCGTCGGTAATGACGCCGGCCAGGTACTCGCCGTACGACTGGAAGGCCGAAATGATGTCGCGGGGCTTGCCCTGCGCGAACCCCGGCTTGATCGTCCCGCCGTACACCATCAGCGCCGGCCGGTTGAGCCGTGCCATGGCCATGACCGAGCCGGGCATGTTCTTGTCGCAGCCCGGCACGGTGATGAGCGCGTCGTACCACTGCGCGCCCATGACCGTCTCGATCGAGTCCGCGATCAGATCGCGCGACGGCAGCGAGTAGCTCATCCCCTCGGTGCCCATGGAGATGCCGTCGCTGACGCCGATGGTGTTGAAGCGGAGGCCGACCAGGCCCGCCGCCTGCACGCCGTCCTTGACGTGCGCGGCGAGCCGGTCGAGGTGCATGTTGCAGGTGTTCCCCTCGTACCACATGCTGCAGATGCCCACCTGGGCCTTCTGCAGGTCGGCGTCGGTGAGGCCCGTGCCGTAGAGCATGGCCTGCGACGCCCCCTGGCTGCGGGGCTGCGTGATGCGCGACGAGTACTTGTTCACACCGCTGCGGGCTGGGGGAGCTTCACCGGGTCGAGGAACGGCATCATGTCGCGCAGCTTCGACCCGACGATCTCGATCGGATGGTTGCGGTCGGTCTCGCGCATCCGCTTGAAGTTCTGCGAGCCGGTCTCGTTCTCTTCGATCCACTTCTTCGCGAACTCGCCGCTCTGAATCTCCTTGAGCATCTGCCGCATCGTCGCCTTGG
The DNA here is from genome assembly GCA_016871375.1 of Acidimicrobiia bacterium. Classification (GTDB taxonomy): domain Bacteria; phylum Acidobacteriota; class Vicinamibacteria; order Vicinamibacterales; family UBA2999; genus VFYY01. Next base: position 2,635 of record VFYY01000254.1, read on the forward strand.
TCTCGGCGGTGACGATGCGCGCGCCGGCGACGTAGTCGCCGTACTCGGCGGTGTCGCTGATCGAGTAGCGCATGTACTGCAGGCCGCCCCGGTACATCAGGTCCACGATCAGCTTCAGCTCGTGCAGGCACTCGAAGTAGGCGATCTCAGGCTGGTAGCCCGCCTCGATGAGCGTTTCGAAGCCCGCCTTCACGAGCGCGCTCGTGCCGCCGCAGAGCACCGCCTGCTCGCCGAAGAGATCCGTCTCGGTCTCCTCCGCGAAGGTCGTCTCGATGACGCCGGCGCGGGTGCAGCCGATGCCGCGGCCGTAGGACAGCGCCAGCGCGCGCGCGTGGCCGGTGGCGTCCTGGTGGACGGCGAGCAGGCCCGGCGTGCCGCCGCCCTCGACGAACACCTCGCGCACGCGGTGGCCCGGCGCCTTGGGCGCGATCATCGTGACGTCCACGTCCTTGGGCGGCACGATCCAGTTGAAGCGGATGGCGAAGCCGTGCGCGAACATCAGCATCTTGCCCGCGGTGAGGTGCGGCTTGACGTCGGCGTTGTAGACCTTCGCCTGGTGCTGGTCGGGGACCAGCATCATGATCACGTCGGCCCACTTCGCCGCGTCGGCGATGCTCAGGACCTTGACGCCCGCGGCCTTGGCCTTGTCGATCGACTTGCTGCCGGACTGAAGGCCGACCACCACGTCGACGCCGCTGTCCTTGAGGTTCAGCGCGTGGGCGTGCCCCTGCGATCCGTAGCCGATGATTGCGACCTTCGCGCCGCGGATCAGCTCGAGGTTCGCGTCCTTGTCGTAGAACATCGTCGCCATTACCTGCTCCTGTGGGCTAGTGGGGCTGGTGAGGCGGGTACGGCGGGTGGGCTCTTCCTCGCCCCACCAGCCCTCCTCGCCCTACCCGCCCCAAGAGTATTGCGCAGCGGAAAGTGCCGTGTCACCGCGGCGCATCGCCACCTGCCCGGTGCGGACCATCTCGATGATGCCGAGCGGCTCGAGGCGCGAGAGGACCGCATCCACGTGCGCCGGCTCGCCGGTAATCTCCAGCGTCATCGTCTGCTCCCCCGTGTCCACGATGTGGGCGCGGGTCTCGTCGACGATGCGGAGGAGCGCGCCGCGGTCGTGGCCGGCGACCGTCACCTTGACGAGCGCGAGATCGCGCGCGACGGCGGGCACGGCGCCGAGGTCCTCCACCTGCAGGACGTTCACGAGCTTGTAGAGATAGGCGGTGACGCGCTCCGCGCTCGCCTGGTCGCTGTCGATCACGATCGTCATGCGCGACACGCCGGGCTCCGCCGTCCGGCCGACGGTGAGCGACTCGATGTT
>VFYY01000255.1 GCA_016871375.1 Acidimicrobiia bacterium
TGCTCCTCGCGGACGGTGCCCTGCTTCAGGACCTTGTGAATGCGCTCGAGGTCCAGCGGCAGCTTGCTGACGTCGAGCGTCTCCTGAGCAGCCGCGGGAGCCGTCAGGGCCAGCACGAGCAGAACGCTCAGCCTCGAGGTCATGGGGTTAGGACGTTACCACGCCCCTACTGGTTGTCCTTCCATTCTTCGTACCAGGCCATCTGAATGGCCTCGAGCTTGGGCTCGTTCGATGTCTTCGGGTCGTCGTCGAACCCGTCGAGCTCGAGGACCTTCTGCCGCAGGTCCGTGAACCGGACGGTCAACGGGTCGATGGCCGGGAACTTCTCGAAGAGCGCGATGCCGATGTCCTCGGCGTCCAGCCATTTCACGGCAGCACCTCTTCCTTCTCGTCCTTCGTGTCCGGCTGTCCGAGCTGGATGCCGCCGCCCTCCTGCACGTAGTTCCGCGTGTACATCGGGAACTCGGCGACGACGTCGCCCTTGATGACGGCCTGGCAGCCGAGGCGCGAGCTCGTCGTGAGGTCCCACGCGGTGTCGAGGCGATCGGCCTCGTTGTCCTCCATCTCGCTCAGGTTTTCCATGCCCTTGCGGATGACGAGGTGGCACGTCGTGCAGGCGCAGCTGCCGCCGCACGCGTGCTCGAGCGGAATGCCCGCGTTCATCGCCACGTCCAGGAACGACTCGGGCAGTCCATGGCCGTCGTAGGGAAGCTTGCCGTGCTCGAACTCGACGGTCTTCTCCGTCTTGTCCCTGAGGATGAAGGTGACTTTCGGCATTACAGGTCTTTCACATTGCGGCCCGCGAGCGCCTCGCGAACGCTGCGGTTCATCGACACCTCGGCGAGGTGGCGCGTCGCCTCGTTGAGGGCCGCGGTGGCCTGCTGAATCTGCTCGCGATCGGTACCGCCGATCGCCGTGCGCGCGGCGGCCAGCGCGTCGTCGATCCGCCTGCGCTCGCCGGGCTCGAGCTCCTCGTTCGCGAGCGTCTCGAAATCGGGGCGGCGCATCGACTTCTCGGTCGCGTGGATGACGGTCTCGGCCTCGTTGCGCGCCTCGATGAGCAGGCGTGCCTCGAAGTCGGCCTCGGCATGCTCGAACGACTCGATGAGCATGCGCTCGACTTCCTGGTCGGTGAGCCCGTAGGACGGCTTGACCTCGATGGTCTGCTCGATCGCGGTCCGCAGCTCGCGTGCGCTGACGCTGAGGATGCCGTTGGCGTCGATCTGGAAGCGCACCTCGATGCGCGGCAGGCCGGCCGGCATCGGCGGGATGCCGCGCAGCGTGAAGCGCGCCAGCGACCGGCAGTCGCTCGCCAGCTCGCGCTCGCCCTGCAGGACGTGGACGTCCACCGCCGTCTGGTTGTCGGCGCCGGTGGTGAACATCTCGCGCCCGCTGGCGGGGATGGTCGAGTTGCGCAGGATGATCTTCGACGTCACGCCGCCGAGCGTCTCGATGCCGAGCGAGAGCGGCGTCACGTCCAGCAGCAGCATTTCCCGGCGTCCGCTGAGGAGGATGTCGGCCTGCACGGCGGCGCCGAGCGCGACCACTTCATCCGGGTTCAGCCCGGCGTGCGCCGGCCGGCCGAAGAGCTCCTCGACCGCGCGGCGCACGAGCGGGATGCGCGTCGAGCCGCCGACGAGCACCACCTCGTCGATGTCCTGCGGCCCGAGGCCGGCGTCGGCAAGCGCCTGCCGGCACGGGCCCACGGTGCGCTCGACGAGCTCGCGGATCATGTGCTCGAGATCCGCGCGCGTGATGCGCTTCCGGTAGCCGCGCGGGACGGCGCGCCCCGGCTCGATGCGGATCTCGGTCTCGTCCGTCTCCGAGAGATCGATCTTCGCCTGGATGACGGCCTTGCGGACCGTCTGCACGGTCTCCCCTTCGGCCGCCGAATGCCCGATGTCGGCCAGCACGAAGGTCGTCAGCATCGCGTCGATGTCGTCGCCGCCCAGGTGCGTGTCGCCGTTCGTGGCGAGCACCTGGAAGACGCCGTCCTCGACGCGCAGGATCGAGATGTCGAACGTGCCGCCGCCGAGGTCGTAGACGGCCACCGTGCCGCGGTTCTTCCTGTCGAGGCCGTAGGCCAGCGACGCGGCCGTCGGCTCGTTGATGATGCGGAGGACCTCGAGGCCGGCCAGGCGGCCGGCGTCGCGCGTGGCCGTGCGCTGCGCGTCGTTGAAGTAGGCGGGGACGGCAATCACCGCGCGGTCCACCTCGAAATCGAACTCGCCGTCCTCGCGGAAGTGGTCCTCGGCGCGGCGCTTCAGCTCGCGCAGCACGAACGCGGAGATCTCGGGCGGCGTAAACTCGCGGCCCGCCACGCCGATGCGCACGACGCCGCCCTCTTCACCGCCGACGTCGAACGGCAGGAGGCGCGCCTCGTCGCCGACGTCCTCGATCCCGCGTCCCATGAAGCGCTTCACGGAATACACCGTCCGCGACGGCTCGGTCAGCAGGCGGCGCTGCGCTTCGCGCCCGACGTAGACGGTGTTGTCCCTGCCGATGGAGACGACCGACGGCACGAGCGCGTCGCCCGATTCGTCGCGGATGACGACCGGGGCGCCGTCCTTCACGTAGGCGACGAGGCTGTTGGTGGTGCCGAGGTCGATGCCGACGACCTTAGACATAAATCATTTGTGATTTGTGATTTGTGATTTGTGATTTCGTTTCATCACGGTTCTTCAATCGCAACTCGCAAATCGCAACTCACAGATTCCCAAGGCTCGCTGCTTCACGATCGACAGCAGCGAGCAAGTTATTGATGTAGGTCCGCTCGAGCAGCTGCTCGCGCAGGGCGTCCAGCGTGGCGCGGCGCTCCGCCGGAGGCGCGCCGTCCTGCCGATCCCACTGCTCGCTCAGCTCCTGGATGCACTGCTCGTGCTCGTCGCGCTTGCGCTCGATCGGCGTGCGCGCCCTCGCGAGGCGCGCCGCGATCTGCGCGCGGTCGCCGCCCGACTCGCGCAGCTCGCGAATGTCGTCGAGCTCCTCGTTCAGCGCGAACACCTCTTCCAGCAGCGCGGGCGGCACCTTCACCCCCTGCCCTGAGCTTGTCGAAGGGTCCCCGCCCTCGTGCTTCACGGGCGGCAGACCTTCGATCGCCAGCAGGTGCTCGATGCGCGCGGCCGGGTCGCGCAGCACGCGGTACGCGTCGTTGAGATACGACGACCGCTCCAGGCTCGCGAGCCGCTCCGCCGGAGGCGCGTTATAGAAGAAATCGGGGTGGAACCTGCGGCTCAGATCGCGGAACCGCTGCTCGAGATCCTGCCGGTCGATGCCGAGCCGCCGCGGCAGGCCGAAGAACGAGAAATAGTCGCCGTAGCGCCCGAGCGCGAGGATGCGGTCGCACTGCGGGCAGAAGTGCTCGTCCACAGGGGCGCCGGCGCCGCAGTTGCGGCATTCAAGCGTGGAGACGGAACGGACGGGGATCGGATCGGGTGTCACGCTCCAAAGGAGCTCCCACAGCCGCACGTCTGCGTGGCGTTCGGGTTGTTGAACACGAACCCCTTCGACAGCATTGCGGTGTCGTAGTCGAGCGTCGTCCCCTTCAGGAACAGGTAGCTCTTGCGGTCGACGAAGATCTTGGCGCCCTCCGGTCCCTCGAACACCTCGTCGCCGAGCCGCGGCTCACGCTCCCACGCGAACGTGTAGCTGAGGCCCGAGCAGCCGCCGCCCTTGACGCCCACACGAAGACCGCCCTCGGTGATGCCCTGTTTGGCCATCAGCGAGCGAATCTTCTTCGCGGCGCCCTCGGAAATCTGAATCATGGGGCCCCTAGCACTACTTTGTCAGATTCTCAGCGGGGGATTCCGCTGGAAGCTGATGGCTAGATTCAACAGGTCGCGACGGCTGGCGATGTAGAGCATCGCCATGATCTCGCGAACCCAGAAACGGATCTGGGGCAG
>VFYY01000256.1 GCA_016871375.1 Acidimicrobiia bacterium
TCGCCGAGTACCGCATTCCGATCACGAAGCCCGGCGCGCCGCAAGGATCGCTCGATCTCGTCTTCGACGCGCGCGGCGACATCTGGCTCGGCACGATGTACCAGGGGAGCCTGGCGCGGTTCGACCGGCGGACGAAGACGTTCCAGACCTGGGGGTCGCCCACGTACCTGGATCGCGACGAGGCGCGCATCGCGATGGTGATGCCGATCCACACCGGCGTCGACGGCCAGGTCTGGATCGGCGGCGACGAGGAGTACCAGGTGGACCTCAAGACCGGGAAGTGGACGGCCATCGACTACTCCGTGGGCCTGCCGCCGGGATTCCGTGCGCCGCTCAGCTCGTACGGCGTGGCGTCGGACTCGAAGAACAACTTCTACGGTCTGAACCTGAACGGGACTTACGTCATCCGTGTGGACGCGAAGACCGGCGCCGTCACGCCGTACGCCACGCCGACGCCGAACTCCGGCCCCCGCCGCGGCCACATGGACGCGCAGGACCGGTTGTGGTTCGCCGAGTTCCGCGGCAACCGGATCGCGATGTTCGACACGAAGGCCGCGCGGTTCGAGGAGTGGACGGTGCCGACGCCCTGGACGAACGTCTACGACGTGATCGCCGACACCGCGGGCTACGCGTGGGGCGGCGGAATGAACACCGACCGGATCGCGCGGCTCAACGTCGCGAGCGGCGAGATCGTGGAATATCTGCTGCCGAACGCCACGAACGTCCGCCGCGTGAACGTCGACAACTCGACGAACCCGCCGACCTTCTGGGTGGGGAACAATCTGGGCGCGACGCTGATCAAGGTGGAGCCGTTGGAGTAGATCGGGGATCGGGGATCGGGAATCGAGGATCGGGGACCACGCACAAAGGAGAACGGCATGGCAGCCAATCGTCCGCTCCACGACCTGCAGCATGTCGAGCCCGTCGCCGCAAACGGGCTCCTGCACCGGCGCGCCTTCCTGGCCGGCGGCGGCGCGCTGGCGGCGGCGTTCACCGGCTACCGGCTGAGCGAGACGGCGGCCGCGCAGCAGCTCGCCGACGAGCCGTGGAGCCGCAAGGCGGGCCTGCGAGTCGAAGAGTACGGCATGCCCTCGGCCTACGAGAAGCACGTCGTCCGCACGCTGAGCAACCCGCAGGCGCAGCCGCGGACGCAGCACGGCCGTACGCCGCACCACCTGCTCCACGGCACGATCACGCCAAACGGCCTGCATTTCGTGATCTCCCACAGCGGCAACCCCGATGTCGATCCGTCGCGGCATCGTCTCGTGATCCACGGGCTGGTGCGGCGGCCGCTCGTGTTCACGCTCGACACGCTCGCCCGCTACCCGATGGTGTCGCGCGTCGCGTTCCTGGAGTGCGGCGGCAACAGCGGGCTGCTCTTCTCGAGCGATCCACTGCAGGCGAACATCCAGGCCATCCACGGGCTCGTCTCCTGCTCCGAGTGGACCGGCGTCCTGCTCTCGACGCTCCTCGAGGAAACGGGCATCGACCCGCAGGCGAAGTGGGTGGTCGCCGAGGGGGCCGACTCGCTGGCGCTCCACCGCAGCGTCCCGATCAGCAAGGCGCTCGACGACGCGATGATCGCGCTCTATCAGAACGGCGAACGGCTGATGCCGGGCAACGGGTATCCCATGCGCCTGTTCCTCCCCGGATGGGAGGGGAACATGAACGTCAAGTACCTGCGGCGCCTGAAGCTGACCGATCAGCCGTCGCTCGGCTTCTACGAAGCGCGCACCTACGCGCCGATCCTGCCCGGCGGCAAGGCGTACCAGTTCTACTTCCTGCAGGAGGTCAAGTCGTTCATCACGCACCCGTCGCCGGGGATGCGGATGGGCGGGCCGGGGTTCTACGAGATCTCCGGCGTCGCCTATTCCGGCAACGGCCGCATCGCCAAGGTCATGGTCTCGGCCGACGGCGGCCGCACCTGGGCGCAGGCCGCGCTGCAGGAACCGGCGCTGCCGAAGGCGTTCACGCGCTTCCGGCTGCCCTGGCGGTGGGACGGCCAGCCCGTGGTGCTGCAGAGCCGCGCCTGGGATGAAGGCGGCAACGCGCAGCCGACGCGCGCCGAGATCATCGCCCGGCGCGGGCAGACGGCGAAGCCGGTGACGAACCCGATGGCGTTCCCGAGCCAGCACTACAACGGGCCGTCGAGCTGGGCCGTCGATGCGTCGGGGGAGGTGCGGAATGCGTACGCGTAAGACGGGGCGGACGGCGCTCGTCGCACTGGCCGTCGGGCTCGCGTCAGCGGCCGGGCTGGCGCAGTCGGGGCTCGACGCGCCAAAGCCGAACCTCGGGCAGCCGGTGTCGGACGCAGACATCGCCGCGTGGGACATCCACGTGCTGCCCGACGGAACGGGCCTGCCGCCCGGGAGCGGCACACCGGAGCAGGGCGCGAAGATCTACGCGACCAAGTGCGCGCTGTGTCACGGACCGGAGGGCAAAGGCGGCACGAACGCCGCGCTCGTCGGCGGGCAGCCGTTGTACGCGCTCACCGCCTACATCCTGTCGCTCAACAAGATCATCGGGCCCACCGACGTGATGAACGCGCAGACGCTGCCGAAGGTGCGGATGCCGAACCGCGACGGCTTCATCCCGCGCTTCCCGGAGCGGATGCCGAATTGAGCAGTAGGCAGTAGGCAGTAGGCAGTAGGCGGAATTTCAAGGGTTTTTACTGCCTACTGCCGACTGCCTACTGCCTACTGGGTTGGAGTAAGATGTCGCCGTACCAAACGAGGAGGGTTTATGCCCGTCGCCCTGCTGCTGTTCCTCGTAGCTGCGCTGCTGGCCCTACCCCCGTCCGTGGCGGCCCCTGCGGCCCAGACCGCCGGCACGACAGCCACGTCGTTGCTCGATTTCGAGTACTTCCGGACCCGGATTCAACCCATCTTCCTGGCCAAGCGCGACGGAAACTCCCGGTGCTCCTCCTGCCACATGAAGGGGACACCGATGCGCCTGCAGGAGCTGTCGCCCGGCGCCACCACGTGGAACGAGCAGCAGTCCCGGCAGAACTTCCAGGTCGTGGCCACTCGCGTCGTGCCCCGCAACCTGCTCCAGAGCCGGTTGCTGGTGCACCCGCTGGCAGCGGAGGCGGGAGGCACCTTCTACCACAGCGGCGGCAAGCACTGGAAGTCGATCCTCGAGCCGGAGTGGCAGACGCTGGCCAACTGGGTGTGCGGACACAAGAGCACGGACAAGATGGTCCAACTCACCGGTGCGTGTGAGGAGTGACCCGTCGGAGCCCTGGTTTTTCTTTGCGAGGAGCTGACGATGAGAACTGATCACGTGGTTCAGCGGTATCTGATGGCTCTGGCGGTCCTCGTGCTCGCGGCGCCGCTGGCGTACGCGCAGCAGGTCCGGATCCTCCAGAGCAACGCGGCCGGCGACCGCGTCCACATCATCGACCCTGTGACGAACCGGGTCGTCGGCGAGATTCCTGGCATCGAGGTCGCCCACGGCGTCACCGCGTCGCCCGATGGCCGCCTGATCTATGCGAGCAACGAGGCCGACGACACGCTGGACGTGGCCGACTTCGCGACGCGGAAGGTGATCAAGAAGATCCCGTTGTCGGGGCGCCCGAACAACATTTCGATCAGCCCGGACGGCCGCAAGGTCTACGTGGGGATCAGGCAGGCCGTCGGGAACAATCCGGGCGTCGCCGACGTCATCGACACCGCCACGCTCACGAAGGTCAAGAGCGTCCGCACGGAGGGGCCGGTTCACAACCTCTACTTCACCCCCGACGGCAAGCACGTCGTCGCCGGCGATCCGACCGCCAGCGGGTACATCAGCGTCCTCGACGCCGTGAAGGACGAGCCGGCGTGGGCCCTCAAGATGGGCCACGGGATCCGGCCGATGGCGATCTCCAAGAACCCCGACGGCTCGACCCGATCGATCT
>VFYY01000257.1 GCA_016871375.1 Acidimicrobiia bacterium
GGCCGCACGCTGGAAGTGACGACGACGATGATCCGGTCCGGGTATCTCAGGAAGAACGGCGTGCCGTTCAGCGACGCGGCGCAGGTCACCGAGTACTACGACCTCTTCACCGAGCCGGGCGGCCCCGATTGGTTCGTCGTGACGACGATCGTCCGCGACACCCGCTACCTCGGTCAGCCGTGGGTGACGACGAGCCACTTCAAAAAAGAACCCGACGGGTCCAAGTGGGACCCTCAACCCTGTGCGGTGCGGTAGGGGCGACGCATGCGCAGGTAGGGGCGACGCACGCGTCGCCCGTAGGTAGGTAGGGGCAACGCCTGCGTCGCCCGTAGGTAGGTAGGGGCGACGCATGCGTCGCCCGTAGAGAGGGAGCTATGTCTGAGATGAATCGGCGTGAGTTCCTGCAGGTGGGCACGACGGTCGCGGCGGCGTCGTATGCCCGGGCGACGCATGCGTCGCCCCTACCGCAGGAAGGGTCAACACCCGGCACGAGCCGGTTCTTCCCTGCCGGGTTCACGGTTTCCGACGTGCAGACGACCGGCACGACGATCGACGGCGCGCGCGGCACGATCCAGGTGGCCGGCACGACGATCCGCGTCGTGAAGGGCGGCGAGGGCCCGCCGCTCCTGCTGCTGCACGGCGCGCCGATGACGCACATCACGTGGCGGCTCATCGCGCCGCAGCTCGCGAAGTCCTACACCGTCGTCGCCGCGGATCTGCGCGGCTACGGCGACAGCGGCAAGCCGCCCGACAGCGACGAGCACGCCAACTACTCGAAGCGCATCATGGCGCGCGACCAGGTCGAGGTCATGCGCCACTTCGGCTTCACGCGCTTCCCTGTCGTCGGCCACGACCGCGGCGGGCGCGTGGGACACCGGATGGCGCTCGACTATCCCGACGCGGTGACGCGGCTCGCGGTGCTCGACATCCTGCCGACGCACTACCTCTACACGCACGTCACGATGGACTTCGTGCGCGCCTACTTCCACTGGTTCAACTACCTGCGCGAGGCGCCGGGGCCGGAGAACGAGCTCAAGGTGCAGTACGACGGTCAGCTCGCCAGGGCCACGACCGACGCGCAGAAGGAGTTCGCGCGGGCGATGAGCAACCCGGCCACCATCCACGCGATGTGCGAGGACTACCGCGCGGCCGCCTCGATCGACCTGCGGCACGACGAAGCGGATCTGAAGGCCGGCAGGAAGGTGACGTGCCCGCTGACGACCATCTGGGGCGAGCGCGGCGCGATGGGCCGCCTCTACGACGTGCTGAGCATCTGGCGCGACTACGCCACCAGGGTCACCGGCAAGGGACTGCCGGCAGGCCACAACCTGCAGGAAGAAGCGCCCGAGCCGGTCCTCGCCGAGGTGATGGCGTTTCTACGCGCGTAGCCGGTCGCTGACCGGATCGAGCTGCGGATCGACGTCGCGGGCGTAGAGCCACGCCGAGTTCTCGGCCTCCGCGCGCGCCAGCTCCGCCATCGCCTCGTCGGGCTGTCCCAGGGCGATGCGAAGCACGGCCATGTAGTACGCGTCCACGTACTCCGTGCGCCGGAGGTTCTCCAACCCCTGAAGAATCGCGCGCGCGTCGCGATCGCGTCCGAGCCGCGCCTGGCACGCCCCCTCGAGCGCGCGCAGCCACGGCAAATCGGGCGACATGACCGAGGCGACGTGATACTGCTCGAGCGCCTCCTCGAGCTGCCCGTTGAACCGCAGCGCGTGACCGTAGTTGACGTGCGCCACCTGCAGGTAGGGATGCAGCTCGACGCCGGTGCGGCCGAGCGTCACCGCCGTGGCGAAGTCGCGGTGCCAGCAGCGCACGAGGATCTCCGCCGCGGCCAGCGTCGGCAGCAGCAGATCCGTCTGCCGCCCGCGCGCGAGGACCTGCAGCGCCTCGTCGAAGCGACCGCGGGCCCCATACAGCAGCCCGAGCCGCACGTACGCGGTTGCCAGCGAGGGCTTCTCGTCGATCGACCGGAGCAGCTCGGATTCCGCCGTCGTGCAGTCACCTTCGAACACGCACAGCCCGAACGCCCGGTTGCAGCGCAGCTCCGGCCGCAGACCGATCAGCGCCACCGCACGCTCGTGTGCCTCGAGAAACAGCGGATACACGTCGAGCGGCGCCCGCATGCCGAAGATCCCGAGCGTCAGATAGGACGCCGACATCCCCTCGAAGGCACGGAAATCGGAGGGGCTCTCCGCGATCGCCTTCGTGAAGCACTCGATGGCGCGCTCGCACCCCCGCCGCGTCCGCTGGCTCCAGTAGTGCCAGCCCTGGCGCACCAGCTCGTCCGCGTGCGGCACCACCAGCGCGTAGCCGAACTTCGGGCGGTGCACGATCCACTGCCCGTACTCGCCCAGCTGCTTGCGGACCTCGCTGACCGTCACGTCCACGGTGTGCGGGGAGACGTGGGTGCCTTCCCACGCCTCCGCGATCATGCCGGCGTAGCCGATGAACTCTCCCGGGCGCTGTGCCAGCACGCGCAGGGTGTGGAAGACGCGCGGGCGCAGGCGGACCTCGGTTCCCTCGCGCATCAGGCGCGACGCCCCGGTGTCGAGCGAAAAGGGACCGAAAGTGAGTTGGGCCATGCGGGCGCTTATTTTGACTGTTTTTTGCTGAACCGCCACCCCGTTCCGTCCCACAATCCGGCCGCAGGAGAGTGCTATGCGCAAACCGGGAGCGGCGTTCCTCTTCGTCGTGGCGTGGTCCCTCGCGGCGGCGCCTGTCGCATTCGCGCAGGCGTCGATTACCGGCATCGCCCGGGATAGCTCCGGCGCGGTGCTGCCTGGCGTGAGCGTCGAGGCGGCCAGCCCCGCGCTCATCGAGAAGGTCCGGACGGCAACGACCGACGGCAACGGCCAGTACCGCATCGTGGATCTCCGCGCCGGCGAGTACGTCGTCACGTTCACGCTGCCCGGCTTCAGCACGGTGCGGCGCGAACGCATCGCGCTCGAGGGCACGTTCACGGCCACCGTCAACGCCGAGCTGCGCATCGGCGGCCTCGAGGAAACGATCACCGTCACCGGCGAGTCGCCGATCGTGGACGTGCAGAGCATCCGGCGGCAGACGGTGATGGACAGCGAGATCATCAGCGCCATCCCCTCCTCGCGCTCCTACAACAACCTGGTGCAGCTCATGCCGAACGCGGTCACGCAGGCCGGCGCGGCGACCGACGTGCAGGTCGTGCCAGGCATGGTCGTCTTCGGCGGCGCCGGCGGCCGCAGCAATGAGGGGCGCGTCAACGTGGACGGCCTCAGCGTCGGCTCCGCGTTCAACGGCGCCGGCGTGTCGTCGTACATCTCCGACGTGGGCAACGCGCGCGAGGTGACGATGACCACCTCCGGCGGCCTGGGAGAGACCGAAGGCGGCGGCCCGTCGCTGAACATCGTGCCGAAGGAAGGCGGCAACCGGATCGCCGGGACGTTCTTCCTCGCGGGCGTGACCGACGGGATGATCGGCAGCAACTACTCGGACGCGCTGCGCGCGCGCGGCCTCACGACGCCGGGCGAAACGCGGAAGGTCTGGGACTTCAACCTCGGCCTCGGCGGGCCGATCAAGCGCGATCGCGTGTGGTACTTCCTCAACCTGCGCGAAGAAGGCAGCGAGCGCACGGTGCCGGGCATGTTCGCCAACGCCAACGCCGGGGACGCGACGAAGTGGACCTACGTCGCGGACCGGAGCCGCCCGGCCGTGCTCGCAGCGTCCTACCGCATCACCGCGCTGCGCCTGACGATGCAGGCGACGCCGCGGAACAAGTTCACGGTCT
>VFYY01000258.1 GCA_016871375.1 Acidimicrobiia bacterium
CTCTGGCTGGGGTTCGGCATCGCCGGCCTGAACTGGCCGGTGTACTGGGCCTTCTACGTCACCAACTTCGTGTTCTGGATCGGCATCAGCCACGCGGGCACGCTGATCTCCGCCATCCTGCGCCTGGTGAATGCCGGCTGGCGGCGGCCCGTCACGCGCTGCGCCGAGGTGATCACCGTGTTCGCGCTGATGATTGGCGCGATGTTCCCGATCATCCATCTCGGGCGGCCCTGGCTCGCGTTCTGGCTGTTCCCGTACCCGAGCGAGCGGCTGATCTGGCCCAACTTCCGCTCGCCGCTCGTCTGGGACTTCTTCGCGATCAACACCTATCTCACCGGCAGCCTGCTGTTCCTCTACCTGCCGATCATTCCGGACTTCGCGGCCGTGCGCGACAAGGCCACCGGCCTGCGCAGGAGGATCTACGGCGCGCTCGCGCTCGGCTGGCGCGGCACGCCGAAGCAGTGGCACCGTCTCGAGACGGCGATGTCGATCATGGCGGTCGCCATCATCCCCGTCGCGGTCTCCGTGCACACCATCGTCTCGTTCGACTTCTCGATGGCGCCGGTGCCGATGTGGAACACCACGATCTTCGGCCCGTACTTCGTGGCCGGCGCGATCTTCAGCGGCATCGCCGGCCTGCTGCTGGCCATGGCGGTGCTGCGCAGGTTCCTGCACCTCGAGGCGTACCTCCACCCGGTGCATTTCGAGAACCTGGGCAAGCTGCTGCTGGTGATGGCGCTGCTGTGGGGCTACTTCGTCTTCAACGAGCGGCTCGTGACCTATTACGCCAACGAGCCCGCCGAGATGGCGGTCTTCTGGTCCACGCAGAGCGGCGCCTTCGCGCCGCTCTACTGGACGATGGTCATCGGGAACTTCGTGCTGCCGCTCATCCTGATGGGCATCAGGCGTTTCCGGACGATCACCGGCTGCGTCATCGCGTCCATCGGCGTCATCGTCGGGATGTGGCTCGAGCGGTTCCTGATCATCGTGCCGGGGCTCAGCCAGAAGTACCTGCCGTACAGCTTCGGCAGCTACCGGCCGCAGCCCGTCGAGATCGTCATCACCACGGCGACCTTCGCCGGCATGGCGCTGCTCTACGTGCTCTTCGCGAAGGTCGTGCCGATCATCTCGATCTGGGAGCTCAAGGCGGGCGAGCACCCGTCGCCGAGCCTCATCCCGCCCGCCACCGAGGAACATCGTCTCGGAGACCTGCACCTGTGACCCCTCGAGAGCCTCGGGGTCAGCCCGAGCAGGGTCGAGGGCTGAAGGCCGTCTACGCGCTCTATCCGGACGGTGCCTCGGCGCAGCAGGCGGTGAACCGGCTGCGCGCGCTCGGCCTGCAGGACCGCGACATCACCGTCGTCTCCGCGCAGCCGATGGAAGACTACGAGTTCGGCCACATCGGCAAGAAGACGTACATGTGGTGGATCGCGTGCCTGGGTGGCCTGATCGGGATGGCGACCGCGTTCGGGCTGGCGTACCTCGCCGAGTACTCGTGGGCGATCAACGTCGGCGGCCTGCCGATCTGGGCGTGGTGGCCGAACCTGATCATCATCTTCGAGCTGACGATGCTCGGCGCGATTGCGGCGACGGTCATCACGCTGGTCGTGACGGCACTCATTCCGGAGCGCGGCCGCGGCTTCCTCTACGACCCCGAGGTCACCACGGAGGGACAGGTTCTGGTGGGCGTCGAGAACCCCGCGCAGGATCGCGTCTCCTCGTTCGAGCGCGAGCTGTCCGCGCCTCCAGGCGCCAGGCTCAAGACCTTGTAAAGTGCCTGGAGTGCCTAAGGTGCCTAGAGTGCCTGGAGTGCTCGCGGTTGCGAGCGTGCTTCTGGCATCGCTCGCCTTTGCCCAGGGCGTCCATCCGCTCAGCGGCCGGCGCTACGCGCAGCCGATGGGCGTCGCCGGCGCGGACTGGCTGGACCGCGCCGAGCGCCAGCAGGAAGAGGATCCCCAGTTCGCGCTGCGGCTGATGAAGGTCGCGGAAGGGTCCACGGTCGCGGACATCGGCGCGGGCTCCGGTTACTACACGGTCCGCCTGGCGCGCCTGGTCGGCCCGAAGGGCCGCGTCTACGCCAACGACCTCCAGCAGGGCATGCTGGACCTCATTCGCCGCCGCGTCGAGCGCGACCGGCTCACGAACGTCGAGCTCGTGCTCGGCACCGAGGACGATCCGAAGCTGCCGCCCGCCTCGGTTGACCTGGCGCTGATGGTGGACGTGTACCACGAAGTCTCGCAGCCGCAGACGATGCTGCGGCGCATCCGCGAGGCGCTCAAGCCCGGCGGCCGGCTGGTCCTGCTCGAGTACCGCGGCGAAGACGCGTGGATCCCGATCCGCCCCGAGCACAAGATGACGGTGGCGCAGGCGAAGCTGGAGGTCGAGGCGGAAGGCTTCCAGTTGACGTCCGTGAACAGCCGCCTGCCGTGGCAGCATCTGCTGGTCTTTTCGCTTCGCTGATACACATCGATCATCAGTCCTGCGTGTATTGACATACCAGATGCCGGGACGTATAAGATCGCCCGCTCGGCCAGCGACAATGGTCCGGCCTCAATTGTGACGTTAATCGAAGGGAGCTCCACTCATGGCAGCAGACTTCTTTGTCGGCGAATCGCTGGTTGGCGACGGTAACGAGATCGCCCACATCGACCTGATCGTCGGGTCGAAGACGGGCCCTGCGGGCGCCGCGTTCTGCAACGCGCTCACGAACAACAAGGACGGCTTCACGACGCTGCTGGCGGTGGTCTCGCCGAACCTGCCGGCCAAGCCCGACACCCTGATGTTCAACAAGGTCACGATCAAGGGCGCCGGCCAGGCGGTGCAGATGTTCGGCCCCGCGCAGGCGGCGGTCGCCCGCGCCGTCGTCGACTCGGTGGAGTCCGGCGTCATCCCGAAGGACAAGGCGAACGACTACGTGGTGATGGTCGGCGTCTTCATCCACTGGGAGGCGAAGGACGACCAGAAGATCTACGACTTCAACTACCAGGCGACCAAGGAAGCGATCCAGCGCGCGATGCAGAACAAGCCGTCGGTCGCCGACGTGATCGCCAGCGCCAAGACGACCAAGCACCCGTTCGCCAGCAACGCCGAAAGCCGTCACGGCGTCGGCGTCTAAGCCCTCGTCGTTCCACGTTCCGAGTTCCGGGTTCCAGGTTCTTGTTCACCGTTCGCATGAACACCGAACACGAACCCGGAACCCGGAACCTGGAACCTGGAACATGAAAAAGATCCTCCTTCAACTCGACGCCTCCCCTCATCCCAGTGTCTTCGATCGCGTCGTCGCGCATGACGCGGGCGCCGACGAGGTGATGAGCTACGGCGGCGTCACGGTCGACGCCGTCCGCGACCTCGTGCACGGCACGATCTTCACGCGCGGTCCCAGGCACCTCCACAACACCGCCATCTTCATCGGCGGCACCGACATGCGCGCGGGCGAGCGGCTGCTCGGCGCGGTGCGGAAGGTGTTCTTCGGGCCGATGCGCGTGTCCGTGATGCTCGATGCCAACGGCTCCAACACGACGGCGGTCGCGGCGGTGGCGAAGCTCCAGCGGGCGGCCGGCGGCGTGCGCGGCCGTCGGGCCGTCATCACCGGCGGCACC
>VFYY01000259.1 GCA_016871375.1 Acidimicrobiia bacterium
CGTCGAACGAGTAGTAGCCCCACCCGCCGTCGGGGAAGCGCGTCACGTCCTTGACCGCCGCCTCCATGGCCGCTATCGCTCCCTGCGTGCGGCCGCCGTTGTTGATCGACGCGTGCTCCTCGCTGCGCCGGATCTCCAGGACGAACATCGTCTTGTCGGGCCAGGTGCCGCTGCGCAGGAACTCGCGGTAGGCGGCGCGCGTGACGAACACGTTGTCGAACATCGGCGGGCGGCCGGCCGCCGGCGCCGCGGGCCCGTACGTCATGCCGAGGCCGCTCGTCAGGAACACCCAGCCGCGATAGTCGAGCGGGCGAACGAGCTGCCCGGCGGCGGTGAACTGCGGGGCGTCAGCGGCAGGCGCGGGCGCCTGTGCTGCCAGCGCCGCGACGAGCCACACGGCTGCGAGCGCGACGAGCACGATGTGCTTCATGACGGCTGAGCCTAGCAGGGGAGGCGGCCGAATCCAAGCCCGCGGGCGCGCAAGGCTGGGACGAGTCGTGTGGTCGCGTCCACGGCATAGCGGCGGTCGGCGCGCGGGTCCAGATGATGGCCGTCGTGCATGACGATGATGTCGCCGTCGTTGGCGCGGCGCGCGAGGCGCGCGGCAAGCTGCTCCGCTTCGCGCGCGCGGAACCAGTTCCAGTCCCAGAGCCCCCAGCTCCAGCCCGCCAGACGGTACCCGAGCTGCGCGAGCGCGCCGTACATGGCGGCGCTGCGCCAGCCGGCGTGCGGGCGGAAGAGCGCGCACGGCGTACTGCCGCCAAGCGCCTCGATGCGCGCGGCCGCGGCGCGCAGCGTCGCGGCGATCTCGCCGGCGCCGTTCAGCATCAGCCACCGCGCATTGGAGTGCAGCGCCACCGCGTGCCCTTCCGCGAACATCCGGCGGACGAGCGGCGCGGTCTCCTCGGTCACGTGCGCGTCGATGAGGAAGAACGTCGCGGCCACCTGCTCCCCGCGCAGCACGTCCAGCAGCTGCGGCGTCGCCTCGGGATTCGGCCCGTCGTCATAGGTGAGGTAGACGGTGGGGGCGGCGGGTCCCGGCGGCAGACGCCAGATGGACGCGCCGGGGCGGAACGCCTCGAGCAGGAACGGCGCCGGCGCGGTGTGCGTCAGGACGAGCGCCGTGACGCCGATCGCGGCGACGATCAGAATCATCCAGTTACAATCCTCTGGTGACGCGCCGGCGGGACGACCTCGACATCGTGTTCGAGGACAAGTCGCTCATCGTGATCAACAAGCCGGCCGGGCTGCTGACGGTTCCGCTCGAGCGGCGGCACGAGGCGCGCTCCGTCTACGAGCGGCTGGCCGAGCGCCTGCGCGCGCAGGGGAAGCGCCGTCCGCACGTGGTCCACCGCATCGACCGCGACACGTCCGGTCTCGTCGTGTTCGCGAAGAGCGAGCGCACGCAGACGCTCCTCAAGGACCAGTTCCGGCGGCGCGAGCCCGAGCGGGTCTACTGGGCGGTCGTGTACGGCCACCCCGATCCGCCGCGGGGCACCTGGCGCGACCGGCTGATCTGGGACCAGGGGTTCCTGATTCAGCGGCGGACACATCCGAAGGATCCGCGCGGCGCCGACGCCGTCAGTCAGTACCGCGTGCTCGAGCGGCTGCAGGACACGTCGCTCCTCGAGGTGCGGCTCGAGACCGGGAAGCGCAACCAGATCAGGGTCCAGGCCCGGCTGCGCGGGCACACGCTCGTCGGCGAACGGCGCTACACGTTCGGCCCGGAGTCGCTGCGGCCGATCGACTTCGCGCGGCAGGCGCTGCACGCGCGCGCGCTCGCGTTCGCGCACCCGGTGACCGGCCGGCCGCTGCGCTTCGAGGCGCCGCTGCCCGCGGACATGACGGCGTTGATGGAGGCGCTGCGCCGTCCCTAGTGTCGGGCTGCCCGCTTACGCGGGCTCGACATTTTCCGCGCGCGGGCCCTTCGGTCCCTGCGTCGCGTTGAAGCTGACCGACTGGCCTTCGCGCATATCGTCGAAGCGGACGCTGCCGCACGAGGACTGGTGGAAGAAGTACTCGTTGCCGTCAGAGCCGGCGATGAAGCCGAACCCCTTGTCCTTCACCATGCGCTTGATGGTGCCGTTCTGTGTCGCCATGTGCGTGTCTCGATTGTGTCGATTGGTGCGGAAGCGGGGACTCGAACCCCGATGGCCTTGCGGCCACTAGCTCCTGAGGCTAGCGCGTCTGCCAATTCCGCCACTTCCGCAGTAGAGAGGGTCATGCGAGGCAGGAACTACCGAGTATATCATTCCGCCCCGTGCCGTTCATGGTCCTGCGGTGGCTCGTCATTGCCGCCCTGTGTGCACTGGCCTGGCGCCGCCGCACGCTGACGACGTGGATCCTCGTCTCCATGGTCGTCGGCGTCGAGGTCGGCTACGACTTCCCGGAGGCGGCGGTCAGCCTGCGCGTGCTGGGCCAGATCTTCCTCCGGCTCATCCGTACGATCATCGCCCCGCTCCTCTTCGCCACCCTCGTGGTCGGCATCGCCGGGCACTCCAACATCCGCCAGGTCGGCCGCATGGGCGTGAAGGCGCTCGTCTACTTCGAGGTCGTGACGACGCTGGCGCTCGCGATCGGGTGGCTGGCGATTACCGTCAGCCGCCCCGGCGTGGGCATCACGCTGCCGCCGCCGTCGGACCCGGTTCTGCAACAGCCGGTGCAGCGCACCTGGCAGGAGATCGTGCTCGACGCCGTCCCCGACAACATCGCGCGCGCGGTCGCCGACAACGAGGTGCTGCAGGTCGTCGTCTTCAGCGTGATCTTCGCCATCGGGCTCGCGCTCGTGCCGGAGCCGAAGCGCCGCCCGATGCTGGCCTTCGCCGACAGCCTGGCGGAGACGATGTTCAAGTTCACGAAGATCGTGATGTACATGGCGCCGCTCGGTGTCGGCGCCGCGCTCGCCTACACCGTGGGCCAGCTCGGCCTGGGCATCCTCGTGAACCTGGCGCAGCTGCTGGCGACGTTCTACATCGCCACCGCCGCGTTCATCGTGCTCGTGCTGCTGCCCATCGCGCTCGCGGCGCGCGTGCCCGTGCGCGCCTTCGCGCGCGCCGTGGCCGAGCCGGTGACCATTGCGTTTGCGACGACCAGCTCGGAAGCCGCGCTGCCGCGCGCGATGGAGGCGATGGAGCGCATCGGCGTGCCGCGGCAGATCGTGGCGTTCGTGATGCCGACCGGCTACAGCTTCAACCTGGACGGCAGCACGCTGTATCTGTCGCTGACGGCACTCTTCGTCGCGCAGGCGGCGGGCGTGGACATGACGTGGGGGCAGCAGCTGCTGCTCATCGTGACGCTGATGCTGACGAGCAAGGGCGTCGCCGGCGTGCCGCGCGGCGCCTGGGTCATCCTGCTCGGCACGGTGTCGTCGTTCGGCCTGCCGGTCGAGCCGGTCTTCGTGCTGCTCGGCATCGACGCGCTGATGGACATGGTACGGACGTCCGTCAACGTGCTCGGCAACTGCCTGGCGACGGTGGTGATTGCGCGCTGGGAAGGGGACTTCGACGAGAGGGCCGCGGCTACTCCCGCCGCTTAGCCATCCAGACCTTCCTGCACTCGAGACAGGCGTACCAGGCGCGGCGCATGCTGGCAG
>VFYY01000260.1 GCA_016871375.1 Acidimicrobiia bacterium
CCGCGGTTGATACCGGGAGTCACCGTCCTGGCCCAGTACGCCTGGATGTTCAGGTTGGTGAAGAAGGCGAACGCGCCGTCGACGCCGTAGCTCTCGCCCCCGCCCGCCGAGCGCCGGGTGGCCATGGCGCCAATGGCGCTGCGGCGCAGGATGTCGCGCCGGACGCGCGCCACCGAGAAGTTCGTCGACGGAATGCCGGCCCGCGGGACGTCGTCGGTCTGAATGTTGATGAGGCCCAGGGCGTACTTCCCGGCGCGGCCCGAGAGGCGGCCGCCCGCCTCGATCGGCACGATCTGGCCCGCATCGAGGCCGATGCGGCGGCTGTAGAACAGCATCGGCGCGTCGCTGGTGAAATTGCCCCCGCCGAAATTGTTGCCCGCGTTGCCGAAGTTGAAGATCCCGGCGTTCTCGAGGAAGAACTCGCGCTTCTCGGGAAAGAACAGGCTGAAGCGCGTGAGGTTGACCTGCTGCTCGTCGGCCTCGACCTGGGCGAAGTCGGTGTTGTAGGTGAAATCGGCCGCCAGGCTGCGCGTGAGGCCGTACTTCACGTCGAGGCCGACGTCCTTCGCGACATCGTTGCGCAGCTGGGGCGTCGCGCTGAGGTCGGTCGACAGGCCCGAGGTCACGTACGGCTTGATGTCGAGCGCCAGCCCGCTGGCGGGCGCTTCGATCCCCACGAGCGTCGCGGCCCTCGACATGCGGAACAGCGCGTTGTTCGCGTTCCCCATGGGCAACGGCGTCAGGTAGGACTGCTCGTTCTTCCAGCGGTTGACGCGCCGGATCTGCAGGCCCCAGACCTGCTGACGCCCGGCCTGATAGCGGATGGACTTGAAGGGAATGGCCGCTTCGCCCGTCCAGCCCTCCGGCGTCCGTCGCACCGCGAAATCCCACACCGGATTCCAGTCGCTACTCCAGCTGCTTTCGTTGGTGACCTGCCCGTCCATCCGGCCGCCGACCACGTTCAGGTAGAAGTTCAGGCTGTTGCGGCGGTCGTAGAACGTGTCGAGGGCGAAGCTGATGCTCTCGCTCTGCCAGATGCTGTTGGCGTCGCGCCGCATTTCGTTGGCGACCAGCCGATCCGGCTGACTCTCCCACGTCCGGAAGCCGATGTAGACGTGATCGGCGTCGAAGGCGATCCAGACCTCGGACTTCTCGGTCGCCGCCTCGCCGTGCGCGGGCTCGATCTGGACGAAGTCGGAGAGCGGCTGATACGACGAGTACAGCGCCTCGTCGAGCGCGCCGTCGACGCGGAGCGGCTGCGCGAGCCGCACGGCCCGCACCGTGACGCGTCCTTCCGCATCACGCGCCATCGTGGCCGGAAGCTCGGGCGGCGGCGGCCCCTCGATCGCGAACGGCAGCGTGAGCTCGCCGGTGGACGCCACGAGGCCTTCAACCGCCTGCGCGTACGCCGGCGCCGCGGCGCACACGAGCATCAGGATGGTGGCAACGACCAGGTGCGGCATGAATATGGGAGGGCTCTATTGTACCTGGCCGCGGCCCCAGATCACGTCCTGGCGGACGACGCTGAGGCCCTCTCTGGGGACGTCGAGCCGCACCATCCGGCCGCCGGCGACCCAGATTTCCATCGGCGACGGCCCTTCGGGGCGCCGCAGCGTCACGCGCCACCGCTTCGTCGCGAGCGTGCCGGCGGTGGTGGGCACGTCTTCATCCACCACGCCGTCCGCGCTCATCACGGCCTCGAAGCGCGGCGCGATGAACGCGCGCAGCTCCTGGCCGGGCGTCGCGGACGCCAGCCTGGCGGCAAGCGCCTCGTAGGCGCCGAACACGAGGTCGGGCAGCGGGATTGCGTCCGCCGATACCTTGTTGGATCCCCACGTGGCGTTGTCGGGGCGTACCACGTCGGTGCGCGTGGTGCCGTCCGACAGCCCGAACGCCACGTGCACCACCGCGCGGTCGTCTTTCGCCACCAGCTCCATCGTCATGATGCGAGGGGACCAGGCCTCGTCGTAGCGGATGTCGAGCTGCGGCATCGTCAGCTGGAAGTCGCCCTTCAGCTCGCCGTCGCCCTGCAGACGCCAGCCGTCGCTCTCGCGGGTGATGACGACGGTGGTGGTGCCGACGAGCGCCCCGCGCTGGTAGACGCGGAAGGTCACGGGGTCTTGAGCGGCCGCTGGCGCGGCCGCAAGCCAGAGAGCGACGGTGAGAACTCCCAACTCCCAACGGCCAACTCCCAAGCAGTCTTTGTGGGAGTTGGGAATTGGAAGTTGGGAATTGATCACTGACCGGCAGCTTGAACAGAGAGGCTGACCTTCACCTCGTCGCCGACGAGGAACCCGCCGGTCTCGAGCGGTGCGTTCCACTGCAGCCCGAAGTCCTTGCGGTTGATCGTCACCTCGGTCTCGAACCCGACCTTGTCGTTGCCCCACGGATCCTTCGCTTTGCCGAGATGCGTCACGGGCAGCGTGATTTCCTTGGTGACGCCGCGGATGGTGAGATCGCCGGTGACGTCGAACGTCTCGGCGCCGGTCTTGCTGATGCGTTTGCTCTTGAACGTGATCGCCTTGAACTGCTCGACGGCGAAGAAGTCCTCGGAGCGGAGGTGCTTGTCGCGATCGGGCTCGTTGGTGTCGATGCTCGTCGCCTGGATCGTGAACGCGACGGAGGAGGCCTCGGGACTGGCCTCGTCGAGCTGAATCGTTCCCTCGAAATCGGAGAAGCGGCCGCGCACTTTCGTCACGAGGTGCCTGACCTGGAAGATGGCTTCGGAGTGCGATTTGTCGATCGTGTACGTGCGAGCTGTCGTCGTTGCCACTGTGTCTGTCTCCCGGTTGCGGGTGGTCGAAAAGCGGGATTATAGTGTGCTTTCCGTCGGCGCCATCGTTGATTCTCGTTCCAGATCCGGAGCAGATATGTCAGACAACACATCGCTCGACTGTCAGGTGACCGACCTGTACACGAGCTTCGCTGAAGGCGGTGTGAGCCGCCGCGAGTTCATGCGCCGCGCGACCGCGCTCGGCATTGCCGGCGCCGCGGCGAGCGCGCTCGGACCACTCACGGCGGATCCGGCGCAGGCCGCGCCGCTCGCGCAGGCCGCGCTGGCTCAGCTGTCGTCGGCGAAGACGCTGCCGCTCGATCTCGCCGAGTGGAGCTTCATGTGGGTCAACGTGAAGCGCGCCGACACCGCGCGCGGCAGCTTCATCGGCGGTCAGCAGATGTACGTCGAGTACATGATTCCGGCGCGCGTGCGGAGGCCGTATCCGATCGTGCTCGTGCACGGCGGCGGCGGCCAGGGGCTCGACTGGATGGGCACGCCTGACGGACGTCCCGGCTGGTTCCAGCATCTCGCCGCCGAGGGCTATCGCGTCTACGTCGTCGATCGGCCCGGGCACGGACGCTCGCCGCAGCATCCCGATCTGCACGGCGCGATTCCGCAGCGGCCGGGGACGATGGAGGGGCTGCAGGGGCAGTTCATCTTCCCGGAGGGCGGCCGGAACAATCCGGATCCGTACCGGAAGAATCACACGCAGTGGCCGGGCGAGGGCGTGCCGCCGGCGCCGGACGTCGCGCAGTTCCTCGCGTCGCAGGGCGGCAGCTACGTCGTCAACCCGCAGCCGCCGC
>VFYY01000261.1 GCA_016871375.1 Acidimicrobiia bacterium
CGTCGCCGAGCGCCGCGCTGACGGGTCGCATGCCGCCCACGCGCGCGTGAATCTCGCGGAACACCGTCAGCGGCACGGCGCCGAGCGCGCCCGCGCGCGGGTCCTTCGCGTCGATGATGTCCGCGCCGCCGTCAAGCGCGGCAGCGGCATCGATCGCGTCGGCGACGCTCACCAGCAGCCTCATTCGTACCTGGAGCTTACTGTATGATTTGTGATTTGTGAGTGGCGGGTTGCGATTTCAAGCGCAATCACGAATCGCAATTCGCGAATCGCGAATGCAGAAATGACCGTCGCCGCACCACTGTCGGGCCGCGCCGTGCTCGTGACCGGCGCGTCGAGCGGGATCGGGCGCGCCATCGCGCTCGCCACCGCGCGCGCCGGCGCGGATGTCGCGCTCACGTATCGCACCTCCGCCGCCGAGGCGCAGGCCGTCGCGCGCGAGATCCGCGCGCTCGGCCGCCGCGCCATCGCGCTGCAGCTCGACCTTTCCGACGAGCCCGCGATCCGCGACCTCGGCGCCGCCGTCCGTCACACGCTCGGCCGCCTCGACGTCTGGGTCAACAATGCCGGCGCCGACATCCTCACCGGCGAGGGCGCGTCGCTGGGGACGGTGCAGAAGCTCGACCTGCTCCTCGCCGTCGATCTGCGCGGCACCATCCTCGCGTCGTGGGCCGCCGCCGACATCTTCCGCGCGCACCCCGAGGGCGGATCGATCATCAACATCAGCTGGGACCACGCGCTGAGCGGGATGCCGGGCGTGAACCCGCAGATGTTCGCGGCCGTGAAGGGCGGCGTGCTCGCCTTCAGCAAGTCGCTCGCGCGCTCCGCCGCGCCCCGCGTCCGCGTCAACGTCGTCGCCCCGGGCTGGATCGACACCGCGTTTGCCGCCGGTCTCGACCAGGAGCGCCGCGTCGCGGTCGCCGAGTCCACGCCGATGGGACGCTGGGGCACGCCCGACGACGTGGCGGGCGCGGTGGTCTACCTTGCGTCCCCGGACGCGGCGTTTCTCACGGGCCAGACGATTCTCGTCAACGGCGGCGTGGTCATGTGATCGCGGGCCGGCTAAAGCCGGCCCCCACGTTCGACAGCAGGGGCCGACGTTCGACAGCAGTTCGACAGTAGGGCCCGACTTCAGTCGGCCCATGACGTTCGACAGCAGTTCGACAGCAGGGGCCGACGTTCGACAGTAGGGGCCGACTTCAGTCGGCCCATGGTGATGTGATGGCAGAGAAAGAGCGCACGTACAGCGACACCGAGATCGCCGACAAGCTGGAGGCGCTGCCGGGCTGGTACTTCGAGGACGGCTGGATCCGGCGCGTCTACAAGACCGACGGCTGGCCGACGACGCTGATGCTGGTCAGCGCGGTCGGGTATCTCTCGGAAGCGGCGTATCACCATCCCGATCTGACGGTGACGTGGGGACGCCTCACCGTGAAGCTGTCCACGCACAGCGCCGGCGGCGTCACCGACAAGGACTTCGAGCTGGCGCGGCAGATCGAGGACGTCGCCTTGTGGCGGCCGCAGGGCGGCGCGCTCGAAGGGACGCCGAACAAGTTCGTGCGGGGCGGCGATCCGCGCTGATGGTCCTGTTCGTCACCGGCCGGCTGGCCGAGCCCGCGCTGCGCCGTGTGCTGGCGGAGATGGCGCCGCCGTTTGCCTGGGACGTCGCCGTCCTCGAGATCACGGTCGCGGCGCTGATGACGACCTCGTGGATTGCCCGGCACCTCGAGGCGCCGCCCGGCACCGAGCGCGTGCTGATTCCCGGCCTGAGCGAGGGCGACCCGCAGGCGATCGCGGACCGGATCGGTGTGCCGGTGGAGAAGGGCCCCAAGGACCTGCGGGAGATACCGCAGCATTTCGGCCGCGCCGAGGCCGCGCGGGCATACGGCGAGTGGGACATCGAGATCCTCGCCGAGATCAACAACGCCCCGAAGCTCTCGCGCGAGGCGATTCGCTCGGAGGCTGACTACTTCCGCGCGTGCGGCGCGGACCTGATCGACATCGGGTGCACGCCGGGGCTCGCGTTTCCCGCACTCGGCGACGTCGTGCGCGACCTCGTCGCCGCCGGCATGCGCGTCAGCATCGACACGTTCGATGCCGCCGAGATCCGGACCGCCGTCGACGCGGGCGCGGAGCTCGTGCTCAGCGTGAACGGCTCCAACAGCGACGCGGCGCGCCAGCTCGCGGGCACGGGCGCGCGCGTGGTCGCCGTCCCCGACCTCGGCGGCTCGCTCGACACGCTCGATCCCACGCTGGAGAAGCTCGCGCGGTGGGGCATCCCGTATCTGATCGACCCGATCGTCGAGCCGATCGGCTTCGGCTTCATGGCCTCGCTCGAGCGCTACGCGGAGGTGCGGCGGCGGTATCCGGACGCCGGGATGCTGATGGGCGTCGGCAACATCACCGAGCTCACGTCCGCGGACTCGACGGGCGTGAACGCGCTGCTCGTCGCCGTGTGCCAGGAGCTGGGCATCCGCTCGGTGCTGACGACGGAGGTGATCCCGTGGGCGCGGGGCGCCGTGCGCGAGATCGACGTGGCGCGGCGGCTCATGCACTACGCGGTGACGAGGCGCACGATCCCGAAGGGCATCGACGACCGTCTGGTCACCGTCAAGGATCCCGCGCCGCTGACCTACACGCAGGCCGAGCTGCGCGCGCTGCAGAAGGAGATCACCGACCCGAACTTCCGCATCTTCGCGGATCGCGACGGCATTACGGTGTTCAACAACGAGCAGTTCGTGCGCGGCTCGAACATCCAGGACATCTTCGACCAGCTCGACGTGGACGAGCCCGCGCACGCGTTCTATCTCGGCAAGGAGCTGGCGCGCGCCAGCCTCGCCGTGACGCTCGGCAAGACCTACCGGCAGGAAGGCGCGCTGCAGTGGGGATACCTCACGCCGCCCGACGACGCGCGGCGCGAGCACGTGCGCCTCACTCACAAGCCGCGTGCGTGAGGCGCTGCCACCCCCGCACGTCGAAGAGCTCACGCCGCCTCCGGACCCGGTTCGCTGCTGCGAGCGCCTGGACCGGTGGCCGCACCGCCTGTTCCTCGACAGCGCGGCGCGCGGGCCCCGCCTCGGCCGCTACTCGTTCTTGACCGCCGACCCGTCGCTCGTCGTCCGCGCGAAGGGGACGCACGTCGAGTGCGTCGACCGATCGGGCGCGACGAGCGCGGTTCCCGACGCGGACGCGCTCGACGTCGTGCGATCGCTGCTGGCGCCGCACCGGGTCGACGCGGTTCCCGGCCTGCCGCCGTTCCAGGGCGGCGCCGCCGGCTATATCGGCTACGACTGGGGGCTGACGCTCGAGCGTCTGCCCGCGCCGCTCTACGACGACCTCGCCCTGCCGGACGTCGTCCTCGGCCTCTACGACTGGGTGATTGCCTGGGACCATGTCGAGTCGCGCGCGTGGTTGATCTCCACCGGATTGCCCGAGACATCGCCGGACGCGCGGACGCGCCGGGCG
>VFYY01000262.1 GCA_016871375.1 Acidimicrobiia bacterium
GGTCAGGCCCCGGAACGGAGCGACTCAAGGTTGTGCATATGACCAAGAAGATCGTCGTTGCCCTCGTCCTTGTCTCCGCCACTTCCTCATATGGGCAGACGCGGCCGCACGTGGAGTTCCTCGCCTCAACGACGCTCGAGGGACGCGAGGCCGGGTCGCAGGGCGAGCGGCTGGCGGCGGACTACATCGCCGCGCAGCTCGCGCGCCTCGGGGCGCGGCCGCTGCCCGGGCGCAGCGACATGCTGGTTCCATTCGAGTTCACCGGCGGCAGCCGCGACGGCGGCTCGCGCGTGGCGATGACCCGGGGCGGCGGCGAGCGCGTCTTCACGGGCGCCGCGCAGGTCCAGGCGCTCTCCTTCTCGGACGACGCGGAAGTGTCGGGCGCCGCCGTGTTCGCGGGCTACGGGCTCGTCGTGCCCGAGTCGCAGAACTTCGGCTACGACAGCTACGCCACGCTCGACGTCAAGGACAAGATCGTCGTCGTCCTCCGCTACTTCCCCGAGGACGCCGACCAGCAGACGCGCGGCATCCTCGCGCGCTATTCGGACCTGCGGTACAAGGCGATGGCCGCGCGCCAGCGCGGCGCCCGCGCGCTGCTCGTCGTCACCGGCCCGCGGTCGCCGAACGCCGGCACGACGATTCCCATGAGCTTCGATACCGCGCTGGCCGGCTCCGGGATTCCCGCCGCGAGCATCGCCGGCGAGCTGGCTGATGCGCTCTTTGCCGCCGCGGGCAAGTCGCTCCGCGACGTGCAGCAGGAGTTCGACTCGGGCAACCCGCACGTCGCCGGGTTCGACCTGCGGTCCACCGTCATGCTCAAGACGGCCGTCGTCCGGCAGCGGCAGACGG
This sequence comes from Acidimicrobiia bacterium, assembly GCA_016871375.1. Taxonomy (GTDB): domain Bacteria; phylum Acidobacteriota; class Vicinamibacteria; order Vicinamibacterales; family UBA2999; genus VFYY01. The sequence continues at coordinate 850 of VFYY01000262.1, forward strand.
CGCGCAACGTGGTCGGCTACCTGCCGGCAACGACGGGAACCGCCGCCGTGGACAAGCCGTGGGTCATCGTCGGCGCCCACTACGACCACCTCGGGCGCGGCGACAAGGGCAACTCCCTGGCGCCGGAGGGCCAGCGCTCGGCCATCCACTTCGGCGCCGACGACAACGCCTCGGGCACGGCGGCCGTGCTGGCCATCGCACAGGCGCTCGCGAAGGAGCCGCGGCGCCGCCACGTGATGTTCGCGCTGTGGTCGGCGGAGGAAATCGGCCTCGTCGGATCCAACTCGTTCGCGGCCACGCCGCCCGTGCCGGTGGCGCAGATCGCCGCCTACCTGAACTTCGACATGGTGGGCCGGATGCAGAACAACCGGTTGATCGTGCAGGCGACCGGCACCAGCCCCGTGTGGGGCCGCGTGCTCGAGCGCGCCAACGTCGCCGCGGGGTTCGAGCTGGTCCTGCAGACCGACCCGTACCAGCCGACCGACGTGGCCACGTTCAACCAGGCGGGCGTGGCGAGCCTGTCGTTCACGACCGGCGCGCACCCCGACTACCACAAGCCATCCGACAGCGCGGAGAAGATCAACTACGAGGACCTGGACCGCATCGCGGAGATGGCGGCGAGCATCGTCCGCGCGGTCGCCGAGGGCGATCAGGCGCCGCAGTTCACGAAGGTGGATCAGCCCGTGTCCCGCGGCAGCATCGCCGGCGTGCGCGTCACCACGGGCACGATCCCCGACTACGCGACCGAGGTGAAGGGGCTGCTGCTGGGCGGGGTCACCGGCGGCGGGCCCGCCGAGCGCGCGGGCCTCATGAAGGGCGACATCATCGTCGAGATCGCCGGGCAGACGATCGCGAACATCTACGACTACACCTACGCGCTGGAACTGCTGAAGGTCGATACGCCGGTGAGGGTCGTCTACACGCGCAACGGCGAGCGTCGTGAGACGACGCTGACGCCCGCGGCGCGCCGCTAGCCCTTCCGCACGTCGCCGTCCGTCTCGGAGATCGCCTCGGACTCGGCGCCGAGGATCTCTTCCGCTTTCTCCGCAAGCGCGTCGGCTTCGACCGGGCCTTCTATTCGCGCCCACACGAACGCAATCACGAAGATCACGACAATCAGGCCAAGCGAGAGCGCCCGCGGCACCTCGAAGTGCACGTAGCCCGCGGCGTGGAAGTACTCCAGGATCAACTTGATGCCAACCCACGCGATGATGACGAACGCGCCGTCCACGAGCGTCGGGTAGCGGTTCACCAGCACGAGCAGCTGGCCGATGACGAGCCGCATCGCGATCACGCCCAGGATCCCGCCCGTGATGATGACCCACGTCTTGTTCGACATCGCGACCGCCACCAGGATCGAGTCGATCGCAAAGACGATGTCGGTGAGCTCCACCTTCGCGACCGTCCCCCAGAACGGCGACAGGCCGAGCCACGGCGCCGCCTTCTTCGGACGGCGGCGCGCGGCGGCATCGTCGTGCCCCGTGAAGTGGTTGTACGGCAGCCACAACAGGTACGCCGCCCCGATCACCATCACGAACTGGATCTGGATCAGGTAGACGGCGAGCAGGATTGCCAGAATGCGGAACGCAAAGGCGCCGACGATGCCGTACTGGAGCGCCTTTTTCTGCTCGCGTTTCGGAAGGCCGAGGACGAGGACGGCCAGCACCATCGCGTTGTCGGCGCTCAGCAGGCCCTCGAGCGCAACGAGCAGCGCGACGGTGACGAGATCTGCGGTTTCGATACCCAACGGCTTCTAATCCTACCCTACGAACGTTGACACGCCCCGTATCAAGGCCTACACTCGATCTGTATCAAGGTGATCCAATGGCGCTGGGGCACGACGTCTATTTGATCAGCGTGGCGGCCGAGATGCTGGGGATGCACCCTCAGACCCTGCGCAAGTACGAGCGCCTGGGGCTGATTCAGCCGTCGCGCACCATCGGCAGCATGCGCCTGTACTCGCGCGAGGAGCTCGAGCGCATCAGGCTCATCAAACACCTCGTCGACGAGGCCGGGATCAACCTGGCAGGCGTGCAGCGGCTGCTGCACATCGCGGAGGTCGTGCAGCGCATCCGGCCGCTGATGGACGAACACGCGCTGAGCACCGGCCCCGGCCGGCGCCAGCTGCTCAACGAGATCCGCCGCCTGAACGAAATGGTAGGCCTCTGATGGAATTCAAGGACTACTACGCGACCCTTGGCGTGTCGAAGACCGCCACGGACAAGGAGCTGAAGCAGGCGTTCCGCAAGCTGGCGCGCAAGCATCACCCTGACGTGAACCCGGGCGACAAGAAGGCGGAAGCCCGCTTCAAGGAGATCAACGAGGCCTACGAAGTCCTCGGCGACCCGGCGAAACGCAAGAAGTACGACGAGCTGGGCGCCAACTGGCGGATGTACGAGCAGGCGCAGGCCCAGGGCGGCCCCAACCCGTTCGCCGGCCAGTGGAACGTGAACAGGGGCGGCGGCCAGGGCGGCGGCTTCCGCACGATGACGCCGGAGGAGATGGAGGAGCTGTTCGGGGACCAGAACCCGTTCAGCGATTTCTTCACGACCTTTTTCGGCGGCCACGCGGAGCCCGGCGGCGGATTCGGCGGCGAGAGCCGGCGCGGCGCG
>VFYY01000263.1 GCA_016871375.1 Acidimicrobiia bacterium
CGACGTTCGCGCTCTACGCCTGGCGGCCGGGGCTGTGGGGCAGCCTCGCGGTCACGCTGTCGGCGGCCGTCCTCGGCGCGCGCGTGCTGCCGCGCACGCCGCCTGAGATGGGCGTCGCGGCCCCGCCGCGCGCCGATCTGATCGTCCGCGTGCTGGCCAGCGGCACGCTCGTGCTGGTGCTCACGGCGCTGGCCGATCGGGTGGGGCCCGCGCTGAGCGGCCTCTTCACCGCGTTCCCGATCCTGACGACGACCATGGCGGCGTTTGCGCACGCACAGCGCGGTCCGGCGGCCGTCGTCCAGTTCTTCCGCGGCTTCCTGCCGGCCATCGTCGGCTTCTCGGTGTTCTGTTCCGTGTTTTCGCTCGCCGTGCCCGCGCTGGGCATCGCCCTGGGCACGGTCGCCGCAGTGGCGACACAACTGGCCGTCCATGGCGTGATCTTGATGCGCGTCACGAGGTAGAATGCCCGCGCGTCCACCCGAATAATTGACGATGAAGTACCTGGTCGGCATCCTCGTCGCGGTCGTGTCGGCGTCGTGCGCGGGCGTGGGCCGCTACGAATCGGATTTTCCCGTCCTCGTGGTGAACCGCACCGCCAGCACCATCCAGGCGATGGCCAACGGCAACGCCCTCGGGACCGTGGCATCCGGGCAGTCGCAGTCCTTCAGCCTCACGCTGCGCGAGTCGAGCGCGAACGTGTTCGTCAACGGCGTTGCCCCGACGCCCCAGGCCGACGTGACCTTCGCCGCGCGCGACACCAGGACCGGCAACCTCTCGCGGGAAAAGAACGTGACGCTGCTGAAGGACACGCCGACGTCCGTGACCTTCGAGGCGAGCGACTTTCCCGAGACCGCGCCGACGCGCGCCGCCTTCAACCTCTCGCCGACCAACCCGACGATCAACCAGGACGTGTCGTTCAACGCGGCCGCGTCCTCGGGCAGCAACCTCACCTACAACTGGGACTTCGGCGATCAGACGGCGCCCGGCAGCGGCGTGCAGACGACGCACCGGTATCTGCGTGGAGGCACCTTCACGGTCACGCTGACGGTGACGAGCGACACACGGCAGCAGTCCACGGCGTCGCGAACGGTCACGGTGTCCACGACGCTGCCGGCGCAGACGGCGAACTTCACCTTCTCGCCGACGAACCCGTCGATCAACCAGGACGTGATCTTCACGGGCAGCGGCACCGCGCCCGGTCCCGGACAGGGCCCCTTCCCGCTTCCCGGTGCGCCGGCGGGCGCCACCTATAACTGGGACTTCGGTGACGGCACGACCGGAACGGGCCAGACCCAGACGCACCGCTACGCCCGCGGCGGCACGTATGCCGTCACGCTGCGCGTGACGACCGAGGCGGGGCTGACGGCGACGCAGACCCGGCAGATCACGATCTCGACGACGCTGCCGGCCGGTTCGGCGAACTTCGTGTTCTCGCCGACCGATCCGCAGCCCGGCGACACGGTCTTCTTCAATGCGACGTCGTCCACGATTGCCGACGCGACGTACTCGTGGGATTTCGGCGACGGGGACAGCGGGGCCGGGCTGACGACGACGCACGTCTACTCGACGGCGCGAACGTTCACGGTCACGCTCGTGGTGCGCAACCAGCGCGGGCAGTCGGCGTCCGTGTCGAAGACGGTGACCGTCGCCGTCCCGGCCGACTAGAGCGGTTTCTGAAACGTCGTAGTGTCCGGCTTGAGGCGGACCAAGTAGATCGGCACCGCCGTGTGTGGTCCGGCTGAAGCCGGACACTACGAAGAAGTCGAAACCGCGCTAGGTCGCGTGGTCCGGCTGCAGCCGGACACTCCGTACGTAGTGTCCGCCTTGAGGCGGACCAAGTTGATCGGCACCGCCGTGTGTGGTCCGGCTGAAGCCGGACACTACGAAGAAGTCGAAACCGCGCTAGCGCGCGCGCAGCGCCTTCAGACGGGATTCGGCCGGCGCCCAGCCTGGATTCTGCTGCAGCGCCTCCGCGTACAGGCGGCTCGCCTCGTCGGTGCGTCCGGACGCTTCCTCGATCAGTCCCAGGTGATACGCGATGCGCCAGCGCGGCGCGCCCAGCATTCCCGCCATCGTCAGCTGGGTGACTGCGTCGGGTAATCGGCCTTCCAGGTACAACGCGGACGCGTAGGTCTCGTGCAGGCCGGCGTGGTCGGGCACCAGCCTGATCTGCTGCTCCATCAGGCGCCGCGCAAACGGCACGTTGCCCTCCTCGATGGCGATGCGCGCGCGCAGCACGGCCGCGTCGGGCACCGGCCGGGACTGGGCCAGGATGAGGTCGAGCAGCTGCTGCGACTCGGTGCGGCGCTGCTCGTCGTAGGCCAGCACGGCGTTGGCCAGCAGAATCGGCGCGTGGGCGGGGCAGACGACGGTGAGCCGCGCGAGCTCGCGCCGATGCCGCTCGCATTCGGCGCCCCGCCGCGCGGTGTCGCAGCCTTCGGCGCGCGCCTCTTCGAGCGACCGCAGCGCCTGCGCGAGCTGGGCGTCGGGGTCGTAGCACTGCTGGCGAACGACCGGTGCGGTCGCGCAGCCGGCGACCAACAGCAGGCAGACGGCGATGCCGATTCTCATGGTGTGGTCCGCACGACGCTGGCGGCGACCTGAATCATCTGGTAGAGGACGGGGGCCAGGGTGGAGACGAAGATCCCCGGCAGGAAGCAGATCACGAGCGGAAACACGAGCTTGACCGGCAGCGCCTGCGCCTGCAGCAGCGCCTGCTCGCGGCGCCGCTGCCGGAGGTCGGTGGCCTGGTGCTGCAGCGTCTCGGCCATGCTGGCGCCCACCTGCTCGGCCTGAATCAGCGCGGACGTGAATCCCGTCAGCGACGGCAGGTGGACGCGGCGCGCCAGCTGGCGCAGCGCCTGGATGCGCGACATGCCGGCCAGCATGTCGTGCTGGAAGTTGCTCAGCTCCGCCATCAGCGGCCGCCGGGCATCCTGCGCGCGGATGATCTTGGCGATCGCCGCGTCGAAGCCGAGGCCCGCGTCGGCCATCGTGGCGAGGAGCTCGAGCGCCAGCGGCAGGTCCTGCTCGATCGCCTGGACGCGCGCGGCGCGGGACGCGCGCACGACCAGCGTCGGCGTGAGCGCGGCCAGCGCGAACAGGAGCCAGGGCCCGCCCTGCAGGACGAGCAGCAGCATCTCGCCCGCGCTGCCCGGCACGTTCTCGACCGCGCGCGCCAGCGGCAGGAAGAAGATGCGGCTGTAGACCTGGCTCAGCACGAAGCCGGCCACCGTCAGCGCGGCGGTCGCCGAGAGGAACACCACGGGCGCGTTCCCGCGGCGGTATCCCGCGCGCGCCAGCCACCGCGCCAGCGGCGTGTCGCGCGCGAGCGACTCGAGGCCGCCCGGCACCTGCGAGCCG
>VFYY01000264.1 GCA_016871375.1 Acidimicrobiia bacterium
CGATCGTCTGGCCGCGCACGTACTCCTTGAACTTGAACGGCCCCGTGCCCACGCACTTCTGGCGCAGGTCCGCGAGCGGCACGTGCGCGGGATAGACGGGCGAGTACCCGGACGCGAGCATCAGGAGCAGCGAGGGCTGCGGCCGCTTCATCCGGAACACCACCGTGTGCGGATCGGCCGTCTCGATCGCCTCGATGTTCGCGTACCAGTCCTTGCGCGGGCTCAAGCGCAGCTTCGCGGGCGCGTCGGCCGCCTCGCGCACCAGGTCGTAGGTGTACTTCACGTCGCGCGAGGTGAACGGCTGGCCGTCGTGCCACTTCACGTTCTTGCGCAGGAAGAAGACGAGGTTGCGGTGGTTGTCCTGCCACGACCACTTCTCCGCGAGGTCGCCGATGATCGAGTCCGCCGTCTCCTGCGCCTTCGCCGGGTCGTAGTAGACGAGGTTGTTGTAGCAGGGGCTCATCGGCCACACGGTCGACACCGTCGCCGACTCGTGGATCGAGAAGCCGGGCGGGTCCTCGGTGATGAGGGACTGGAGGATGCCGCCCCGCTTCTGCGCGTCCGCGGGGAGCGCGGCGAGGGCCACGAGGAGTGCGGCGCACGAGGCGAGGACGAAGCGGGTCATGGAGCGGCTCCTTTGTACGTGGCTCAACCGCGCGGGATCTGGCCGATGCCGGGCAGGCGCCCGAGGAAGTTGCCGGTGACGCCACCGTCGACGACGAGGTCGTGGCCGTTGACGTAGCGCGCGTCCGCGCTCAGGAGCCACGCGATCGCGTCCGCGATGTCCTCCGGCGCGGCCACGCGGCCCAGGGGCACGAGCTGCGCGCGCTCGGTCGCGAGCTGCGTGTTGCGGTACACGGGCTCGGTCATGCCGGTGCGTACCATGCCGGGGGAGACGGCGTTGACGCGTACGCCGTCGCGCCCGAACTCCTGCGCGAGGACCTTCATCAGCATGATGACGGCGGCCTTGCTGGGCGCGTAGGCGCCGAGGTTCGCGTGCGCGTTGCTGCCGGACATCGAGGCGGTGACCACGATGGCGCCGCCCGCGGCCGCGAGCGCGTCGTGCGCGGCCTTGGCGAGCAGCCACGTGGCGCGCACGTTGACCGCGAACAGGAGGTCCCAGTCGGCGACCGTGTAGTCCTTCAGCGCGCCCGGGCGGTTGACCCCGGCGTTGCTGACGAGGCCGTCGAGGCCGCCGAGCGCGCGTACCGCCTGGGTGACCGCCGCGGCGGGCCCGTCGGCCGTGCCCATGTCGGCGTGGATCGGCAGCGCCTGCGCGCCGAGCTTCGTCAGCTCGTCCACGACGCCGGCGAGGCCGGCGGAGGTGGCGACGTCGACCGCCGCGATGTGCGCGGCCTCACCGCGCGCGGCGGCATCGCGCGCCACCTTCAAGCACACCGCGCGACCGATACCGCTGCCTGCTCCAGTGACGAGGACGCGTGTCGGCATGGCGGGAGTGTACTCCCGAGTGCGGGCGGCGCAGTTGCCCTAGTCGTTGTCTCTGACGGTCCGAGGGGTTTAGAGTGAGTGACCTTGTATGGGAGAAACGAAGCGACGTCATTCCGCGTCTCGACGGATCCTTCGATCTTCGACAGCCTCTCTCCCCAAGGACTTTGCGTCGAGCCACACGAGGAATCCAAGCATGAGCAAGCCCCCATCGACCGCGGCCCGTGACGTCGTCCGCAAGGTCGCGCCGAAGCTCATCGAGATGACCGAGGAGGTCGTCTACGGCGACGTGTGGGAGCGGCCCGGCCTCTCCAAGCGCGATCGCAGTCTCATCACGGTCGCGGCCCTCGTCGCGATGTATCGCGGCGACCAGCTCAAGGGCCACCTCGAGCGCGCGCTCGTGAACGGCGTGACGAAGGACGAGATCGGGGAGGTCATCACGCACATGGCGCTCTACGCAGGCTGGCCGACGGCCATGACGGCGGGCCGCATCGCGGCGCAGGTCTTCGAGGAGGCGAAGTGATGAAGGTTGGATTCATCGGCGTCGGCACCATGGGCCGCCACATGGCGGCGAACCTCCAGAAGTCGGGGCACGCGCTCGTGATCAACGACACGCGCAAGGAGGCGGCGGCGAGCCACCTCGCCGACGGCGCCGCGTGGGCGGACAGCCCGCAGGCCGTCGCCCAGCAGACGGACATCGTATTCACCTCGCTGCCGGGGCCGGTCGAGGTCGAGGCCGTGGCGCTCGGTGACAAGGGGCTGCTGGCGGGCATGTCGGCCGGCAAGGTGTTCTTCGACCTCAGCACGAACTCGCCGACCGTGATGCGCCGCATCCACGCGACGTTCGAGAAGCAGGGGGTGCACGTGCTGGACGCGCCGGTGAGCGGCGGGCCGCGCGGCGCGGAGAGCGGCAAGCTCGCGATCTGGGTCGGCGGCGACGAAGGCGTCTTCACCAAGTGCAAGCCGGTGCTCGACGGCTTCAGCGACCAGGCGGTGTACGTGGGCCCGATCGGTGCCGGCTCGATCGCGAAGCTCGTCCACAACTGCGCCGGGTACATGATCCAGACCGCGATGGCCGAAGTCTTCACGATGGGCGTCAAGGCGGGCGTCGACCCACTCGCGATCTGGAAGGCCGTGCGGCAGGGCGCGCGCGGGCGCGTGCGCACGTTCGACAGCCTCGCGGACAACTTCCTGCCGGGGAAGTACGACCCGCCGTCGTTCGCGCTGCGCCTCGCGCACAAGGACGTGACGCTGGCCACGCAGCTCGCGCACGAGGTGAAGGTGCCGATGCGGCTCGCGCAGCTCACGCTGCAGGAGATGACCGAAGCACTCAACCGCGGCTGGGGCGAGCGCGACTCGCGCGTGGCGATGCTGCTGCAGAACGAGCGCGCGGGCGTCGAGATCAACGTCGATGCGGCGGCGCTCAAGACCGTGCTCGACGCCGAGAAGCGCGGCTAGCATGTCGACAAAGGAGAGACCGATCGTGACCTTTCTCGCCCGGACCCTGATCGCGGTGGTCGCGCTGCTCGTCGCCGTCACGCCGTCGTTCGCCCAGGAGAAGCCCCGCTACGGCGGTGAGCTGGTGTTCGTGCTGCCGCTGGAGCCGCCGTCCTACGACGGGCACCGCGAAGGCACCTTCGCGCTCGTCCAGCCGGTGGCGCCGTTCTACAACACGCTGCTGCGCACCGATCCGAACGATCCGACGGGGACGAAGGTCATCGGCGACCTCGCGGAGTCGTGGACGGTCGGCAGCGGCGGGCGGGTCTACACGTTCAAGCTCCGCAAGGGCGTGAGGTTCCACGACGGCGCGGAGATGACGTCGCGGGACGTGAAGGCCAGCTACGACCACATCATCACCCCGCCGCCGGGCGTCACGTCGTTCCGCAAGGGCCAGTACACCGACGTCG
>VFYY01000265.1 GCA_016871375.1 Acidimicrobiia bacterium
CCGGCGTGCCGGTGGGCCTGGGCACCGACGGCGCCGCCAGCAACAACGACCTCGACATGTTCGAGGCGATGCGCATCGCCTCGTTCCTGCACAAGCTGCAGACCGGCGACCCGACTGCCCTTGGCGCGAAGACGGCGCTCGCCATGGGGACCATTGGCGGCGCCCGCGCGCTGGGGATGGACAGGCACATCGGTTCCCTCGAGCCCGGCAAGCGGGCAGATCTGATCGTCGTCTCCATGCGCGCCGCGCGTCAGGCGCCCATGTACGACCCTGTGTCACATCTGGTCTACACGACCCGCGGCGACGACGTGCAGACGACCATCGTCCACGGCAAGGTGCTGATGCGCGATCGCAGGATGCTGACGCTCGACGAGGCGGCCGTCCTGAACGAAGCCCGCCAGTGGTCGGAGAAGGTCCGTGCGGCGGTGCGGCAGTAGCGCGCTGCTGGCGCTGGTCGTGCTCGCGTGGCCGGCGGCCGCCGCGGCGCAAAACCCGCGCGCGGAGGACCTCGTTGCCCGCGCCACCGAGTACATGGCCGAGTTCGTGGCGAAGTTCTCCGGCGTCGTCGCCGAAGAGGACTACCAGCAGCGCCATCTCCGCGAGCGGACGAGCCGCCACCTGCGCTCGGACTTCCTGATCGTCCAGATTCCCGGCGGGATGGACTGGTTGTCGTTCCGCGACGTCGTGGAGGTGGACGGCAAACCGGTTGGCGATCGCGACCAGCGGCTGGTGAGACTGTTCCTGGAGCCGCCGTCGGACTCGCTGGTGCGCCGCGCGCAGGAGATCGATCGCGCCGGCGCGCGGTACAACCTCCACGGCGACCTGCTCAACAACCCGCTGACGGCCATCGCGCTCGTCCAGGACGTCTACCGCGCGCGTCTGCGGTGGTCGCTCGTCCGGAACGATCGCGAGATGGGGCCGCAGGTCTGGAGCGTGCGCTTCGAGGAGCGGCAGCGGCCGACGATTCTGCGCGGGAACGGCAACCGCGACCTGCCGATGAACGGCCTGATGTGGATCGAGTCGCCGACCGGACGCGTGCTGAAGACCGAGCTGCGGCTCGACATGGGCGGCCGCGGCGTCGGGGCAGGGCTCGTGATCCGGAATCAGTCGGAGATCGTGACGACGTTCCGGTTCGACGAGCGCTTCGGCATCGCGGTGCCGGCCGAGATGCGGGAGTCGCACGTCTTCGGGTCGAGCGAAGTGGATACCGTCGCGACGTACGGGCGCTTCAGGCGCTTCGGCGTGACCACCGAGGAGAACGTCAATCCCCGATGACGGCGATGTACGGCAGGTTGCGGTACTTCTCCGCGTAGTCGAGGCCGTACCCCACCACGAATTTGTCCTCGATCGTGAAGCCGATGTACTCGACCGGCACGTCCACCTTGCGCCGCGACGGCTTGCTGAGGAGGCACGCCGTGCGGAGGTGGCGCGGCGACCGCGCCCGCAGGATCTGCTGCAGATAGGTCAGCGTCAACCCGGTATCGACGATGTCCTCGACGATGACGATGTCGCGGCCTTCGACATCGCTGCTGAGGTCCTTCAGCACCTGCACCTGCCCGCTCGACGAGGTGCCCTTGCCGTAGCTCGACACCGCCATGAAGTCCACGGAGCAGTGGCCAGGCATGGCGCGCGCGAGATCGGAGAGGAAGACGAACGCGCCCTTCAGCACGGCGACCAGGTGCACGCCGTCGGGATGGTCGCGCGCGATCTCGTTGGCCAGGTCCCGCACGCGTGTCTGAATATCTGCCTCTGAGAGAAGGACCTGCATGTGCGATTTGCGATTTGTGATTTGTGATTTGTGAGTTGTGGATTTGCGAATGTAACATACGAATCCGCCTGATGAAGCGCTTTCAGATGATCACCGAGGCGGACGCGCGCGTCCTGGACTACGGCAGCACGGTGGTGCTCGTGCCCGGCGGACACGTCACGCCGCTCGCGCAGGACACGCTGAAGGCGCGGCGCATAGCGGTCGTCCGCGAGGATGCCCGTGGGGATGAAGCGTCTCTGGCGCCGCCGGCCGAGATCCGGACGGTGGCGATCGCCGGCGATCACACGTCCGTTGCGCTCAAGAAGGCGATCCTGAATCACCTGCGCGGCCGCGGCATCGCGGTCCACGACCTCGGCACCAACAGCACTGAGCCGGTGGATTACCCCGATACCGCCGCGGCAGCCGCCATGCAGGTCGCGCGGCGCGAAGCGGACGCGGGCATCGTGATCGACGGCGCCGGTCTCGGCTCCACGATTGCCGCCAACAAGATTGCGGGCGTCCGCGCCGCCATGTGCCTGAACGAGACGCTCGCGCGCTACGCGCGCCAGCACAACGGCGCCAACGTGCTCGCGCTGGGCTCCACGCTGCTCACGCAGGACGAGGCGCTCTCCATCGTCAACACCTTCATCGACACGCCGATGCGCGAGGCGCGCTACATCCGCCGGCTGGCGAAGATCCGGGAGCTCGAGCGGCGTTGACCCCAGCGGAGCTCCAGCGGCTCATCCAGATCATCGTCGAGGAGGTGACGGCCGCCGGGCGTGTGCCGGGGCCGTCGCACTGCGCCTGCCATGCGGTCCTCTACGAATGCTGCCCGGATCGGCTGCGCGGGATTCTGGACGCCGGCGCGACGCGCCTGGGGCTGCACGCCAGCGGCGGCGCGGCGGGCGGCGTGGCGTCGATGATCGACCATACGCTGCTCAAGCCGGACGCCGCGCGCACGGACATCGAGACGCTGTGCCGGGAGGCGGCGCAGTATGCGTTCGCCAGCGTGTGCGTGAACCCGACGTGGGTCGCGCTGTGCGCGCGCCTGCTGGCCGGGACGAGCGTGAAGGTCTGCTCGGTGGCGGGGTTTCCGCTCGGCGCCACCACCGCCGACGTGAAGCACTACGAGACCCGCCGGGCGATCTTCGACGGCGCGGTCGAGATCGACATGGTCATCAACGTGGGCGCGCTCAAGTCCGGCGACCTCAGGGTCGTCGAGCGCGACATCGAGGCGGTGACCGCGCCCTGCCGCGACGGCAACGCCATCAGCAAGGTGATCATCGAGGCGGCGCTGCTGACCGACGAGGAGAAGATCACCGCCTGCACGATCGCCAAGACCGCGGGCGCGGACTTCGTGAAGACGTCCACCGGCTTCGGGCCCGGCGGGGCGACGGCGGCCGACGTCGCGCTCATGCGCCGCGTCGTCGGGCCCGACATCGGCGTGAAGGCGGCCGGGGGCGTCCGCGACCTCGAGGGGCTGAAGGCGATGGTCGCCGCCGGAGCCACGCGCGTCGGCGCCAGTGCCGGCGTGCGCATCGTCCAGGAACAACAGGCCACAGGCCACAGGCCGCAGGC
>VFYY01000266.1 GCA_016871375.1 Acidimicrobiia bacterium
CGCCCTACGAGTCGCGCGGCCGGCTCTGGCATGCACCCGAGCAGCGCTATCGATACTTCGTCGCGCGGGCGACTCCGCTGCAGGAGCCTGACGGTGCCGTGCGGGAGTGGATAGGTACCGTCACGGACGTCCACGATCGGCAGCTGGCCGAAGACGCGCTGCGGGAGAGTGAGGTCAAATTCCGGACGCTCTTCGACCACAGCCCGCTGCCCAAGTGGGCATTCGAGGCGGACACGCTGCGGTTTGTCGACGTCAATGAAGCGGCGCTGCGCCACGACGGGTACAGCCGCGAGGAATTTCTGCGCATGACGGTGCTGGACGTCCGCACGCCGGAAGCGGGCGAGGCCCTGGCGGCGATCCTCGCTCGATCGCCGCGCGATCTGCCGAAGACGGATGTCTGTCAGCATCGCAAGAAGAACGGGGAAGTGATCGACGTCGAGGTCCACTGGAGCCAGATCTCGCTCGCCGACACACGCGTCTGGCTGGCCGCCGTCAACGACATCACCGAACGAAAGCGGACCGAGGCGTTCATGGCGTCTCAAAGGCAGGCGTTCGAGATGGCCGCGCTGGACGCGCCCTTGTTGCAGGTGATGGAGCTGCTGGCGCGCGGCATCGAGGCGAATTCGCAGTACCGGGTGATGGTCGCCGTCCATCTCCTCGACGCTTGCGGAGAGCGGTTCGAGCGAAGCGTTGCACCGAGCCTGCCCGATGCCTACCGGCAGGCGACGGATGGCATGCATGTCGCGTCCGCAGCCGGTCCCTGCGGCGCGGCCATCCTCGGCCGTCGACCGATCGCCATCCCGGATGTGCTTTCGGACGGGCGATTTCCCGAATTCGTGTTGCAGCGGCGCTCGGCATTCGCGCCGGCCGATCGACTCCGATCGTCTCGTCCACGGGCGCCGTGCTGGGCACGATCGCCTATTACTATCGCGAGGCTCGCGAATCGAGTCCGCAGGATGAGCTGCTCGGCGACATTGCGACGCGGACGGCGGCAGTGATCATCGAGCGAAGGCAGGCCGACGAGGCCCTTCGCCACGTTACCGAGGATTTGCGCCAGGCGAACGGAGTGAAGGAGGAATTCCTCGCGATACTGTCTCACGAATTGCGCACGCCCCTGAACGCGATGCTCGGCTGGTCGCAGATGTTGCGCGCGGGAGCCCTGAAGCCCGACGTGCAGCAACGCGCGCTGGAATCGCTGGAACGGAATGCCAAGGCCCAAGCGCAGCTCGTCGACGATCTGCTCGACGTCTCGCGCGTCGTGGCGGGAAAGCTCTCGATTCGGACCGACGCCGTCGATCTCGTCAAAGTGGTGACGGCCGCCCTCGATACCGTACGGCCGTCCGCTTCGATCAAGGGAATACACCTTCGCGTGGACGTGGCCTCGGTCGACGCGCTGTCTGTCACCGGCGACGAAGACCGGCTGCGCCAGATCGTCTGGAACCTCCTGTCGAATGCGATCAAATTCACACCCGGCGGCGGCCACGTCCGGGTCTCGTTGCGCCGAGCGAACTCGAGCGCCGAAATCGTCGTGACGGATACCGGCCAGGGGATCGATCCGGCGTTCCTGCCGCATGTGTTCGAGCGGTTCCGCCAGGCGGACACCGCATCGACGCGGCGTCATACCGGGCTGGGACTCGGCCTCTCGCTGGTTCGTTACCTGACCGAAGCGCACGGAGGCGCGGTGAGCGTCGCCAGCCCAGGACCCGGTCAGGGCGCGACGTTCACGGTGCAGTTGCCGATCCGCCCGGCAACCCCCGCGGGGAAAGGGGACGGTCAGCGGACGCCTCACGCTGACTGGCCCAGTCTCGACGGCATACGGGCGCTCGTCGTGGACGACGAGCACGATACGCGCGACATGGTGCGGTTCGTCCTGGAAACGGTGGGAGCCGAAGTCACGACGGCCGAATCCGCGGGCGCGGCGCTCCATGAGTTCGCGCGCCGCCCGTTCGACGTGGTGGTTGCAGACATCGCGCTGCCGGAGCGCGATGGCTACTGGTTGATTCGCGCGATTCGTGACCTGCCGTCCGGACGGGCCCGTGAGATCCCCGGTATCGCGGTGACGGCCTACGCCAGCACGCGAGATCGCGACCATGCGATCGAGGCCGGCTTCGACTTCCACCTCGCGAAGCCAATCGAGCCGGAACAGCTCGTCGCTGTGGTGGCGAGCGCGACGGACAGCCGGAAGGAATCGCGGAAGTGATGTGACGCGGCGGTTCGTCGGTTCCCGCGCGCCGCAGCCGGACTGCGCCACCGCCTCGATCGAAGCGGCGGCGCGGTGATCCGCGCGCGCCCTCTCGACGTTAGTCCGGCACCGCGACCGGCTCGTCTTTCGGCTCGAGGTTGGTCATCTCCGCGGCGAGCATCCGCTCGCCGGTCGCCGCCGGCACGCCGCTCGAGAAGTCGACCGGCGGCAGAAAGAGCGTGGCGAGGAACGAGGCGCCGGCCAGCACCATGCCCGCCATGAACACGTGGTGGAGCGCGGCGGCGAACTGCAGCCGCGCGGGTCCGGACAGCACGGCGCCGGTCGCCGCGAGCGACTCCACGCCGCCCGGGATCGAGACGCCCGCCAGCTGCCGCGTCATCAGCGCGCCCATGGCCGCCACCCCGACCGCCGCGCCGACGCTCCGCGAGAACTGATTGAGGGAGGTGGCCAGCCCGAGATGCGCGCGGGTGACGCCGTGCTGCACCGCGAGCAGCAGCGACAGCATCGACAGCCCCATTCCCGATCCGATGAACAGCCCGGCCGTCAGCACCGCCGAGCGCGACGAGTCGGCGTCGACGGCGGCGAGGCCGACGAAGCCGCCCGTCATCAGCAGGCTCCCGGACGCGGCCAGTCGCCGATAGCCAAGTTTGACGGTCAGGCGCGCGCCCGCGATCGACATCACGACCCATCCGAGGAACAGCGGCGTCAGGACCTGCCCCGCTTGCGTCGCCGTGGCGCCCATCACCCCCTGGACGAACAGCGGAATGAACGCGATCGCGCCGAAGAGCGCCATCCCGACCAGGAAGACGACCACGAGCGTGCGCGCGACGAGCGGATTCCGCAGCAGATCGATCGGCAGAATCGGATCCGCCGACCGCCGCTCGGCGGCGGCGAAGCCGACCAGCAGCACCGCCGCCGCGGCGGCGAACCACCACGCCGCGGCGCCGACCGCGGCGCCCAGCGCCAGCAGCAGCGCGCTGATGCCGGCAA
>VFYY01000267.1 GCA_016871375.1 Acidimicrobiia bacterium
GGCGGCCGCGCGGCGGCGGGATCCGGCCGCGGGGGTGGCGACTTTCGGCAACACGTACACCCGCTGCATCCTCGGGCTCGGCATCGCCCCGCTCGTCCGCGGCGGCAATCCCGGCGCCGAATCGGCGGCCGCGGCGGCCGGCGTGAGCGCCGAGTCGCACTTCGTCCAGACGCCCGGGTACCTGGTCATCGTGCACCAGTCGAACAGCGACGTGCGGATCATCCCGCTCGACGGCCGTCCGCATCTGCCCTCGACGGTCCGTCAATGGTGGGGCGACGCGCGCGGCCGGTGGGAGGGCGACACGCTGGTCGTCGAGACGAAGAACTTCAAGGACCGCAGCCCCGCCGCCAACTTCCAGGGGGCCACGTCCGCGATTGAGCTGGTCGAGCGCTTCACCCGGATTGGTCCGAACACGATCCGGTACCAGTACACGGTGACGGATCCGAACACCTGGACGCGGCCGTGGACGGCCGAGGCGCCGTTGCCCAGGCTCGAGCCCCCGATCTACGAGTTCGCCTGTCACGAGCAGAACTACGGGCTCATCAACGTCGTCCGCGGCACGCAGACCCGCGAGGCCGCGCAGGGTCCTGGCGCGGCCGCGGCCGCGCCCGGCGCCGGCGGATAGAACGAAAGGAGCACGCACATGCGGATCAGAATCCGGCTCATCGGTCTGGGTGTGGCGATCGGTCTGGTGCTCGCCGCCGTGCCGCTCGGCGCGCACCATTCGTTCGCCGCCGCCTACGACGAAACGAAGCCGATCACGCTGCAGGGCAAGGTCACGAAAGTCGAGCTCGTGAATCCCCACGCGTGGATCTGGATCGACGTGACCAGCGCGGACGGCAGGATCGTGAACTGGGGCATCGAGGGCGGTCCGCCGACGAACCTGTTCCGGAACGGCATCACGAGAACCAGCCTGCCGGTCGGCACGCAGATCAAGATGGTCGGCTATCAATCGAGGACCGGAGAGCCCAAGGGCGTCGGCGTGTTCGTGGAATACCTGGACGGACGCAAGGTGTTCATGGGCGGCTCGGCGCCGGGCGCCGACGGGAAGTCAACGCGCTGATCCTCCGCCTTCTCGAGTGGCTGGCGGCGACGCCGTGGAGCGTGGCACTCCACGAGTCGCACTACGTCTTCCTCGTGGTGCTCGCCGTCCACGTGCTGACGCTGGCGGTCTTCGCCGGCACGACGCTGATGATCGACCTCCGCCTGCTGGGCGTGGCGATGGCGCGGGCGCCGGTGTCCGAGATCGCCGCCACGCTGCTGCCGTGGAGCGTGGCCGGATTCGTGGTGATGCTGGTCACCGGTTCGCTGCTGTTCTACGCGGCGCCGGTGCTTCGCTACGAGAACCTCTTCTTTCGCGCCAAGATGACCGCGCTCGTCCTCGCGCTCGTCAATGCCTGGGCGTGTCATCGCGCGATCGCCCGCCGCATCCCGCCGTGGGACGGCGACGCCGTGCCGCCCCGGCACGTGCGGCTCGCCGGCGGGGTCTCGATCGTCCTGTGGGCCTTCGTCATCACCACGGGACGCCTGATCCCGTATCAGCAGTACTGGTTCTGACTGTCCTCGAGCTGTTCCGGTGGGTGCAGTTCTCGCCGCTCCTCGTCGAGATGCGGGCGGTGTGGTGGCTGTTCCCCGGCATCGCCATTCTTCATCTGCTCGGGCTCGCCATACTCGCGGGCGCGGTCCTGCTCGTCGATCTCCGTCTGCTCGGATTCGGCGCGCGGCGCGTGCCCGTCGCGGTCCTCGCCCGCGACGCGGAGCGCTGGCTGAAAGGCGGCCTGGCCGTGATGCTGTCCACCGGGCTGCTGCTGTTCATGTGCTTCGCCACGAAGTATTACTACCTCGCGTTCTTCTGGGTGAAGATGGCGGCGCTCGCCGGCGTGATCGTGTTCACGTTCACCGTGCGCCGCCGCGTGGCGCTGGCGGACGAGGCCGGAGCCGGCGGAACGCGGCGCAAGACGGTCGCGCTGATGTCGCTCTCGCTCTGGACAACGGTCGCCTTGGGAGGACGCTGGATCGGGTTCCCCTGAAGCGGATCCGCGCCTCTTTTTCGTGGTAACCTTCGCCACCATGTCACCTTTGTTGCGGGTCATTCCGGCCATTCTTCTTGCGGCCGTCTGGGCGCACGGGCTGGCGGCCCAGACACATCCGTCGGCGACGCGCGCGGGGCTCGAGACCATCCAGATCCGACCGAACGTCCACGTCATCTTCGGCGCCGGCGCCAACGTCACGGTCCACTCGGGCGAAGACGGTCTCATCGTGGTGGACACAGGGACCACCGAGGCCGCGCCGAGGCTCCTCGAGGCGATCAAAGCGATCTCGCCGCAGCCGATTCGCCTGATCGTGAACACCAGCGTGGGCGCCGACCACGTCGGCGGCAACGCGGTGCTGGCGGCGTCGGGCATCGGCATCAGCCCCGACCCGTTTGCCATCGGGCAGCAGGCGACGGTGCTCGCGCACGAGAACGTGCTGCTGCGCATGAGCGCGCCCACGGGCAGCGAGTCGCCGTTCCCCTCGCGCATGTGGCCGAACGACACCTACACGTCGCGCTTCCGTCCGATGTACGTCAACGACGAGGCGGTGCAGGTGATCCGGCAGACGGGCGCGCATTCCGACGCCGACTCGATGGTGCTCTTCCGCAAGGCGGACGTCGTCGTCACCGGCGACATCGTGGACCTGCGGCACTTCCCCGTCATCGACCCGAAGATGGGCGGCAGCATCCAGGGCGAGCTCGACGCGCTCAACCGCCTGCTCACCGAGTTCGTGATCCCGAACCTGCCGCTCGTGCTCAAGCCGGGCCGCACGCTCGTCGTGCCGGGACACGGCTACATCGCCGACTACGGCGAGGTCGTCGAGTACCGCGACACCGTCACCGTCGTCCGCGACATCATCCAGGACATGGTGAACAAGGGGATGACGCTGGCACAGGTGAAGGCGGCCAACCCGACGAAGGGGTATCGCGGGCGCTGGGGCAAGGAATCAGGGCCGTGGACGACGGACATGTTCGTTGAGGCGGTCTTCAACGGGTTGAAGAGGCCGGGATCATGAGGACCGCCATCGCATTCGCCGCCGTCCTCCTGCTGTCCGCGCCGGTTGCCGCGCAGCGCGGCGGCGGCGCGCCCGCAGGGCCGCCTGCCACCCCGCGCGCGGCGGCGCCGATCGACCTCACCGGCCAGTGGGTCG
>VFYY01000268.1 GCA_016871375.1 Acidimicrobiia bacterium
CTGCCGGCGCCGCTCATCGCCGCCAAGCTCGCCGAGATCGGGCGCATCGAGGAGGCGACGCCGGAGCCGGTGACGCCCGAGGCGGTGCCGAATCTCCTGTGCCGCCCGGTCGCCGATGTCGCGTACGCGCCGGAAGCCGCCGCGCAGGTGGAGCTGGGCTTCGAAGACGGCATCCCGACGTCCATCAACGGCGTCCCGATGCCGCTCACCGAGCTCATCGAGAGCCTCTCGCTCATCGCCGGCCGCCACGGCATCGGCCGGATCGGCGACCTCCACGCGCCGGCCGCCGTCGTGCTCCACGACGCGTTCCGTGCCCTCGCCGGGTCCGACGGCGTGGTCCGCCTGTCGCTGCTCAAGGGGCGGCACACGGTCGTGGCGGTGGAGCAGCCGGCGTCGCGCGCGGTGACCCAGTCTCCGGAACGCCTCAGCGGCGTTCCTCAGGGCGCATGAGCGCGCTCTGGTCCGGGCGGTTCGACACCGCGCCCGATCCCGCCGCCTTCGGCTTCGGCGTCTCCTTCGGCTTCGACCGCGCGCTCTTCGAGGACGACGTCACGGGCAGCATCGCGTGGGCCGAGGCGCTCGGCGCGGCGGGCGCGCTGGCGCGGGAGGACACGCGCGCCATCGTCGACGCGCTGAAGGCCATCCTCGAGGAAGGCCGCCGCGATCCGGCGTTCGTGTCCGGCGACGACGAAGACGTGCACAGCTTCGTCGAGCGCAAGCTCGTCGAACGCATCGGGGACGCCGGCCGCCGCCTGCACACCGGCCGGTCCCGCAACGAGCAGGTCTCGCTCGACCTGCGGCTGTATCTCCGCCGGCGCATCCCGCTCCTGCAGCAGGCGCTCGCGACGCTCGTCGCCGCGTGCGCCGAGCAGGCCGAGGCCGCCGGCGCCGCGCTGATGCCGTCGTATACGCACCTGCGACGCGCGCAGCCGGTGCTCGTCGCGCACTATTTCCTCGCCCACGCGTCCGCGCTGCGCCGCGACCACGCGCGGCTGGCCGCCGCGGCCGAGGAGGCAAACGCGCTCACGCTCGGCTCGGGCGCGATCGCGGGCACGAGCTACTCGGTGGACACCGCGCAGCTGGCGCGCGCGCTGGGCTTCTCGCGCGTCGTGCGCAACAGCATGGACGCCTCGTCGGACCGCGACTTCGTCGCCTCGTTCCTCTACGCGACGTCGCTGGCCATGGTGCATCTGAGCCGCCTCGCCGAAGACCTGATCATCTTCACGGGCGAGGAGCATGGGTTCTTCGAGCTGGCCGACGCGTCGGCCACCGGCAGCAGCATGATGCCGCAGAAGAAGAACCCGGACCCGCTGGAGCTGGTGCGCGGCAAGAGCGGCCGCGCGATCGGCCGCCTCACCGGGTGGCTCGTCACCATGAAGGGGCTGCCCAGCGGCTACAACAAGGACCTGCAGGAGGACAAGGAAGCGGTATTCGACGCGGAAGCCACGCTCAGCGTCTCGGCCGTCGCCACCCACGCCGTCGTCTCGCGCCTGACACTCAACGCGGAGCGCACCGAGCGCGCCGCGTCGGGCCTGCTCCTGGCCACCGACGTGGCGGACTATCTCGTCTCCCGCGGCATGGCCTTCCGACGTGCGCATGAGGTGGTCGGCGCCATGGTCCGCCGCCTGCTCGCGGAAGGGCGCGACTTCAGCACGCTGACGCTCGAGGAGTGGCGCGACGCCAGCGAGATGTTCGGCGACGACGCCCCGCGGGCTGCAACCGCGCTGGCCTCGGTCCAGGCCAAGCGGTCCCCCCAGTCCACCAATCCCGAGGCCGTCCGCCAGGCGCTCGAGGAATGCCGTGCGTGGCTCAAAACCACCTGATTTGCTATAGTCTGACAACCCCTTTCCCTAATCCCGCCTGGAAGGATCGGAATCGGTTCCGGGAGAGCTTTCACGCGGCCCGGCTCAACTGGCGCGGGTATGAGTTACAACCTCCGGTCGCCGCGGATGCTTCGGCCGCGACAACGGAGCGGCCGACCCCGTTGTGGGAAGGATGTACCAGTAGATGGAAAGACGCCGGCCTCGGCTCGGTGACATTCTGGACGACTACTGTCCGCGCGAGCGCCGCATCACCAACCATGCGGTCGTCGCGATGATTGACGACGAGGTGAAGCAGACCCGCTGCACCACGTGCGACGCCGATCACGAATACAAGCAGGCGAAGGTGCCTCCCGCGCGCCGGAAGAAGCTGGAGGGCGCCGCGCTGGGCGACGGCGCCGAGGCGATGCTCCGTCGTCCGGAACCGGAGCGGGAGCCGGAGCCCGAAGCGGATCCGACCGCGGAGGCCCGGATGGACGCGGAGCCCATGGACGCGGAACCCATCGAAGCCGAGCCCGTTGACGCGCAACCCGTGCAGACCGACGCCGCGCAGGAGCCCGTCGACGGTGTCGTCATTCCAGAGGAACCTGCCGGCAACGAGGATGACGGTCCCGTGCACCGGCGGCTGATTCGCGCCACGCTCCCGCGTCCGGAAGGACAGGTACCCGAGCGCAAGCTTCCCGATTTCACGATCCGGCAGCCCGGGCGCGGCGGCCGCGACTTCGACGGCAACAGGAACGGCCAGCGCCCCGGACGGGGCGGCGGCGGGGGCCGTCCCATGCGCTTCAGCGGCGGTGGCGGCGGCGCGGGGAAGGGACCGCGCCACGGCTCCGGCCAGGGTCAGCAGCGGCCGGGCGGGGGCAACCGCGGCGGACACCCGCAGCGTGACGGCCACGGGCGCGGCGGCGGCCGTAAGCGCGGGCGGTGAGCTTCGCCGGCAAACACGGCCTCATCGTTGGAGTGGCGAACAAGCGCTCCATCGCGTGGGCCATCGCACAAGCCACGGCCCGCCAGGGCGCGCGTCTCGCGCTCACCTACCAGGGCCGCTTCGAGGAACACGTCAACGAGCTGTCGCAGGGACTCGGCGAGCCGGCGCTCGTGCTGCCGTGCGACGTCAGCTCGGACGCGGAGATCGACGCGGTGTTCGCGAGAGTCGATCAGGAGTTTGGCGGCCTCGACTTCGTGGTGCACGGCGCCGCGTTCGCGCCTCGTGAGGAGTTGCTCGCGCCATTCGTCAACACCACGCGCGAAGGCTTCCGCACGACCCTCGACATCTCTGCGTATTCGCTGATCGCGCTGACGAGAGGCGCGCTGCCA
>VFYY01000269.1 GCA_016871375.1 Acidimicrobiia bacterium
CTCTTCGGCGCGACCACGTACACCTTCTCGCTGATCCTGGCCGTGTTCCTCGTCGGCCTCGGCATCGGCAGCACGGTCGGGTCCGGTCTCGCGCGCTCGGTCGGAAGCCCCCGTGCCGCGCTCGGCTGGTGCCAGCTCCTGCTGTGCATCACGATCGGATGGGCGGGGTGGGCGACGGGGCAGTCGCTGCCGTACTGGCCGATCAACCCGTCGATCTCGACGGATCCCTCGTACAACCTGCAGCTCGACCTGATGCGCGCCATCTGGGTGATGTTCCCGTCCACGCTGCTGTGGGGGGCGAGCTTCCCGCTGGCGCTCGCGGCCGTGGCGCAGCGCGGACAGGATCCCGGCCGCCTGGTCGGCGGCGTCTACGCGGCCAACACGGTGGGCGCGATCGTCGGCGCGCTGGCGACCGGGCTGCTGATGGTGGGCACGATCGGCAGCCAGCTCTCGCAGCAGATCCTCATCGGCATCGCGGCGATGTCGGGGCTGCTGATGCTGGTCGGCGGCAGCGATGCACCGGAGCAGGTCGAGGTGGACGGCACGCTGGTGCCGGCGCGCGCCGGCGTGAACATGAAGCTGGCCGCCGTGCTCGTCATCGGCGTGTCGCTCGTCGCCGTGCTGATGGCGCGGCTCGTGCCGCCGCTGCCCGGCCTGCTCGTCGCCTACGGGCGCTACGCGGCCACGTGGGTCGGCATCAACCAGATCGTCTACGTCGGCGAGGGCATCACCGCGTCGGTGGCGGTCTCGCGCACGCCGGACGGCGTGCTCAACTATCACAACGCGGGCAAGGTGCAGGCGTCCAGCGAGCCGCAGGACATGCGCCTGCAGCGGATGCTCGGCCACATCACGACGCTGGTGCCGCAGAACCCGGCGCGGGTGCTCGTCATCGGCTGCGGCGCCGGCGTCACCGCGGGCGCGGTGTCCATCGACCCGCGCGTCAAGAACCAGACGATCGCCGAGATCGAGCCGCTGGTCCCGCAGGTCGTCTCCACGCACTTCGCCGAGCACAACTTCGACGTCGTGCGCAACCCGAAGGTCAACATCCACCTCGACGATGCGCGGCATTACCTGCTGACGACGCGGGAGAAGTTCGACGCGATCACGTCGGATCCGCTGGACCCGTGGGTGAAGGGCGCGGCCACGCTCTACACGCGCGAGTTCTTCCAGGTCGTGAAGGATCACCTGAACCCCGGCGGGGTGGTGACGCTGTTCGTGCAGCTGTACGAGAGCAACGACGCGGCGGTGAAGAGCGAGATCGCGACGTTCTTCGAGGCGTTCCCGAACGGCGCCGTGTTCGCGAACACGGTGAACGGGCAGGGCTACGACCTCGTGCTCTTCGGCCAGCTGGGCGACGGCAGGATCAACATCGACACGATGCAGCAGCGGTTCGCCGACGCCGGCGCGGAGCCGATCCGGAACTCGCTGGCGCAGGTCGGCATCAACTCCGCCGTCGAGCTGTTCGGCACCTACGCCGGCAGCAGCCGCGACATGCAGGGCTGGCTGAAGGACGCGCAGATCAACACCGATCGCAACCTGCGGCTGCAGTACCTGGCGGGGATGGGGCTGAACCTGTATCAGAGCGCCGAGATCTTCCGGAACATGATCGTGGAGACGCAGTACCCGGAGCATCTCTTCGAGGGCTCGCCGGAGGCGCTCGCGGCGCTGCGCAGCCAGATCGAGCGCAACCTGGCAGTCTCGCGCCCGACCTTCTGACCACGAAGGACCACGAAGACGGCTTTGCCACAAAGCCGTCTAACCGCGTCTAATCGCGGATCACGTACACGACGTTCACGAAGGACTCGCCGGGCGACCGCCGCCGCCGCAGGCGGCGCGCGGTCATCGAAGCTCCGAAGACAAGCCGCTGGCGTTTCTCGAACCGGCTTGGTCTTCGGGCTTTCGATGGCCGCGCCCCGGCCCGCTTCGCGGGCCGGGCGGTCGAACGGCTCATCTTTGTGTCCTTTGTGCAGGGTCTGCTTGTTGTGTCCTTCGTGGCTGAGAGGGTCTCAGTGATCTTTGTGGGTAGACCAGGCGTTACTGGGCGGGCTGGCCGGGCGCCGAGCCGCCCATGAACAGCCGCTTGCCGTCGGAGAGCGTGATGTTCCTCCCGACGATCTTGTTCGATCCGTCGCGCGCGCGGTACCCGTCGATGACGAGTGCCGTGCCGGGGGCGACGGTGTTCTTCGTCACGCCCAGGCGGATGAGCTGATTCGGGCTGCCCCCTTCGACCATCCACACCACCGCCCTGCCCTCGGGACCCTTCACCTCGACGTGAAACCACGAATGCGGGTTGATCATCTCCCACTTCACGAGCGTGCCCTTCAGGGTGAGCGGCTTGCTGACGTCGAACTCGGTGGGGAAGGAGTGGTGCGCACTCAACAAGGCACAAGGCACAAGGCACAGGATCCACGGCACAACACGGAGCACGCGCATCGGACGGCCTCCTCTGCTCAGCGCGCGGCGGCGCGCTTCTCGTCGGCGCGCACGCCGGCCAGGATGTTGGCGGCGCCGTAGTTCCCCTCGTGGCAGGCGTGCTCGAAGAGCGGTCCGATGGTCTTCTTCATCGGCAGCTCCGCGGTCCACGGGCGGGTCCACATCGACGCATCCTCGACGGTGAAGCGGTACTCGATGGTGTCCTCGGCCGTACGGGTGAAGCGCTCGACGAGGCGCATGCGCTCCGTGGATCCGCGGAAGGCCGTCTTCGGGGTGAAGTTCGTCGTCTCGACGACGAGCGTGTCGCCTTCCCAGCGGCCGCGCGAGCTCCCCATCCACTGCTGCACCCGCGAGTCGACCGCCGGGCGGCCGTCGAGCGGGATGATCCGCGCGTCGTGGATCATCTCGACGAGGATCATCACGTGGTCGCGCGTCTGGATGATCTGGTAGTTGTTGTTGTACGCGCCCGGCAGCATCGGCGGGCCCGCGCGGTCCATGAGGATGCAGCGCACGCTCAGCGCCATGTTCTGGATGGCGTCGTACTGGCCGCCGGCCCGCTTCCGCGCCTCGGCGCGCGCGGCGGACCGCCGCGTGCCCTCCTCGGTCAGCGGCGGGAGCCTGCCGTCCGGCGGATCGACGATCATCGCCGTCCGCACGTTCGAGGCGACGCCGCCCTGGCTC
>VFYY01000270.1 GCA_016871375.1 Acidimicrobiia bacterium
GCGACCACCGCGCACGAAGGGTTTCTCCACTGCGGCCCCGCGGGAGCGGGCCACTTCGTGAAGATGGTGCACAACGGCATCGAGTACGGGTTGATGCAGTCCTACGGCGAGGGCTTCGCCATCATGGACGAGGCCGCCTACGACCTGGACGTCGCCGCGATCGCCGAGCTCTGGCGCCGCGGCAGCGTCGTCGGCTCGTGGCTGCTCGACCTGACGGCGATGGCGCTCGCGCGCGATCCGGCGCTGTCGCAGTTCGAGGGCACGTCGAGGACTCCGGCGAAGGGCGCTGGACCGTGACAACGGCCATCGAGCAGGCGACGCCGGCGCCGGCGCTGACCGAGGCGCTGTACGCGCGCTTCCGCTCCCGCCGCGATCACACGTTCGCGGAGAAGCTCCCGTCGGCGTTGCGCGCACAGTTCGGCGGCCATGTCGAGCGTCGCCGCTGACCCCTGCATCCTCGTCATCTTCGGCGCGTCGGGTGACCTCACGCGACGCACGCTGCTGCCCGAGCCGTTCGCAGTGCTCAGCGTCGCGCGCCCGGCGATCGACGAGGCCCGCTGCCGCTCCGACATGCGCGAGCACGTCGGGAGGGCCGAGGGCGGGACGCTGGATGCAGACGCCTGGACCCGCATCGAGGAGCGGCTGCATTACGTGTCGGGCGACTTCAACGATCGCGGGCTGTTCGAGCGGACCGCACGGGCGCTGGCCGACATCGGCGCACGTCACCACATTCCCGCGAACTATCTCTTCTATCTCGCGGTCCCGCCCGATCTCTTCAGTGCGCAGCCCATCCTGGACGCGTGGGCGCGCGACCGTGCCGAGCTGCCGGTCTACAGGGCGGGATCGCCGGGACCGTCGGACGCGGACGTCCTTCTCGAGCACGACGGCCGGCAATGGCTGGACTGACGGTTCTTCCCGACGCCGAGGCCGTCGCGCGCGCGGCGGCGGAGCGCGTGACGGCGCTGACGAGTGACGCGATCGCCGCCGGCAGCCGACCCAGCGTGTGTCTGACGGGCGGCAGCATCGCGCGGCGCGTGTACGAGATGCTCCCGACCGGCCCCGTTGACTGGCGACGCGTGCATCTCTACTGGGGCGACGATCGCCACGTCCCGCCGGATCACGAGGACAGCAACTTCAAGCTGGCGCACGACGCCTTCATCTCGCGCATCGCCATCCCGCCGTCGAACGTGCACCCCATCCCCACGGAGCTGTCGGATCCCGGCGAGGCAGCCCGGATCTATGAGGAAGAAGTGCGCGGGCTCACATTCGACGTGATGCTGCTCGGCCTCGGCGATGACGGCCACATCGCGTCGCTCTTCGCGGGGTCAGACCCCCTGACACGGATCGACTCAGGGGGTCTGACCCCATTAGTCGCGGTGACGCAAGCCCGCCTGGCCCCATTCGTGGAGCGCATCACCCTCACGCCGCCCGCGATCCTCGACTCGCGCGTGATTCTGATGGTGGTCTCGGGGGCGTCGAAGGCGGACGCGGTCCATGCCGGGCTGCGCGCGCCGGAGGACGTGGCGCGATGGCCGGTGCACGTCCTTCGCGCGGCAGCCGATCGCGTGGAGTGGCTGGTTGACGAAGCGGCCGGCAGCCGCCTCAACGAGGCGTGACGGGCCCAACGGGCTGTTGCCGCGCGATGGCGCGTCTCGCCGCCCGGGCAATCATCGTCGTCGAGATCACGACCGCGACGAGCCCGACGATCACCATCGCGTAGTACTCGGGCCCGCGCGGCGGTGCGACGCCGGCCGCCAGCGCCGCCACGTCCCCCACCACCTTGCCGTAGTACGTGTACATGAAGATCGCGGGAATCATCCCGAGGAAGCCGAGCGCGAAATCACGGTAGCGCACGCCGCTCAGCACGAGCGCGTAGTTGAGGATGTTGTACGGAATCAGCGGCGAGAGGCGCAGCAGGAACGTCAGCCACAACGCCTCGGACGTAATGGCCGCCTTGATCGCCGCCACGCGCGGATCGCGCGTCACGCGCTGCATCAACGCCGAGCCGGACAGCGGCGACGCCAGCGCGTACACGGCCGACGCCCCGAGCGACGCGCCGACGAAGACGACGATGCTGCCCCGCCAGACGCCGAACATCGCGCCCGCCGCGACCGTGAGAAAGAACGCGGGCGCGAGCACGACGGCGGCGACGACGTAGATCAGGACGAACAGGACCGGGCCCCACGGTCCGAGATCCTGGAGGCGCAAGACCACGGGCGCCAGCCAGTCCATTACGACACCGGTGGCGTGCTGTCTGGACTCTTCGACGGCTTCCGCGAGCGGCGGCGCCGTTTCGAGAACACACGCGACAGCCGCTCCAGCGCCTCGCCCGCCTGCTGCAGCCCCGCGGTGATCTGATCGGCGTCGGTCCAGGTGGCCGGGTTCAGCCGCTCGGCCAGCGCCAGCAGCGCCTCGCGGCGCGCCGGGTCGGCCGTGCGCTGCGGGATGCGCTCGCGGACGATCGGATACCACTGCCCGAGAAACGCGATCTGCTCGTCCGGCGTCGCGCCTTCCAGCGCGGAAGGCATCGGCGGCCGCGGCGGCGCCTCGGGCCGCGGCTGCCCCACGCCGAGCACGGCGGCCACGTTCTTCACCGTGTCCGCTCTGATGGCGTCCGCTCTGATGGCGTCCGCTCTGATGGCGTCGGCAGCGAGCTCCTCTTCGGTGCGCTTCCGCTTGCGCGGGCGGCGCATCTCGGGCGCCGGCTCGACCACCTGCTGGTGGTCGACGACCGCTTTCCAGTCGAACGCGATGTCAGGGTACTGCGCCTCGATGGTGCGCAGGATCTCGGGCTCGAGCGGCGCGCGGCCGACGCGCACGCCGCCGGGCGAGCGGAACACGTACAGGATGCGGGAGCGCTGCTTGTGCCCCTCCTTGTACCAGTGCATCAGGTACGTCGTCTCGTATCCGCGTTTGTCGCGGATGATGCGAATGAAGGGCACGCGCGCTACTTGCGCTTCTGTGCCCGCGAGGAACCGGACGGCTTCTTCGCGGTCTTGCTCTTCTTGGCGCCGGCGGCGCGCGTACGCGCGGCGGCGGCAGGCCTGCGGGCAGGGCGCGCAGGCGTGGCGCGCCGGG
>VFYY01000271.1 GCA_016871375.1 Acidimicrobiia bacterium
CGGACCAACGCGTTCCGCTCGTCATCGGTCAGGACCAAGGCTTTCTTGGGGCGTCCAGTCTTTGGCATGCCCCTTTTAGATCACAATGCGCGTTCTATTTCCAGCTATTTCGTTTCCGGGGTACTAGGCGCGCTGTACGACGCGCTGCTCCATCCCGGCGACAAAGACCTCGCACTCAAAGCGGCTGAGGAAACGGCCGCTTATGAGAACAGGTTTTCGCGCATCGAGACTGACCTGACTGTCCTGAAATGGATGGCCGGCACCAATGTCGGACTTACGATCGTGGTGCTCGGACGCCTGTTCTTCAGCTAGTTTCCTCGGACACACGCACCGCCGTCATTCCCGATCGCACCGACAAGCGACGCGCTAGAACGGTTTCTGAAACGTCGTAGAAGAAGTCGAAACCGCGCTAGAACGAGAGCGCGTAGGAGAGCACGTCCGCGGGTTCCCCTGGCGCGAGGTTCGGGAAGTGCGTGTGGCGCCTGAGGACGGTCTCGCGCACGAAGCCGCACTTCTCGAGCACGTGCGAGCTGGAGGCGTGGTCCACGTGGCAGATGGCGTAGAGGCGCCTGATGCCGCACGCGGGCGCGAGGTCCACCATCGCGCGCAGCGACTCGGTGGCATAGCCCTGTCCCCACGCGTCGCGCGCGAAGACGTAGCCGGTCATCGCCCGGTACGGCGTCTCGAACGACAGCCCCGTGGAGCCGAGCAGCGTCCCGCCGTTGCGGCTGAACACCAGGTACGCGCCGGCCGGCCAGTGCTGCCACTCCGTCTCGGCAAAGGTCAGGAACGTGCGCGTGTCCTCGACGCTGCCGTGCACGGGCCAGCCGACGTAGCGCGTGACCTCGCGGTCGCTGGCGTAGCGCGCGAAGATCGCCTCGGCGTCCTCGAGCCGCGGCCGCCGCAGCACCAGGCGCGGCGTCTGGAGGGTGGCAGGTCCCTTCACAACGGATCCGGGAGCGGATGCTCGGCCCCCTGCCCCACGACCGTCGTCCACTCGCGCACCCACCAGCGTCGGACGAGCCCGTTCAGCACGTAGGGATCGTTCTTCGCGAAGCGCTCGGCGACCTCTGGCGAGTCGCCGCGGAAGACGAGCACCGCGCCGTCCACCGGGTCCGCGAACGCGCCGCCGAGGACGAACTCGCCGCGCGCCAGCGCCGCCCGCGCCAGCGCGATGTGCTCCTTCCTGAACGCCGCCCGCCTGGCGACGTAGTCGTCGACCACGTCATAGAAAAGAAGGTAATGCATCCACAATCACAAATCACAAATCGCAAATCGCAAATCGCAAATCCCTAGGGCCAGAGCCAGCCGAAGGCGCCGCCGGTGAGCAGGGCATAGATCAGCGCGTCGATGTTCGAGCGCAGCGTCGTCGCCCACTTGCGCCGGTACCAGATCGAGATCTCCCACAGCGCCATGCCGTAGGCGATGAACGAGACCGCGCTGGTCACGCGGAACACCTGCATGTACGGCGTGCCGGCGGGCAGCGCGAGCGTCGCCACGTAGGCGGTGAACAGGCCGACCACCACGCAGAAGACGAACCACTGCGCGAGCTGCCCGCCCATCTGCACGTCGCCGGCCGGCCAGACGGTCATCATCAGCACCGGCCCCTTCTTCCGCTTCGCCATGAACTCGGGATCACGCATCGACGAAGACGAGGTCGGGCACGGCGTCAGGTAGTCCCCCGGCGGGATGTTGAACGGACGCAGCGCGTCCATCACCGTGTCTTCGTCCGCGAGCTTTCCGTAGTCGGCGGCGTGATAGCCGAGCACCATGTGAATCAGCGAGCTGGCGATGAACACGAGGACGGCGGCCACCAGGATCGGCAGCCACAGCGAGGCAAGCGACACCATCGGCATGCTCCTTCGCGAAGGAATCAGGCCCCGGGCCCTCAGGCCTCAGAAGGAGGCAGGGCTGAGGCCTGAGACAGCCCTGTGGCCCGGGGCCTGTGGCCCGGGGCCTGCGCGATTCTAGTTCGTCTGCGCCTGGGGCTGGCCGGGACGCCGCGGCATCTGGTCGGGCGCGAACCGCGGCAGCATCCCGTCGCGCATCGCGAGCTGGTAGACGGCCGCCGCCACCACGATCGCCGCCTTCTTCACGTCGTCTTCGACGATGCGCTCGTAGGTGTCGAGGTTGGTGTGCCAGGTATAGGACTGGTACTGGATCGGGTCGAGGCCGGTGCCGATCCCGGGGAGCCCCGCCCAGTTGAAGGAGGTGTGATCGGTGCCGCCGCGGTTGCGGCTGCGCGTCGTGGTGGCGCCGAGGACGCCCAGGTCGGTAAACGGCGCCAGCGTCTCCCGCAGGATGGTGCCCGCGTCCGGCGGTCCGAACACCGTCATCGTCCGGATACGTCCCGTGCCGGAGTCCATGTTGAAGTAGCCGGCGAACTTCGCGAACGCCGGCTTCGGCTCCTCGACGGTGCCGAAGTGCTCGCGCACGTAGGCCTGCGAGCCGAGCAGCCCCTGCTCCTCGCCGCTCCAGAGCGCGACGCGAATCGTGCGCCGCGGCTTCACGCCGACGGCGGAGAGGATGCGCACGGCTTCCATCATCACCGCGCAGCCGATCGCGTTGTCGGTGGCGCCGGTCCCCGCATGCCACGAATCCAGGTGGCCGCCGAGCATCACCACTTCGTCCGCCTTGTCGGTCCCGGGAATCTCGGCGATGGCGTTGTACGCCGTCTTCCCTTCAGGGATCGTCCGGTTGACGATCTCGAACTCCAGCTCCACCGTGCGGCCGTCGTTCATCAGCCGCCAGATGCGCCCGTAGTCCTCGTTGCGCATGACGACGGTGGGCGGCGCCTTGGTGACGTCGTAGGACGGGTTGTTGAAGGCGCGAATCTGCCCGTGATCGCGCCCGGCGTCCATGATGCGGACGAGCGCGCCATTGGCGAGCAGGAACTCGTTCAACTGCGTGTTGATCTGGTTGTTGTTCAGAGCCTGGGGTGCCTGGGGTGCTTGGGGTGCCTGGGGTGCTTGAGGTGCCTGGGGTGCCTGGGGTGCGGCGTTGAGCTGCGCGACGACGTCGGCGTCCTCGCGGCGCAGCGCGGGCGCATCGAAGGTG
>VFYY01000272.1 GCA_016871375.1 Acidimicrobiia bacterium
GGCCGCGGCATCGCCGCCGGCGTCCCCGCGTGGCAGGACCCGCAGGCCAGGCCTGCGGCGGCGTGCACGTCGCCGGCGAACGCGGAGGCCGCGTCGGCGGCAGGGGCCTGGCCGCCAAAGGCGATCCCGGTCATCACCGTCATGTAGGCGAGCACGGCCAGGCCGACGCGGACGACGATCCGCCTCGTGCGCGGCGTGGCGCCGGCGAAAAGCGGCAGCAGCAGCAGCGCGAGCGCCCCGGCGCCCATCACGGCCGCGGCGACGAACTCGCCCTCGAGGCCCGCGACCCGTGACGGGACGAGCTTCAGCGTTTCGAACGCCCAGAGGAAGTACCACTCGGGTCTGATGCCGGCGGGCGCCGGCGCAAAGGGATCCGCCTTCACGCCGAGCTCCCACGGGTAGAAGGTGGCGAGCGCGGCGAGCGCCGCGACGACCACGGTCCACGCGAAGAGATCGCGGAGGAGGAAGTGCGGCAGGAAGGGCATCGCGCGCAGCGCGCGCGGGTCCTCCGCCGCCAGGCGCTCGACCGAGGGCGGCACGCTCATCCCGTGCCGCTGCACGAGCGCGAGGTGCAGCGCCACGAGCAGCGTGGCGGCCGCGGGCAGGATGGCGACGTGAAAGCCGAACAGCCTCGTCAGCGTCGCCCCGGTCACGTCGTCGCCGCCGCGCATGAAGCGGACCAGGAACTCGCCGGCGACCGGCACCGTGGCCGCGATGTCGGTGCCGACGCGGGTGGCGAAGAAGGACACCTCGTTCCAGGGGAGCAGGTAGCCGGTGAACCCGAACGCGAGCGTGAGCAGCAGCAGGAGCACGCCCGAGATCCAGGTGACCTCGCGCGGCCGCCGGTAGGCGTGGAGGAACAGCGCGCTGAACAGGTGCGCGACGGCGCAGGCCACCATCAGGCTCGCCGACCAGGCGTGAATCGAGCGCACGAGCCATCCGAACGGCACCCGCGTGACGATGAACTGCACGCTCTCGTAGGCCTCGGCCGCGCTCGGCCGGTAGTACAGCAGCAGGAGCCCGCCTGTCCCCGCCTGGATCGCGAAGAGGAACAGGGTCATCCCGCCGAAGTAGTACCAGACGGAATAGCGGTGATGCGGCACCGTCTTGTGCCGCAGCGCGTCCAGCCCCTCGCGCAGGGGTATCCGTTCCTCGAGCCAGCGCCGAAGCCGCCTGCTCATGTCCGCCGCGTGATGACGATGTCGTCGCCGTCGAGGCCGACCTCGAACGCGTCGAGCGGCCGCGGCGGCGGTCCGGCGACGTTCCGGCCGGTCAGGTCGTATTCCCCGTTGTGGCAGGCGCACCAGATCCGCTGGAGGTCGGGGCGGTACTGCACGGTGCAGTCGAGGTGGGTGCAGGTGGCGGAGAACGCCCGCAGCTCGCCGGCCGCGGTACGGACGAGGATGGCCGGCTGCGCGCCAAACGGCACCACCCGGCCGGAGTTCGGCGCCAGGGTGCTCGCGGCACCGCCGCTCGCCGTCACCGCGCTGGATTCCGCGACGGCCGGGGGCGAGAGGAAGCGCGCAACGGGATAGAGCACCGCCCCGAGCACGCCGCCGCCCCAGACTCCCAGCAGCCAGTTCACCACGCTCCGCCGTCCGCGTCCATCTGCCTGCATCGGTGGCTCCTCGAAGAACTTCGCACGCCCGTGAAATTTTCAACAGCCTGACGCGTCGTCCACGGGTGGGAGTGTGCGCCATATCGCGCGTACAGGCAAAGCCCGTGCGCGGCATCCCGCTTGCGAAGTGGCTTCCCGAGGAGGAGTCGTGCTCTACAGACTGCAGGTTCTCGCCACCGTGTGGCTTTCGCTCACCTTGACCGGCAGTGCGTCGGCGCAGACGCCGGCAATCGACAAGGGGACGCAGGTGTTCGCCGCGCAGAAGTGCTCCATCTGCCACGCCATTGCCGGCAAGGGCAACGCGAAGGGCGCGCTCGACACGATCGGCAGCAAGTTGTCGCCCGACGAGATCCGTCAGTGGATTGTCGACGCACCGGCAATGGCGGCCCGGGTGAACGCGACGCGAAAGCCCGCGATGAAGAGTTTTGCCAGCCTGTCCAAAGACGACCTTGACGCGCTGGTGGCGTACCTTCAGACTCTGAAGAAGACCTGACGACGGCATCGCGTGCGCCCGACCTTCCGTTCACCCGCGTCGGCGAGGAACCCGCTCTCGCTCGTCGGCGCGGCCATCGCGACCGCGATGGCCGCTCTCTTCCTTGCGCTCTTTCTCCTCCAGATCTTCGGCTATCTCGTCAACCCGTACATCGGGATCGTGGTGTTCGTGGCGGTTCCGGCGGTATTCCTCTTCGGCCTCATCCTGATTCCCGTCGGCGCGTGGCGCGCAGCGCGGCGGCCGGCCGGCGAGCCGGAATGGCCCGTCTTCGACCTTCGGCAGCCCCACCAGCGGCACGTCGCCGCGGCCGTCGTCGCGCTCACCCTGGTCAATCTCCTGATCGTGTCGATGGCCGCCTACGGCGGCGTGCACTACATGGAGAGCACGGGGTTCTGCGGGCAGGTGTGCCACACGACGATGGAGCCGCAGTTCGTCGCGCACCGCTCCGGTCCCCACGCGCGGGTCGCGTGCGTGTCGTGCCACGTCGGGGGGGGCGCGGAGGCCTTCATGCAGGCGAAGCTCACCGGCGTCCGGCAGCTGGTGCACGTCACGAGCGGGAACGTGCCGCGGCCGGTGCCGCCGCCGCCCGAGCTGCTGCAGCCGGCGCGCAACACCTGCGAGCAGTGCCACTGGCCGGAGAAGTTTCACGGCGACCGCGTGCGCATCCTGCGCGAGTACGCCGACGACGAGGCGAACAGCGAGTCGGCGACGACCCTGCGCGTGCGCGTCGGCGGCGGCTCGGCGGCGCTGGGCGTCGGCACCGGGATCCACTGGCACATGAACCTCGACAACGAGATCGAGTACATCGCCACCGGTCCCGCGGGCGAGACGATTCCGTACGTGCGGTTGCGGCGCCGCGACGGCACGGTGCGCGAGTTCACCGTCGACGGCACCACGCCGGAGCAACTGGCGGCGGGGACCCGCCGCCGCATGG
>VFYY01000273.1 GCA_016871375.1 Acidimicrobiia bacterium
TCCCAGGCTGGGCGCCGTCTTTTACCAGCTCGAACAGACGCGCGCCGCGCGCCCGCAGCTCACGCGCAACGTGCAGTGCCTCGCGTGTCATCTGTCCTGGGACACGCTCGGCGTCCCCGGGCTGTTCGTGATGACCATGTACCCGCTGCCGGACGATCCGAACGCGTACGCGAACGGCTTCCCGAACAACCACAACAGCCCGTTCAGCGAGCGGTGGGGCGGCTGGTACGTGACGGGCGAGCACGGCGCCGCGCGGCACATGGGCAACATCCCGGTGATGCCGGCCGACAAGGGCAAGTCGACGCTGACGATGCCGCTGCGGCCGCGGAAGTCGGTCGAGGGGCTGTTCGACCTGAAGGGGTATCCGTCGCCGCACAGCGACGTCGTGGCGCTGATGGTGCTCAACCATCAGACGCACATGACGAACCTGATGACGCGCGTGGCCTGGGAGGCGCGCGTGGCCGCCCACGACCGGCCGGCGGACGGCGCCGCCCGCGTCCAGTCCGCCGCCAACGACCTCGTGGACTACATGCTGTTCGTGGACGAGGCGCGGCCCACCTCGCCCGTGCGCGGGTCGTCAGCGTTCACGACGACCTTTGCCTCCACCGGTCCCCGCGACGGCAAGGGACGGTCGCTGCGCGAGCTCGATCTCCAGCGCCGCCTGATGCGCTATCCGTGCAGCTACATGATCTATTCGGAGGCGTTCGACGCGATGCCGGCGGCGGCGAAGGATGCTGTCTATGGCAGGATGTGGGAAGTGCTCTCCGGGCGCGAGCGCAGCCCGCGCTACAACCGCCTGTCGGTGGCCGATCGCCGCGCGATCCTGGAAATCCTGCGCGACACGAAAAAGGGCCTGCCGTCCTACTTCACCGTTACGGTACAGTAGTAGCCCCATGGCGTCGCTTCGCCGGAAGCCCTCTCCCCGGCTTCTGGCCCTCCTCGTCGGCCTCGTCCTGCTTGCTGCCAGCACCGCGGCGCAGACCCCCACCCAACCCCGCGTTCACTGGCTCGATCCGTACCGGGAAACGGCTGCGCGGCTGATCAAGACGGCGACCGCCGACGACTTCGCCTGGCGCCGCCTGGCGGAGCTGACCGATACGCACGGGAACCGCCTGAGCGGATCGGAGAACCTGACGCGGGCGATCGCGTGGGCGGCGGACACGATGCGGAAAGACGGGCTCGAGAACGTCCGCCTCGAGCCGGTGATGGTGCCGAAGTGGGTGCGCGGGCGTGAGAGCGCGGAGATCGTCGATCCGCCGCGCCACCCGCTCGCGATTCTCGGCCTCGGCGGCTCCGTCGCCACGCCCCCCAACGGCGTCGAAGGCGACGTGCTCGTCGTCAACAGCTTCGACGAGCTCCGCTCGCGCGGCGCGGAGGCGAAAGGGAAGATCGTCCTCTTCAATGCGCCGTTCACCACCTACTCCGACACGGTGACCTATCGCACCGGCAGCGCACGCGCGGCCGCGCAGTACGGCGCGGTGGCATCGCTGGTCCGCGCGGTGGGGCCGATCGGGCTGCGGACGCCGCACACCGGCAGCGTGAACTACGGCCAGTCGGGCCCGCAGATTCCGGCGGCGTCGATCTCGGTGGAGGATGCCGACCGCATCGCGCGGCTGCTCGCGCGCGGGCAGCGCGTCCGCGTCCGGCTGTTCATGGAAGGCCGCTTCGAGCCCGACGCCGAGTCGGCGAACGTCGTGGGCGAGATTCGGGGCCGCGAGCGCCCGGAGGAGATCGTCCTCATCGGCGGGCACCTCGACTCCTGGGACGTCGGCACGGGCGCGTCAGACGACGGCGTGGGCTGCATCGTCACGTGGGAAGCGGCGCGCCTGATGACGAGCCTCGGCATCCGGCCGCGGCGCACGGTACGCGTGGTCCTGTTCACGAACGAGGAGAACGGGCTGCGCGGCGCGAACGTCTACGCCGAGCGCCACGCCGCGCACGCGAGCAACCACGTCTTTGCGCTCGAGTCCGACTCGGGCGTCTTCGAGCCGGCGAGCCTCGGCTTCACCGGCAGTCCCGCCGCGCGGAACATGGTGCGCGAGATCGGCACGCTGCTGGCGCCGCTCGGCCTGTCGGAGATCGTGTCGGGCGGGGGTGGCGCCGACGTCGGTCCCATCGCGCAGGCCGGCAACGCGCCGACGATGGCGTATCTCGGAAATCCGGGACGCTACTTCGCGATCCACCATACGCCCGCCGACACGGTGGAGCGCATCGCGGCCGAGGAAGTGTCGAAGGCGGCCGCCGCGATCGCGGTGATGACGTACGTCATCGCCGAGATGCCCGAACGGCTGCCGCGCTGAAGAGCCGGCTGAAGCCGGCCCCCACGACTATCTGATTTCGGTCAGGGTCGCTTCGAGCACGCGCGTCTGCCGCGGCGCGCGCTGCCACTGGACGAGGATCGGGCTCTGGTAGGTCCCTTCGATCAGCCCGTGCGTCCCGTCTTTCCGTTCTGACACGAGCAGGCTGACCGACCGGCGCATGCGGAAGAAGCGCGCGGCGGGCACCGCCAGCGTACGCGCCAGTACTTTCTCGACGATCGATCCGCGCAGGCCGAACGTGTCGAGGCTCTGGTTGAGCAGGCGGACGAAGTCGTACTTCGCGTAGCCGAGCGTCTTGGCCGGCACGGCGCGCGGGTTGGCCAGCGCGTGCCGGCTCTTTTCGGCGAAGAACCGCAGCGGGTTGCGCAGCACGTCGGCAAGGTCGTACTTCATCAGCAGCGTCTCGAACTCGTTCACGGTGAGCGCCGTGTGGCGCTCGGCCGGGTCGATCGCGATCCGCAGCCGTCCGCGGGGCACACCGGCCTTCGCGACGAAGTCCGCGAGCTGGTCGTAGATTCCGAGCTTCGGGTCCTTGAGGTTGACCGAATCAATCGGATGCGCCGAGACCGGGACCTCGATGCGCGTGGTGTGCACCGCGCGCTCGGTGCTGAACGCGATGAGCCGCGTCAGCCGGCGCCGGGGGCGCCCTTCGACGATGCCGTCGAGGTCCACGAAGAACACCGACTCGCCGGGACGGTTCGGGTGCGTGACGCACGAATGCAGGCCG
>VFYY01000274.1 GCA_016871375.1 Acidimicrobiia bacterium
CGTCGCCCTCGCGCAACAGGATCGTCTGCGCTTCCACTGTCTGCAAGCGGCCGATGCCGGCCAGCGACTTGAGCTCCTCCGGCGTGAGGTGCGAGAAGATCGGCACCTGCCGCAGCAGCCCCTCGACCGTCGTCGCCTCGCTTGCCGCCGCCGGCTCCTGCTTGAGGATCGCGGTGCGCGGCCGGAACTCGACGAGCTGCGTCAGGTTCGGCGCTTCCGCCTTGAGGATGCTGCGAATGGTGTACTGCATCCACCAGAGACACGTGAGCGAGACGAGGGTGAGGAACAGCCAGCAGGTCGCCCATACCCCGGTGATGCCCATCAGGTAGCCGAAGACCGGCGGCAGAACGAACCCGCCGAGGGCGCCGATCATGCCGATGATGCCGCCCACAAGCCCGACGCTTTCCGGGTAGTAGTCCGGGATGAACTTGTAGACCCCGGCCTTGGCGATGCCGGTGGCGATGCCGAACACGGTGACCGCGAAGACGAACAGCCAGATGTTCGCGGGGTAGTAGATGTTGGTCACGCCGCGGGCGAGGAGCTGGCCCTGAACGACCGTCTCGCCCGGCTTGACGACAGGCTCGTGCCAACGGGTGATGCTGAGCCACACCATGTCGCCCGTGTCGGTGCGGGCCGGCAGCGTCTCGACCGGCGGTTTGAGCGCGTAGGTCCTCGCGCCGACGCCGATCGCCGTCGGCGAGACGGCGGTGACGGCGCCGCCGGCGGCGGCCGTGACGCCGAAGCCCGGCGACACGATCTCCATCCGCGGCACGGCGAGGAACGCACAGGAGACGGCGCAGCTCATGAACGACCAGTACATGACCGTGCGCGCGCCGAAGCGGTCGGACAGCCAGCCGCCGGCGGCGCGGATCACGCCCGAGGGAAAACTGAACAGGGAGGCGATGAACCCCGCCTGCACGATCGAGATGCCGTAGACGTTCACGCTGTAGGGCACGAGCCACTGCGCGACGGCGACGAACGCGCCGAACACGAGGAAGTAATAGAGGCCGAAGCGCCAGACGCGGATGTCCGCGAGCGGGGCGAGAAGGGTGAGCGTCGTCCGCCCCGTGCCGCTCGCGCTCTCGGGCCGCTTATCCTTGGTCAGCACGAAGAACAGCATGGCCACCAGGACGAGGACCGCGGCATACAGGCGCGGGAGCTGCCGCCAGTGCTCGGGATCGGCGCCGGTGTCCGTCAGCCAGATCAGGAGCGACGGCGTGACCATCGTGTTGAGGGCCGCGCCCGCGTTGCCCATGCCGAAGATGCCGAGCGCCGTGCCCTGCATCTGCTTGGAGAACCACGCCGCGACATAGCCGACGCCGACGGCGAAGCCGCCGCCGGTGAGCCCGAAGCCCGCGCCGGCCCACAGCAGGTCGCCGAAACCGCGCGCGTGGGAGACCAGATAGAGCGGTACCGCCGACGCGATCATCAGCCAGAAGAACACTGTCCGTCCGCCGTAGCGGTCGGTGAGCACG
The DNA here is from genome assembly GCA_016871375.1 of Acidimicrobiia bacterium. Classification (GTDB taxonomy): domain Bacteria; phylum Acidobacteriota; class Vicinamibacteria; order Vicinamibacterales; family UBA2999; genus VFYY01. The sequence goes on from VFYY01000274.1 coordinate 1,476, forward strand.
CCGAGCGGCAGGCGGCTGATGGAGCCGGTAAGGAAGGGGACGGCAAGCAGCCAGCCGACTTCCGCGGTCGTGAAGGCGAAGATGTTTGTATTGACGAGATAGGTGATGAGCACGCCGTTCAGCACCCAGCATGCAAAGCATATGGTGAAGGCGATGGTGCTCATCGTGAGCGCCATGGTCGGCCCCAGGAACTGGGTCATCGGTCTCCCCTGCCCGGGTGCCCGCTCCCGCTCAGATGGCGAGCGTATCGATGCGCTCGTCGGAACCCTCGAGCATCCGTTCGACGACGGTCGAATAGAGCGCGTTGGCCGCGTGTCCGGCCAACACCGACAGCGAAACGCGCGTGAGCTCGTCGGCGTCCGCGCCGGCGAGGAACAACCAGCCGTATCCGAGATCGCGGTGCGCCTTCAGCGGCACGATGACGCCGCCGTCGTACTTGCCTGGCTGGACCGGCGCTGTCTTCCGAAGCTCGCGCACGACGTGCGCGCGTACCTCTTCGGCCGCCGCGCGGGCGGACCCCGCGTCGAGGCCGGCGGCGCGATGCAGGAAATGCCGCTCGGAGTTGCCGTGCTGCTCGAAGGTCTCGAGGTTGAGCACGCCGAGCTTCGCGGGACAGATCTCGAGCGCCGCCTCCAGGATCTTCTCGAGCTGCTTGCCCAGCGGATCGTAGGAGTGCATCGCCGTCGTCCGCTCGTGGATCACCGAGAGGTACTGCCGGTACCGCTCCAGCTGCACGAGCTCCTGCCACGCCTTGAGCGCCGAGCGGACGGACGAATAGAGGCGCGTCGAGGTCAGCTCGGCCTTCGGCAGATAGCCGTCGAGGTCGTAGGTGTCGATCGTCTGCTTCTCCGGGGCCTGCCCGGGCTGTCCGGTCCGCAGCAGGATGCGGACAGTGCGGTTGCCGATGTCCTCGCGGATCGCCCGGCAGGCGTTCAAGCCGGCGGCGTCGTCCTCCATGACCACGTCGAGCAGGACGACCGCGATGTCGGGATTGGCGCGGGTCACGGCGACCGCCTCCTTGCCCGTCGCCGCATCGAGCAGCTCGACCGGACGGCTATCGAACTTCAGGCCCTTCAGGCTCAATCGGGTGACGGCGCGCACATCCGGTTCGTCGTCGACGACAAGGATGCGGAATGCATCCGGCAAGCGGGCCAGCAACGGCGCCATGGACGCCCCCCCTGGGTGTTGGCAGTCCGGTCCCGCACCGGCTGCGGACGATGAGCGTACCTGTCTGTGCCGAGAATTATATCCGGGCATATTGGTGATGCCATCTCGGATCCTCAAAAACCTGAAGCGGGTCTACGCGGACGTCCATGTCGGTGCAAGAGACGCGTCAGAGATTCCTGAAGCACTCCTGCCCGATCTGGGGGTGGCAGACGACGCCGATCACGCCGCCCTGGAACGCGCTGGTCGCGACGAATTGCTCCGGCGACTGGCAGAAGCAATCGATTCTCGATCCGCCGACCTCACAG
>VFYY01000275.1 GCA_016871375.1 Acidimicrobiia bacterium
GCGAGGATCCGACGCATGCCCGAATAGTCTAACTCGAACGACCCGAACGACCCGAACGAGTTACAGGCGACCGTACGATGCGACGGCCGCCGCCATCCCGAAGCTCACCGCGGCGGCGGTTCGATATGGATGACCACGTCCGCGAGGTGGGGGAACCGCGCCATCAGGCGGTCCTTGACGACGTGGGACGTGGAGTGGGCATCCTGAAGCGGCGTCTGCCCGTCGAGCCAGACGTGCAGGTCCATGAACACGTGATCGGCCGAGCCGCGCGTCCGGATCTTCTCGCAGCCGATGACGCCCGGCACCGACTGCACGACCTCCCGCACCTCGCCCTCGGCGATCACGATCTCGTCCGACAGAATGCGCGACGACTGCTGGGCGATGCGCCAGCCCGCATAGCCGATGAACACGGCCACGAAGAGCGCCGCGAGCGGATCCAGGATGGGAAAGCCGAACCAGACGCCGACGAGCGCGCCGAGGACGGCCACCGACGTCAGCACGTCGCTGCGCGTGTGCATCGCGTCCGCCTGCAGCACCTCGCTCACGAGCCGCCGCCCGGCGCGCATCTCGTAGCGGACCACGACGATGTTGATGATGAGCGTGGCCGTCATCACCCCGATGCCTTCAGGGAACACGCGCGGCGTGTCGCCCGACAGGAGCCGGCTGTACGAGGCGCGCAGCACCTCGACGAGCACGAGGATGAGGAAGATCAGGATGCCGAACGACGCCATCGTCTCGTATTTGCGATGGCCGTATGGGTGGTTGGCGTCGGGCGGCCTGCGCGCCACCGACACGCCGACGAGCGCCACCACGTTCGACGCCGCGTCGGTCAGCGAGTGGAACCCGTCGGAGAGCACCGAGACCGCCCCCGTGACGTATCCGAGGACGATCTTGGCCAGTGCGACGGCGAGATTGATGACGAGAACGCGCCGGAGAATGCGGACAACCTGCGAATAGCGGTCGTCCGTCAGAAGATGTGCGCGCTCGGAATCGGCCACCAGCGGAGCTGCACCTTGCCGATGATGTACTTCTTCGGCACGAAGCCCCAGTGGCGGCTGTCGGAGCTGTTGTTGCGGTGGTCGCCCATGACGAAGTAGTAGCCCTCGTCCACGACCTTCGGGCCCCAGTCGTCGTGGCTGCGGTACTCGGGCGGCACGAAGTCGTCGCGCATCGGCACGTCGTTGACGTAGACCCGCCCCTCGACGATCCGGACCGTGTCGCCTTCTTCCGCGATGACCCGCTTGACGAACGACTTCTCGGGATTAATCGGGTAGTAGAGCATCACGATGTCGCCGCGCCGCGGTTCGCCCAGCCGGTACGCCAGCTTGTTGACGATGAGCCGGTCCTGGTCGGCCAGCGTCGGCGCCATGCTCTGCCCCTCGACGCGCGCCACCTGGAAGCCGAACGTCACGATCAGGGTGGCGTACACAGCGGCCGAGGCCAGCGTCTTGAACCAGGCGACCAGTTCGTCCTTCCAGACGTTCAGCCGGTGCATGATGGCGGCCGTCCGGTCGTCGATTTCGAGCCGGAGCGCCGGCGCCTGCTCACCCTGGAATTCGGGCGGCGTCAGAGCTTCAGGTACTCCCGCAGCCGCTTCGTCTGGGACCGGCTGACCGGGATTTCCGTCGCCTTCGCGTCCTTCATCCTCAGGATGTAGTTCCGACTGAACCAAGGGACTATCTCCTTGATCTTGTTGATGTTGACCAGGTGCGACCGATGGACCCGCCAGAACACCTCAGGGTCCAACCGGGCCTGCAGGTCGTCCAGCGTCCGGTAGTTCGACGTGCCCGTGACCTGGCCCGTAACTATGTTAATCGACTCGTCGGCCAGGGAGGCATAGATGATGTCGTCGGCCTGCACCAGGACGAACTTTTCGCCCACCTTGACAGCCACCTGATCCCTCCGGACCTGCCGGTTGGCCATCATTTTGACGATCCGCTCGAGCTGGTCGTTCAACGGCGCGGCCGCCGCCGGTCCCGGGCGCTCCGAGCTCAGCCGCCGGCGGGCGCGGGCCAGCGCCTGCTCCAGCCGCGCGGCGTCCACGGGCTTCAGGAGATAGTCCACGGCGTTGACCTCGAACGCCTCGATGGCGTGCTGGTCGAACGCGGTGACAAACACGAGCGCCGGCGGCGCCGCGTCCTGATCGAGCAGGCGGCGCGCCACCTCGAAGCCGCTCAGGCCGGGCATCTGGATGTCCAGGAACACGAGATCCGGATCGAAGCGCTCGACGGCCGCCAGCGCCTCGATGCCGTTGCCGGCCTGCGCGACGACCTCCACGTCCCCGGCCTGCTCCAGCTGGTAGCGCAGCTCGTCGCGGGCATGCTGCTCGTCGTCCACGACCATCACTTTGAGTGAAAGGCTCATGAATGTGTGAGTTGTGATTTGTGATTTGTGAATGCTTCGAAATCGCAATTCGCAAATCGCAATTCGCACATGGTCATGCCGTGATTTGTTCCGCCGCCATCAGCTCGGGAATCTCGATGCGGGCGCTGGTGCCCTTGCCGGGCTCGCTCGTGAGCGTGAGCTGATAGGTGGCGCCGTAGATGACACGCAGCCGCTCGCGCACGTTGGCCAGGCCGATCCCGCTCGCCATCGGCTCCGACAGCCGCTCCAGCAGGAACCCCATCCCGTCGTCCTCGACCTCGATGACGGCGCGGCCGTGCTCGCGCCAGCTGCGGATGACGATCGCGCCGTTGCCGACCTTGCGCGCGAGCCCGTGCTTGATCGCGTTCTCGACGAGCGGCTGCAGGATCATGCTCGGGACCACGAGGTCGATCGTGTCCGGGCTGATGTCCTTGTAGACCGCGAGCTTCGGCCCGAACCGGGCGACCTCGATGTCGAGGTATTCGTCGATGGCTTCGATCTCCTCGCGCAGCGTGACGAAATGCTGGTGGCTCTTGAGCAGGCGGCGCAGCAGGCCCGAGAGCTTGATGATGAGCGTCC
>VFYY01000276.1 GCA_016871375.1 Acidimicrobiia bacterium
GCGGGCGACGATGCACTTCGTGTCGAGCGTCTCCTTGCAGCGGCCGTGCGCGGCGCGACCGCAACCGCCGCGTGCGGCGTTGTCGCGGTCGCCTGCGCGGAGTCCGGCGGCGCCGCGGATCTGATTCCGGCTGTTGCGGCTCGCGCCGGGGCGCTCGGCGTCCTGCTCGACACCGCGGACAAGCACGGACCGGGGCTGTGCCGCCTGCTGCCGCCGGAACGGCTGCGCGCGTGGCTCCATGCGGCGCGGCAGGCGGGCCTGTTCCTCGCCCTCGCGGGCAAGCTCGACGTGGACGACCTCGCCGGAATCGCTGCGCTGGGAGCCGATATCGCGGGCGTCCGGGGCGCGGCCTGCGACGGCGGGCGAACGGGACGCGTAACGGTCGAAAGGGTGCGGCGCTGCCGGGCAGGGTGTGTTATTTTTCCGACATTCCAGGAGGCCACATGAGGACAGTCATCGGACTGGCAGTGCTCGTGCTGGCGGCCTCGAGTGTCGGTTCGACGGTGGTGATGGGACAGGCCCCCGCTCCCGCGGTGGAGCTGAAGGTCGGCGACATGGCGCCGGACTTCACGCTGCAGGCCAGCGACGGCCAGACCCATTCGCTTTCGAAGCTGCGCGGCAAGAGCGTCGTGCTCGCGTGGTTCCCGAAGGCGTTCACCGCTGGTTGAACGGCCGAATGCAACTCGCTCCGTGAGAGCGGGGGAAAAATTCGGGCATTCGACGTCGCCTATTTCATGATCAGCGTGGACACGCTGGCGGACAACACCGCGTTCGCGAAGAAGGAAAGCGCGGACTTCCCGATCCTCGCGGATCCCTCGAAGGCGACGGCCCAGAAGTACGGCGTCCTGCGCACCTTCGCGGGGGCGGAGGTCGCGAACCGGTGGACGTTCTACATCGGACCCGATGGCCGCATCGTCTACATCGAGAAGACGGTGCGTCCGGCGACGTCAGGCGACGACATCGTCGCCAAGCTGACCGAGCTCAAGGTCGCGCGGGCTCGTTCGGAGTAACAGGGAGGGCGGGTCCGTGCGGCCCGCCCAGGGCCGCCTCGAGCGCGTCGAGGCGGTCCGCACAGACCACGACCGGCGCCACGGACGCGGGAAGCGCGTGCGGAAAGTACGCGTCGACCAGCGCACCCGTGGCGCCGGGCGGCTTCACCAGCACCAGCCGGTGCGCACCAACCTGCCCCGCCACCCACGCCGCGATGCTGTCGCTCGTCACGTCCCACGAATGCGGGAGCGGATCCGCCTCGCGCAGCCACTTCGACGGCGCAAGCACCGGCACGCGGCCGGCCAGCCGGTCCTCGAGCACGTGCGCGTACTGATCCATCGCGAGGATCGCCATCCAGTGCGCGGCGTCATCCGACAGGCCGACGCGGCGATCGAGCTCGCGGACGGCGTCCGCGAACGGGCCGCCGCCGGGCACGATCAGCAGCCGGACGCGAAGAGCGGCAGCCGCCAGCGCGGCCAGCACGGCGTCGAGCTCCCGCTGGTGCGCGAGAAGGCTCCCGCCGACCTTGACGACGATGTCGACCTTGATGGCGTCAACGTTCATCGGATGACCCCGTGCGCGTGATCGGCGTGATCGACCTGATGGACGGCCATGCGGTGCACGCCGTGCGCGGCGACCGCGACGGCTATCGGCCCGTTGGCGACGGCGACGCCGTGGCGCTGGCGAGGCGCTACTCCATCGAGCTCGGGCTCGGCGAGATCTACGTCGCGGACCTCGACGCGATCCGCGGCGGCGCGCGGCAGGACACGGCGCTCGCCGCCCTCTGCGCGGTCGGGCCGCTGGTGTGGCTGGATGCGGGCGTCTCGTCGGTGCCGCACGCCGTCGAGGTCATCGACCTGGGCGTGGCGCACGTCGTTGTCGGCCTCGAGACGCTGCCGTCGTACGACGTGCTCGACGGCATCTGCGACGCCGTCGGCGCCGCGCAGGCCGCCTTCAGCCTGGACCTTCGCAACGGCGCGCCGATCGGGGCGTGTGCCGCTGGCGAATCTCCCGAGCGCGTCGCGTCCCGGGCACGCGCCGCCGGCGCGGGGGCGATCATCGTCATCGACCTCGCCCGCGTGGGCGCCGAGGGCGGCCTGGATCTCGACGTGATCGCGCGCGTGCGTGAGGCGGTTCCCGATCGGCTGCTCCTGGCGGGCGGCGGCGTGCGCGGGGTCGAGGATCTGAATCAGCTCGGGCATGCCGGCTGCGACGGTGTGCTGGTCGCGACCGTGCTGCACCAGCGGCGCCTCGGCGCGCCGGAGATCGAGGCCGCGCGTCACTTCAAGGTCAGGCGGTAGACGGCCGTCTGGCCGAAGTTCTCCTCGACTTCCATCTCGATGGCGGTCAGGCCCGTGGCGCCGCGCGCGACGAGCTCCTTGCGGAGCCGGTCGGTCAGCAGGCGCGCCAGCATCTCCACGGTCGTGTTCGGGATCGGCAGCAGCGCGCAGTCCTTCAGCGGGAACACGTAGCGCGGCTTCCCGTCCACGCTGACCTTGACGATCTCGCCTTCCTCGACCACGCCGATGCGCGTGCTCTCGAGCGGCAGCAGCACCAGGTGATCGATCTCGTCGCAGAGCTGCTTCATGAGCTTCTTCAGCTCGACGAAATCGAAGACGAACCAGGCCTCCTCGTCGAGCGCGCCCTCGACGGTCACGCGCGCGCGGTAGTTGTGGCCGTGCAGCCCCTCGCAGCGGTGTCCGGCGAACGTGATGAAGTGCGCGGACGAGAAGACCAGGTAGTCCTTGGTGACGGAGACGCGGTATTCGCTGCGTTCAGGCATGCCAGCCACCCTCGAGCAGCACCACGAAGATCGCCGCGGCCGTGAGGTCCGCGGTCGTGCCGGGGTTCCCGAGATGGTCGCCGTCGCGCAGCGCGCGGTCGAGCGCGTCGAGGGCGCGCCGTCCGTCCGCCGTGCGCACGCCG
>VFYY01000277.1 GCA_016871375.1 Acidimicrobiia bacterium
GCGGCGATGCCGGCGGCGGCAGTGGCAGCGGCGGCGGGAGCGGCGGCGGTGGCTCCGACCTCGGCGCCTCGACCTTCGCGAGCGCCGGGTGCGGCGGCTGCCACGCGTTCGCTCCGGCGGGCTCCTCCGGTGCGGTCGGGCCCAAGCTCGACGACCTCGATGCCGCGGCGAAGGCAGCGGGCGAGCCGCTCGAGCAGTTCGTCCGCCAGTCGATCGTGGAGCCCGACGCGATCGTCGCCGAGGGATTCCAGGCAGGCGTGATGCCGAAGACGTATGGTGACTCGCTCGAGGCGGAGGAGATCGACGCGCTCGTGGCGTACCTGACCGAGAGCACCGGGACAGAAGGCAAGGGGTAGGAGGACGATCGTGGCGAGCGTCGCCGAACACGGAGCAGGGCACGGCACGCACCACGGTGCTCCCGACGCGCCGCGCCCGAAGGGCATCCTCATGCGCGCCGGCTGGGTGCGCGCGCTCTGGACGACGCCGCTCTTCTTCTGGATCGGCATGTACATCGTCGTCGGCCTGCGCTGGATCGGGAACTGGGCCCCGATCTACGACTGGACGATCATCGTGCTCGTCGGCGGGCTCGTCGCGGCGCCGATCGGCTTCCTGCTCGGCCTCGGCGCCTTCGACTACTGGCTCTACTACATCTCCGGTCGCAAGACGCGTCCCGAAGACCACTCGCAGCACGGCGCCTCGAGCTGGAAGTCGTACTTCGGGGTCAACACCGATCACAAGGTCATCGGGATCCAGTACACGTCGCTGACGTTCGTCTTCTTCGCGATCGGCGGGCTGATGGCGATGCTGTTCCGGGCAGAGCTCGCGAACCCGGGCCTCCAGTTCTTCGACTCGCAGACGTTCAACGGGCTCGTCTCCGTCCACGCGACGCTGCTGATCTTCCTGTTCATCGTCCCCGTGTTCGCGGGGCTCGGGAACTTCGTGATCCCCCTGATGCTGGGAGCGCCCGACATGGCGTTCCCGCGCCTGAACGCGCTCTCGTTCTGGTTCCTGCCCATCGGCGGAGTGATGTTCCTGGTCAGCTTCTTCGCGCCCGGCGGGCCGTTCGCCGCCGGCTGGACGGGCTACGCACCGCTCGCGACCGACACGCCGGTCGGGTCGATGTTCTTCAACATGGGCGTGCAGTGGGCGGGCGCGTCCTCGATCGCGACCGCGCTCAACTTCCTCGTCACGATCATCACCATGCGCGCGCCCGGCATGACCTTCTGGCGCATGCCGCTCCTCGTCTGGGCCAACTTCACGACCTCGCTTCTCGTCGTGCTGGCGACCCCGTTCATCGCGGGCTCCCAGTTCTTCGTCATGTTCGACCGGGTGATGCACACGAGCTTCTTCGTGCCGGAGAATGGGGGGTATGTGCTGGGCTACCAGCACATTTTCTGGTTCTACAGTCACCCTGCCGTCTACATCATGATCCTGCCCGGGTTCGGGATCATCTCCGAGGTCATGGCGGTGATGTCGAGGAAGCCCGTCTTCGGCTACCGGCTGATGGCGATCTCCCTTCTCGGAATCCTCGTCCTCGGCTTCTCGGTGTGGGCGCACCACATGTTCGTCGCCGGCATGGCCGAGTGGCTGAAGGTGCCGATGATGATCTCGACGCTGCTGATCGCCGTGCCGACGGGCGTGAAGGTGTTCTCGTGGCTCGCGACCATGTGGCGCGGGAAGATCCAGCTCAACACGCCGATGCTGTTCGCAGTCGGGTTCATCTCGATGTTCCTGCTCGGCGGTCTCTCAGGCCTCTTCCTCGGCTCGGTGCCGATCACCGTGCACGCATCCGACTCGTACTTCGTCGTCGCGCACATCCACTACGTGCTCTTCGGCGGCTCCGTGTTCACGATCTTCGCCGGCGCCTACTACTGGTTCCCGAAGATGACCGGGCGCATGTACAACGAACGGCTCGGGAAGACCCACTTCTGGATCACCTTCGTCTCGTTCAACGTGACGTTCTTCCCGATGCACTGGGTCGGGCTGGACGGCATGCCGCGCCGCGTCTTCGACTACTCGTCGAACTACGCGACGCTCAACCTCATCGTCTCGATCGCCTCCTTCGTTCTCGGGGCGTCGCTGATCCTCTTCTTCTACAACGTGATCGTCAGCTGGATCCGTGGCCCGGTCGCGAGCGCCAACCCGTGGCGCGCGTTGACGATCGAGTGGCAGGTCAGCTCGCCACCGCCGGTGTTCAACTTCGACGAGATCCCCACAGTGGTCGGGGGGCCGTACGAGTACGGCGTGCCCGGCGCCAAGCACGCGATCATGAAGGGCGGCGCGGCAGCCGCTCCTGCGCCGCACGGAGCGCACGCATGACGAGGAGCGGGCGGTGAGCGCGCACGCCGAGGCGCTGCACGGCGCCGGTCACGACGACCACGACCACCACGGGCCGCCGCCGGCGAACCAGAGCTCGCGATTCAACCCGACCGTGCTCGGGATGCTGCTCTTCATCGCCTCCGAGGCGATGCTCTTCGGCAGCTTCTTCGCCGCCTACTTCTTCGTGCGCGTCGTCAACGAGGACGCCCCTGCGACGTGGCCGCCGGAGCCCTACCACTTCCCCGTCTTCGTCGCGCTGATCAACACGCTGATCCTGGTCACGTCGAGCTTCACGATCCACTGGGCGACCCAGTCGATCCGGCGCGGGCACCGGCGCGGGCTGCAGGCGGGCCTCGTCGCGACGATCCTGCTCGGGCTCGCCTTCCTGCTCACCCAGGCCATCGAGTACGCGCACATCGGCTTCAACACCGGCGACGGCGCGTTT
>VFYY01000278.1 GCA_016871375.1 Acidimicrobiia bacterium
GTCGCCGTTCGGCAACGACGCGCCGATCTACGACGCGGCCGGGCTCACGATGTTCATCTCGGTCATGCCGCCGGGCCAGGGCCCCTGCCTGCACGCGCACAAGAAGACGTACGAGACCTTCACGGTCCTCGAGGGCACGCTGGAGTTCTCGCTGAACGACGACGGCGGCGAGAAGATCGTGCTCAACAAGTGGGACACGTTCTCGTGCCCGCCCGGCGTGAACCGCGGCTTCCGCAACGTGGGCACCGCCGACGCCGTGCTCCTGACGGTGATCACCGGCGGCATCAACGACCGGGACGACATCGGCCTGCCGCCCGCGATCGCGAAGCAGATCGCCGCGATCGACCCGCACGCGCTCGAGGTGTTCCAGACGAAGATGGGCCTGAAGTTCGACGCGGGGCCGGCGGTCTAGCGCCGTCGCCGTACTCAGGCCGCGTCGGTCTCGGCGCGGCCGTCGCGCTTCTCGTACAGGCCCGGATTCGCGAGCGGGTGCAGGACGTCGATCGCGTATCCGACGTCGAGCCGCTCGCCGTCCCAGTCCGGCGTCATCGTGTGCGGGTCGATCTGCACGCCGTGGCGGGCATTCGCGGCACGCACGGTCTCGAGCGGATCGTCCGGCAGCGTGGGTGACGCCGGGACGTCGGGGATCGGCCACCCCTGCGGCCGATAGAACGCGACGACGCCGTCGGCCTTGCGCTCGACGCGGAAGCCCTCCTCGTGGACCGCGCGGTGATGCCGGCGGCACAGCATCGTCAGGTTCGCCAGCGTCGTCGGCCCGCCCCACGCCCAGTGCTGAATGTGATGGCCCTCCGCGACGCGCACGCCGCAGCCGGGGAAGCGGCAGCCGCCGTCGCGGTGGTGGAGCGCGCGCCTGAGCGCCGGCGGAATCGTGCGCGCCCGGGCGCCGACGCCGGCGAGGTCGCCGTTCGCGTCGTGGCGCATCACCACGCGGCTCGCGTCGCAGGCGAGCCGTTGGGACGTCTCCGCGGAGACGCGGGCGCCGTCTTCCAGCACCGACTGACCGGGATGCTCGGCATCGGAGAGCACGCCGGCGTCGACATGGACCACGACCTGGTAGCGCTCGCCCGGCGTCCCGGGATCGATGCCCTGATGGAGCGCGGTCTCCGCCAGTAGCGTCAGGGCGTCGGCCTGCGCCTGCGGAAACGTCGGCGGGTCCGGAAACGTTTCCGCGGAAACTTTTCGCCCAGCCGTCAGGGCAGTTCGCGCCGCATCCAGCGCGCGCACGAGCAGCGCGCCCTGCTCGGCGGTGAGCCGCCCACGAACAGTGACCGTACCGTCTTCATCCTGATACACGTGGAGCGCACGGCTACCGTCCTGGCGGCGGGCTTCCGCCATCTCGGCCCGCCGGTCGACACGGCGCCAGCCGCGCACGATCCGCTCGACATGCTCCGCGGTCCCGGCGCGCGAGACCTTGAGCAGCTGCTCCTCGGTCTCCGTCGTGGCGACGCGGGTCACCGCCCGGACCTTCGCGTAGGAGATCTCGCCGCGGGAGAGCGCCGCCGCCAGGCGTGGGAGCGTACCGAGCGCGCGGGCCACGCGCACCCGCTCACGCGCAGCGCCGAGGTCGAGGCCGACCCGCCACGCGAGCCAGGCAGCGCATGAGCTGAAGCCATTGTTCCAGCCAGCGCGCGCGTCGAACTCGCGTATGCGGTCCAGCAGTCGCGCGGTGGCGGCTTCGAGGTGTGCGGACAGCTCGGCGATCTCGTCTCCCAGGCGATCGAGCTCCGGGTAGTTCTCCATGATGGTCTCCCTCTCGTTTTGGGACGACCATATACCCGGGATTTTCGAGGCCTCTGCGAGGCATAAGCGTCGCGATCGCGTCGCGGAACCAGGTTTTTTCGCACCGTGCGGCGGATCTCGCGTCCTCGCGGACGTACACCCTGCCCTCGGCGCTGTTCGGGCCGCACCGCCACTTTCGCGCGCTCTGCTTCACGAAGTCCGTCAAGAGGAAACTCACGCATCACGTCCAGCGTGTCGTGCACAAGGCACGCTTCCCTGCCCTGGGCCCGGGAAACGCCGGCTGCGTCAGCTCCGCGGCGGCGTCAGCGCGCGGGCGGCGCCACCGCCTTCGCCAGCCGCGCCGCCACGGCAGCCACCAGCTCCTTCGGCGCGCTCTTCGGCGACCCGCACTGGAACGGCGGCGCCGGGTCGTACTCGATCGCGAGCTGCGCGGCCATCGCGGCGTCCTTGTCGACCAGGCGCTCCGCGAGCTGCAGGGCCATGTCGATGCCCGCGCTCACGCCAGCCGCCGTCACGATCCGATCGCCGAAGATGACGCGCTCGGCGGTGGGAATCGCGCCGAACGACTCCAGCGCCGCCATCGCCGCCCAGTGGGTGGTGGCGCGCTCCCCCTTCAGCAGACCGGCGGCCGCCAAGAGGATCGAGCCGGTGCACACCGACGCGGTCCATCGCGCCTTCGGCGACATCTGTCGCAGCCAGTCGAGAATCGGGTGGTCCGGAATGCAGCGCATCGTATGCATCCCGCCGGGCACCACGATGACGTCCGGCTCGGCACACTCGGCGAAGCCCAGCGGCGCGCGCAGCTCCACCACGCGCGTATCGTCGCGGACGGGTCCGGCCTCCGCCGCCACGAACACGCACGTAGCGTCGGGCAGCGCCGAGAGCACCTGGAACGGGCCGATGATGTCGAGGGCCGTGAAGCCCGGATAGAGCGCGAGCGCGATCTGCATGGTCGTCCCTCCGTCAG
>VFYY01000279.1 GCA_016871375.1 Acidimicrobiia bacterium
CAAATGGACAAAGACCGCAGACGAGATCCTCGACAAGATGCGACGGTTTGGTCTGCGTACTCAACAGGTGCATGCGCAGTGACCAGACTTTTGTCAGTAATCACCGATCCAGGGGACTAGCCGACCATCGTCATCGACGGCGTCAGCGCGCGTTATGACGTCGTCGGTTCGAGCCGCTGCGTGTCGTACCCAACGTTCCGGTACTCCGACCACACGGTTTCCATGCCGGGAGGGATTCCGCCGGAAACGATCCTCGTTGTTACTCCTCGCCGTTTCAATGTGCCCTGGCGGAATCACGTCTGATCTCCGTGCCTCCGTGTGAAGCCGTTGCCTCCGTCCCCTCCGCAACCTCAAACGGCGGCGAACAGCTTCTCGAGCGGGATGGCGCGCCGGATGATGCCCTGCTCCTGGGCATGCTGCACGATGGCGTCGAGCATCTGCCGGTTCTCCGCCACGCCGTACGGCAGCGGATCGCCGATGACGTCTCTCACCTTCAGCAGCAGCGGATCGTCCAGCCGATCCATGGAGAGCCGCTTCGCCTCGACGAACGCGCGGTACAGGTCGGCCGCGAGGTCCGGATGCGCGTTGAGGACCTCGTCCTTGACGACAATCGTGTGGTTGATGGGCCAGAGGCCGCGCGAACGGAGCGCCGCGAGACCCGCGTCGGCGGCGTTCGGGATGAGCGGCTTCACCTCCGGCGAGTCCACGTGCACGCTGATGGCGGCGGGGATGTCGCCGGCGGCGAGTAGCTCGTCGAGCGACCGATCGGAGTCGAGCGGCACCACGTTCTCCGGCGGCTGCCACTCGGCCACGTGCTCGTCGCCGGAGAGCACCCAGGTGACGCGCCCCAGGTTCACGCCGTGCTCGTGCTGCAGGATGGCCCGCGCCCAGACGCCGGTGGTCACGGTGTAGCCGCGGTTGACGCCGACTCTGCGGCCTTCCAGATCCTGTGGCCCCCGGATGCCGCTCCTCGTGTTGTAGACGACGGCGCCGTGGTGAAAGGCCCGCATCGGGAAGACCGGAATCGCGGTGAAGCGCTTCCCGTGCGCCCGCGCGCAGATGTAGGTGGTGATCGCCATCTCGCAGACGTCGAACTCGAGCCCGCGCACCATCCGCCGGAACGCCTTGATGATGACCGGCACCTCCTCGAAGTCGAACGCGCACGTCGCGGGCCTGACCGTGCCGTCCTTGAGCGCCTGCGTATGTCCGCGCGTCACGAGCGCGGTCTTCAGTCTGGGGAGATCCATGGGGGTGAGCGCAAATTGTATTAGGATTTCCGTTCTTGTACCTGTTCAGACTGCTGTCCGGCCCCGCGGCGTTCGCCCTGGCGATGGCCGCGCCGCTCGAGCTGTCGTACCAGGGACGCGTGGCGCTGGCGACCTTCGTCTGCGTGATCGTCTGGTGGATGACGCAGCCGATGCCCTGGGCGATCGCCGCCATGCTGCCGTTTCTCGTCTTCCCGGCGGCCGGCGTCATGAACATCGCGGACACCATGGCGCTCTACGGGCAGCCGATCTTCTTCTGGATCCTCGGCACCGTGCTCATGGGGTACGCCATCGAGAAGCACGGGCTCGCCTACCGGTTCGCGCTCAATTTCCTCGCGCTGCGCGGCATCGGCGGGCGGATGGCGCGGCTGACGTTCATCTACATGCTCATCGTCGGGCTGATCTCCACCTTCATCTCCGACGCGGCGACGGTGGCGATGACGATACCGATTGGCATGTCCGTCGTGCGCCATACGTGGACGATGACCGGCGCGACGCCGGCGGGAAAGACCAATTTCGCGTCGTTCATCACGCTCGGCACGCTGTACGCGTCGGTCGCCGGCGGCGCCGCGACGATCATCGGCGTTCCGCACAACGCGATCGCGGTGTCGGTGCTGGAGCAGGTGACCGGGCGCCAGCTCGGCTTCTTCGAGTGGATGATCGTCGGCGTCCCGGTGTTCGTCGCGCTGCTGGTGGCGTTCTACGGCGTGCTCTGGGTGCTGGTGCCGCCCGAGATGCGGACGATCCCGGCTGGCGAGGAGTTCCTGCGCGGCGAGCGCGCCAAGCTCGGGCCGATGCGGCCGAACGAGCGGCGCGTCCTGCTGGTGTTCTGGCTGATGATCGCGCTCTTCACGGTGCCGCCGCTGCTCGTGGTGGCGCTCGGCAGCGGCAACCCCCTGGCGGCGTGGATGACGCGCGCGCTGCCGGTGTGGGTCGTGCCGCCGGCCGTCCTGTTTCTGCTGTTCACGATCCGGTCAGCCGACCCTTCGACTGCGCTCAGGGCAGGTCGCGGCGGCGAGGGGCTCCTGTCGTGGAGGGACGCGGAGACCAACGGCCCGTGGAACAGCATGTTCCTCGTCGGCGGGGCGGTGGCGATGACCGACGCGCTCACCCGTTTCGGTTTTGCCGACATGGTCGGCGGCATGGTCACGAGCACCGGCATCGGGCCCCTGCTCCTGCCGTACGTGGCCGCCGTCGCGGCCGGCATCAGCACGAACTTCATCTCGGGCACGGCGCTGCTGGCCAGCATCTTTGTTCCCGCCGCGCAGCAGATCGGGTTCAACCCGGCCTCGATGGCCATCCTGCTGGGCCACCTCGGCGTCGGTCTCGTGTTTCCCTGGGCGGGCGCCACCTCCGCGA
>VFYY01000280.1 GCA_016871375.1 Acidimicrobiia bacterium
CGCGAAGACCAACGAGCTCTTCGTCGCCGACGGCTACGGCAACCGCCGCATCATCGTCTTCGACGCCGACACGGGCCGCTTCAAGCGCATGTGGGGGGCGTTCGGCAACGCGCCCACCGACGCGCCGCCGAACCCGGCCAACGCCGACGAGGGCGAGCGCGGCGCGCCGCAGTTCGTCCAGCCGGTGCACGCGGCCCGCGTCTCGAGCGACGGCCTCGTCTACGTGTCCGACCGCGGCGGCAAGCGCGTCCAGGTCTTCACGATCGAGGGAACGTTCGTGTCGCAGGTGTTCATCGGCCGCGAGTGCCGGGCGCCGGAGTGCGGCAACGGCACGACCGCCGCCAGCACCGCGTTCTCGACCGACCCGGCGCAGCGGTATCTCTTCGTCGGGAACCGCAGCCAGGCACGCGTGATGGTGTTCGACCGCCGCACGCTCCAGCTGCTCGACTCGTTCGGGCGCTGGGGCTCGGCACCGGGCGAGTTCGGCACACTCCACCACATGGCGGCCGACTCGAAGGGCAACCTGTACGTCACCGAGGTCACGCCGCTCCGGCCCGAGAACCGCCGGGTCCAGAAGTTTCAACTAGTGCCGTAGGGTCCGCTGTGTTACGTTGCTGCACAGTTTTTCTTGCGTTCAACCTCATTCGAGAGGACAGAGAATGGCCAAGACGGCGAGAAAGTCCGCGAAGAAGAAGTCCGCAGCCCGTAAGACCAGCAAGCGCAAGCCGAGCGCCGCGTTCATGGCGCCCGTGACCCCGAGTGCCGCGCTGAGCGAGGTGGTCGGCAGCAAGCCGATCCCGCGCACCGAGGTGACCAAGCGCCTGTGGGCCTACATCAAGAAGAACAAGCTGCAGGACCAGAAGAACAAGCGGATGATCAAGTCGGACGCCGCGCTCAAGCCGGTCTTCGGCGGCAAGGCGAGCGTGAACATGTTCGAGATGACCAAGCTGGTCAACAAGCACCTGAAGAAGTAGATCGCCCGCCGGCCGGGCACGCGCCGTGACCGACACCTCGCTCGTCCAGCAGGTTCGCCTGCACGTTTTCGGCGAGGCCGCCGCGACGGGGCGTGTCCCGCAGCGCGGGCAGATCGCCGCGGCGTTGCGGGCGCCCGAGACCGCCGTCCAGGAGGCGCTTCGCGAGCTCGCCTCGGGCAAGGCGATTATCCTGGCTCCCCACGACGGCGATATCTGGGCCGCCAACCCCTTCTGCGCCGTCCCGTCGCCCTTTCGTGTCGCGGCGCGCGGGACGCGCTACGCGGCCATCTGCATCTGGGATGCGCTCGGCATTCCCGCTGCGCTCGGCGCGGACGCGACCATTCACGCGGCCTGCGGCGACTGTGGCGCGCCGATGACGCTCGAAGTGGTCGGAGACCGGCTGGCATCAGCAGAGGGGGTCGTCCACTTCGCCGTCCCCGCCCTTCGCTGGTGGGACAACATCGGCTTCACGTGATCGACCATGCTGCTCTTCCGGGATGAAGAGCACGTGGACTGCTGGTGCCGGTCGCGCGATCTCACGCGCGGCGCGCTATTGACGCCCGACCAGGCCTGGCGGCTGGCCCGCGCCTGGTACGCCGGGAAGCTCAGTCCCGCCTGGCGGCGTCACACGCTCGAGGAGACGGAGGCGCTGCTCGCCGGCGCCGGACTGACGGGCGCCTTCTGGAATCTGCGCGCGGGAGGCGGTACCATCCCGACATGATGAGCAGGGCCCTTCGCCTCGGCGCCTCGCCCTTCGCGGCCATCGGGTTCGCGGCGGTCGTGGCGATTCAGCTGTCGGCGCAGCAGCGCCCCGTCGAGGAGTTCTTCCGCGACTTCAGCGCCGAGTGGGCGCGCGGCAACCCCAACCTCGCCATCCAGACGCGGTACTTCACCGGCCTCGAGCAGGAGCGCCTCGAGCGGCAGCTCACGCCGGTCACGCGCACCTGGCGCGAGCAGCGCGTGGAGGTCGCCCGCCGCGGCCTTGGCGAGCTGCGGCGGATGACGCGCGGCGGCTGGACCGAGCAGCAGCACATCGCCGCCGACCTCCTCGAGTGGCAGCTCGGCGTCATCGCCGACGGCGCCGCGCACGAAGCGGTGTCCTCGTTCCCGCTCGAGCAGTTCGCGGGCGCGAACGTCAATCTCGTCAACGCGCTGACCGTCGTTCATCCGATCCGCACGGAGGCGGACGCCGACAACTACCTGGCGCGGCTCGCGCAGGTCAGCCAGCGCATGGACGAAGCGATCAGCGACGCGAAGGCGCAGGCCGCGAAGGACATCCTGCCGCCGCGGTTCATCCTGCGCTCCACCATCGCGCAGATGCAGCAGTTCATCGCGCCGCCGCCCGCGGAGAATCCCTTCGTCACCTCGCTCGACCAGCGCCTCGCCGCCGCGAAGGCGGTCACCGACGAGCGCCGCGCCACGCTTCGCGCGGAGGCCGCGCGCATCGTCGACGGCCACGTGTACCCGGCGTGGCGCAGGGGCATTGCGCTGCTCACCGAGCAGATGGCCGTGGCGACCGACGCGGCCGGCATGTGGCGGCTGCCCGGCGGCGCGGCGGCGTACGCGTTTCAGCTCCGCCGCCACACGACGACGAACCTGACGGCGGAAGAGATCCATCGCATCGGCCTGCGCGAGGTG
>VFYY01000281.1 GCA_016871375.1 Acidimicrobiia bacterium
AGCGTCGTCGTCTTGCCGCAGCCGCTCGGACCGAGCAGGGTGAAGAGCTGCCCTTCCTCGACGGTGAAGCTGACGTCCTGCGCGGCCCGGACCACCTGGCCGCGCTCGCCGTGATACTCGGTGCTGAGGCCTTCGACTCGGAGCATCTCGTTCACACTTCTGAGCTTCTCACTTCTCGGTTCGTGTTCAGGTTCGGTTCGGGTTCCGCGTTCCGGGTTCGCGATTCGTTGTTCCGATCCGGCCAGGCCGAACGCCGCGAAGGACGAGGACGCCGCGAACTCCGAACATCGAACCTCCGAACCTTGAACCTCGAACCCGGAACCGAACCTGAACACGAACCGAGCACCGAGAACAGAGAAGCGTGAACAGCTCTTCCCGGCTCTATTCCTTGATCCCGTACTTCCGCCCGATCCACTGCGTGGCCAGGACGAGCACGAACAGCGCAATGATGAAGAGCACGCCGAGGGCCGACAGCTCGACGTACTGGCCATTCTCCCACAGCTCCCAGATGATGATGGAGATGACCTGCGTGTCGGGGCTGTAGAGGAGGATCGAGGTGGACAGCTCGCGGATCGAGACGATCATCACGTAGATCCAGCCCGCCAGCAAGCCCGGCTTGAGCAGCGGCAGGATGACGCGGCGGAACGTCGCCGTCCACGAGGCGCCGCACATCGCGGCCGACTCCTCCAGCTCCTTGTGGATCTGCACCATCGACGTCGTGCTGTAGCGCAGTCCGTACGGCATGAAGCGCGTCACGTACGCGATCAGCATGATCCAGATCGTCCCGTAGATGCCGACGTCGACGTTCAAGTAGAAGATCATGATCGCCAGGCCGAGCACGAGCCCCGGGAAGACGATCGGGAGCGAGGCGACGTTGTCGAGGAGCCACCGGCCCCGGATCTGCGTCTTCACCACGATCCAGCAGATCACCGACGTCACGAGCATCACCACCGTCGCCGCGCCGAACGACAGCACCAGGCTGTTCCCCACCGTCCGCCAGAGGTTGGGGTAGCCGAGGATGAACCGGTACGGGTCGAGCGTCAGGTTCTGCAGCGCCTCCGCCGACGGCACCGTGTAGAAGCGCTGGAACGACGACCAGAGCAGCACCGCGAACGGCAGGACGACGATCAGCAGGAAGTAGCCGACGAAGAGCGCGGCGGTGAACCAGCGCCAGCGGCCGAGGTCGATCTGCCGCGGACGGAACCCCTTGCCGGTCATCGTCGCGTACTTCGACCCGCGGCCGGACAGGCGCGCCACGAAGTAGACGCCCACGCTCGTGATGACGAGCAGCGCCGCCGCATACGCGGAGGCGAGGCCCACCTGGCTCGGGTACCGGTGCACGGCCTGGTAGATCGCCGACGTGAACACCTCGATGCCGACCGGCAGGCCGAGCAGCGCCGGCACCTCGAACGCCTCGATGGCGCGGATGAACAGGATCAGGATCGTCGCCACGATGGCCGGCCACGTCATCGGCAGCGTCACCCGCCGCACGACCTGCAGCACCCCGGCCCCGCTCATCGTGGCCGACTCCTCGAGCGACGGGTCCATGGCGCGGAAGGCGGCCGTCATCAGCAGGAACGCCATCGGCGAGTAGTGCAGGCCGTCGACCCAGACCATCCCCAGCAGCGAGTAGATGTTGAACGGCGGCTGCGCGAACCCGAGCCAGTTCTGGAGCGTCAGATTGATGATGCCGATCTGCGGGCTCGCGAGCAGGATCCACGCGACCGTGAAGAGGATCGAGGGAATGACCAGCGGGATGAGCGACAGCGCGAACACCACGCCCTTGAACGGCGTGTTCGTCCGCTCGTTGATCCACGCGAGCGTCGTCCCGATCGCGAACGCGAAGACCGCCGTCCCCGACGCGAACTGGAGCGACGTGAGGAACAGCCGGTAGTTGCCGCCTGTGCCGTACGCCTGCACGTAGTTGGCGAGCGTCCAGACGGCGTCGACTGCCGCCGTCTGCGGCGTCCGGAAGCTCTGCCAGATCAGGAAGACGAGCGGGATGACGCCGATGTACACCGTGAACGCGACGCTGAGGCCGATCACCAGCCACTTCGCGTCGAACGCGCGCACCCGCGCGAGCACGCCGGGACCGGCCGGGCCGGGCCTACCGACGGCGGGGCTCGTGGTGGTGATGGTGCTCATGACCGTCGTGATGGTGCCCGTGGCCGTGATCGTGGCCGTGATCGTGATCGTGATCGTGGCCGTGGCCGTGGCCGTGCGGGTGCGCGTGCGGAATGCGCGGGTCGGCCGTGAAGACCAGCGATTTGATCGTCACCGGCACCGTGAACGACGGCATGCGCACGCGGCCCAGATCGATGTAGTCGAAATCCCAGAGCGCGATGCCGTCGAGCGCCAGCACCTCGGACGCCACGCCCAGCTCCTCTTTGAGAATGGCGCCGAGCGTCTGGGCGATGTCGCCGTCGAGCACCAGAAAGAGCGGGACGCCCCCGCGCGTCGCCTCCGGCAGCGCCTGGACGATGCCGCGCGCCAGGCCGGCGATGCGGGCGTGGGCGGGCGCGCCGCGCCAGCGGAACGCGAGCG
>VFYY01000282.1 GCA_016871375.1 Acidimicrobiia bacterium
CGTCGATCCTGTGCAGTGGTTCCTGAACGACAGGCACGACACGCGATCGAGCTACTACCTGGAGGACGCCGCAACCGAATTCCAGGTGCAGGGGTTGGAGCTCGACTGGGTCTGCGTCACTTGGGATGCGGATCTGCGGCGCCATTCGGAATCATGGCGCTATCACTCGTTTCGCGGCGATTCGTGGACGACGGTCCACAAGGAAGACCGCAAGCGCTATCTGTTAAACGCCTACCGCGTTCTATTGACGCGTGCTCGTCAGGGGATGGTCATCTTCGTGCCGCCTGGCGACGAGTCAGACCCTACTCGTGCACCGGCGTTCTACAACGACACGTACGAATACCTCACGGGCCTGGGCGTGGCCGAGGTCTGATTGAGTGTCGCCAGCGCGCCGCAGTCTCTGCAAGCCGCCGGGCGCTGACTTCGACCCGGCCGCGGCTCAGCGCCTTCCAAGGCGCTCATCGAAATCGAAGGGCTGTGGATCTCCGACGCGAACGGTTTTGAAATCCTGGTGTCGCGGATTCAGCAGGTAGTTCGACTCCGTTTCAATGACGGCACTCGGAACCTGGAGGACCGCGGCCGTCGCCGCCTTCGCCCACTCGTCGCCGATCACCTGGAGGTCGGGCGGAGCCGGGTATGAGCGCCAGTTCGGCGGCACGCGCCTCGGGTCCAGTCGCTCAATGAGCCTCTCCTCAAATGTGCACGCGATGAGCACATAGGCGCCCAGGATCGACCGACGCCCCAAGTGCACCAGCATCTCGAGCGCCGCCAATGCCGCGCTGCCGGACGTGTACACGAGCGGCGTACCGGGCGAGTTCCAGCGGCCGCCCTCGAGACGAGCGCCCTCACCATCGAATGCGTTCGCAGCGTGTCTGGCCTTGACGATCCGCCAGGCGGTGATCGCCACTAATCTTAGGAGAAGACACCGTGCTCGAGGCGGCCGACCAGCCGCTCTACCTCTTGAACACCGAGCTCAGTACGAGCGAGGTCCAACGGAACACCACCGCCGAGAGCCGGCTGTGCTGTGGTGAGCCATTCGACCGCGGCGTCACGTTCGCCCTCGAACAGCTGGAGCGCCTTTCCGAAAAGCCTGGCGGCCCGGAGGAGGCGATCGGATTCATCCGAGAGGAATCGGCCGTCGGCCTTCCGGCGCGTCAGGGTGCGTCGTGGAATGTTGATGAGGTCAATCAGCCGATCGACCGTCAGTGATGTGTTGCGCTGGAATCGATCGAACGCGCGATATGGAATGCCGCGCTGAACCGCTCGCAGCAAGCCCGCCGCATCGAACGTGTCGAGGCCCAACAGGACGACATACGCGTGTGGCCCGGGCTGACCGGCGCGAAGCTGCTGCCGAAAGCGATCGAGGTCCTTTGTGGCCTCGGTTCCCTCATGAAGTGCGGCGGTTGATGTCTTGGCCATCTGGCCATCTATTATGCGCCAATTGCCACCTGACGAACACCTGATGGATTGCGCACGAGAGGGCCGTCCCCGACCGGAGACGGCCCGACGATCTGCGCGGATGTCCTAATCAGGCTCGGGACGGGCCTTCGCCAAGCGCCACTTCGCGCCGGAGAGCTGACTCGCCCCGAGTCCACTCGCTCGAGCGGCCCCGACGTTGCGGAATTTGCCACTCCGAACGGCGGCGAACGTTGCAGAATCTGCGTACCCTGATCGAACGACGGCGAGTGGGCCACTCGCGAGGCGGCGAATCTCGCCGCCTCGCAACCGTCAACCCTCTGGTGACCCGACACCTGCCTACGCGTGGACGCCGGGCGCTTCGCGGCCGGTGCGCGCCACGTAGTCGACGTAGGACCCTGGATAGAGATGCGGCTCCCGCTCGACGCCGCTCTCGCCGCCCAGCTCCAGCACGCGATTGCTCAGCGCCCGCAGAAACGCCCGATCGTGCGACACGAACAGCATCGTCCCCTCGTAGTCCTGCAGCGAGTCGATGAGCATCTCCTTCGTGAAGAGATCGAGATGGTTCGTCGGCTCGTCGAGGACGAGGAAGTTCGGCGGGTCGAGCAGCATCCGCGCGATCACGAGCCGCGTCTTCTCGCCGCCTGACAGCGCCCGGATCTTCTTGTCGACGTCGTCACCGGAGAACTGGAAGGCGCCGGCGAGATTCCTGAGGACGCCGATCGACTCGTTGGGAAAGTCGTGCTGCAGCTGCTCTTCGATGGTGAGGTCCGGCCTCAGCAGATCGAAGGCCTGCTGCGCGAAGTACCCCATCTTCACGCTCGCGCCCAGCGTGACGCTGCCGGTGTCGGGCTGCAGGACGCCCGCGACCATGCGCAGCAGCGTCGTCTTGCCCGCGCCGTTCTTGCCCATGACGCACCAGCGCTCGCCGCGGCGGATCGTCATGTCGAACCCGTCGTAGAGCACCCGGCTGCCGCCTGTCCCGAGCGACGTCGAGGGAAACGCCTTCGAGACATCCTCGAGGACCACCACCTGGTCGCCCGAGCGCGGCGGCTTCCGGAAGTCGAACTTCACGGCCTGGCGCTTCTTCGGCAGCTCGATA
>VFYY01000283.1 GCA_016871375.1 Acidimicrobiia bacterium
CACCTTGCGAATCTCGGCGAGATACTGCGCGCCGCCCTGCGGCCGGCCGTAGCCGACGGGATCGGTCGCGATCACGCCCTCGTTCGTGACGATGAACATCGCCTGGCTGTTCTGGTTGCGGAAGGTGTAGACGTTCTCGGTGCCGTCCACCTTGCGTACCTCGATCTGCGGCGCCTGCTGCGACCAGGCCTGGCTGCCCAGCACGCTGCACGCGAGTACCGCGAGTACTGTCCGTCTCATGGTCGTCCCCCTCTCTGCTCTTCCAAGGCTGCGCGATACATGGCTTCCTGAATGTCGGCTTCGAGGCGGCAGTTGGCCCCGTCCACGAAGGCGTTCGGGCTGCCGGGCTGATGCCGCTCGTACTTGGCGTGCATATCGTACTGCGCCGGGTGATCGCCGAGCGGCACGTCGCACGGCAGCGAGCGCACCAGCGTGAACGTGCGCTCGAACTCGCCGACGATCTCGGGCGTCAGCATCGCGGGCGCGCGCAGGCTGCAGTGAATGACGACGTTGTACGTCCGCCCGCCGTCCTGGACGGCGGCCGTCCACGTCGTGCAGCCGCGCGTGTGGCCGGCGGTCAGCCGCGCCGTCAGCGTCGTCCCGCCGAGCGTCACGGTGTCGCCGTCGCGCAGCTCCCGGTCGATCGTCTGCTCGCGGTCGCCCACCTTCATCGCCCGCATCGCCGGCACGTCCTCCGCCATCACCATCGTCCGCGCGCCGGCCATCTGGCGGACCAGCGCGTCTCCTTCCTGGTGGTCGCGGTGCGCGTGGGTGCCCAGCACGATCCTGACGTCGGCGAGCTTGAACCCGAGCTCCTCCAGCGACTTCGCGATCGTCGGCACGTTCCGCTCGTACGTGCTGTTGATCAGGATGTGCCCCTCGGGCGTCGGGATGAAGAACGAGCTGAGCGTCCGCGTGCCGACGTAGTAGATGTTGCCGATGATGCGGTGCGGCGGGAACGCGGTGGTCTGGTCCGCCTCGGTCCCCATGTTGCGGGCCAGGATCGACCGCGGCGTATACGTCTGGCCGCGCACGGTCACAGCCGGCCGGTCGGGCGGCGGCTGTCCCTGCGCCTCGACCAGGCGCCCACCGGCCGTCACGGCTCCCACCATCACCGCGGCCGCTCCGACGCAGCACAGGTGTCTCACGACGACCCTCCAGCGGCTGAATTGTAGCCTAGGTGTCCAGCGTGCTCTCGAGGAACTGCCGAAGCCGCTGGTAGTGCGACCCGCGCCAGTAGGTCCGGCCGCACGCGTCGCACACGTGGAACTCGTCGAACGCCGCGCGCGTGCGCGGCGGCAGTCGATCGAGGACTTCGTCCCTGGCCGCCGCGCGAAGTGGCTCGTTGCACCGCAGGCAGCGCGAGAACGGCTGCGCGCCGCGCGCCAGGTCGAAGCGGCGGACGAGCTCGAGGAACTGGCGCGCCGGATCGGTGTGCCGCACCCAGTACCCCCAGCGCACCTCGCTGCGCTTGAGCAGCTCGAGGTCGCGCGTCAGCACGACGCGCCCGTCCGCCCGGCCCCGTGCGGCGATCGCGGCGTCGTCGTCGAGCACCACCGCGTCGAACCCCGCCAGGCGCAGCAGGGAGGCGAGCTTCTGCAGGTGGATGTCCAGCACGAAGCGCACCGGATCGGGCACCGGCTCGCCCACGCGCGGCAGGTCGCCGAGGTCCATCGACTGGAAGCGCGGATACACCGCGATGCGGTCGCCGTCGCGCGGCCGATACGCGAAGTCGACCGGCTGCCCGTTGACGATGATGACGTCGACTTCGGGATGGGGCACGCCGAGCGCCTCGATGGTGTCCTTGACCGAGGCACGCTCGCGGAGCTGATGCCCGAACCCGCGGCCGCGGCGCTCGGGCCGCATGAAGTCGTTCAGCTCGCCGTAGAACCGGAGCCAGACGTGGAAATGCATGCCGTCATTTACGAATTGACGAATTTACGAATTGACGAATTGACGAATTGACGGATCTGCAGGAGCACGAAGATCGAACGGTTCGCAAATTCGTGAATGCGGAAATCGTAAATGCGTAAATCCGTCAATTCGTCAATTCACGCTCTCTTCCATCGCCTCCGGCCGGCCGTGCGCCAGCCGCTCGCGCGCCAGCAGCCCGAGGGCGACCAGCACGAACGCGAACGACGAGAGCTCGAGCGACCGGTGGACCCCGATCCAGGTGCCGACCACGCCGACGGTCACGCCGGCGCCCGCACGCAGCCCGAGCATGGAGGTGTTGAAGAGCCCGACGATGGTCCCGCGCACGTGGGCGGGCGCCAGGATCTGCACGAGCGTCTGCGCCATCGACGTGAAGGCGATGCTGAAGACGCCCGCGACCACGAGGAGCCCAACGGCGCCGAGATAATTCTGCGCCATGGGGAACAGCCCCATCGTGATGCCCCACAGGATCGCGAACAGCATGGCCCCGCGGACGCTCGGCTGCAGGTTCGCGCCGGCCTCGAGCCAGACCACGCCGAGGATCGCCCCGGCCGCGTTGGCCGCCAGCAGGATGCTGTACAGCGCG
>VFYY01000284.1 GCA_016871375.1 Acidimicrobiia bacterium
CCTGGGTGTCCACCGCGAACGCCGTCGTGTACGTCGGCGCGACCCCCGTGTTCGCCGACGTCGACGTGGCGAGCTGCAACCTGGACGTCGAGGACGTGACGCGCCGTGTCACGCCGCGGACGAAAGCGGTCATCGCGGTGCATCTGTTCGGCCTCTGCATGGACGTGCCGGCGCTGCGGCGCGCCCTGCCGCCGGGCGTGGTGATCGTCGAGGACTGCGCCTGCGCGGCCGGCGCGGCCCTGGACGGTGTGCCGGCCGGAGGGCTCGGCGACATCGGCGTCTTCTCGTTTCACCCGCGCAAGTCGATCACGACCGGCGAGGGCGGCATGGTCACGACGAACGACGCCGCGCTCGCCGAGGCCGTCAACCGGCTGCGCAACCATGGCGCCAGCGTGCCCGAGGAACAGCGTCACGCCGGTCCCCAGCCGTACCTGCTGCCCGATTTCGACGTGCTGGGATTCAACTACCGCATGACCGACCTGCAGGGTGCGGTGGGCCTCGTGCAGCTGCGGAAGCTCGACGCCTTCATCGAGGAGCGCCAGCGGTGGGCGGAGTACTACCGCCGCGAGCTGGCCGATCTGCCGTGGCTGCGTCTGCCGGAGTTCCCGGCGACGGGGACGCACGGCTGGCAGGCGTTTGTCACCTCCGTGGATCCGGCACGCGCACCGATGCCGCGCAACGCGATGATGGCGCGGCTGCAGCAGGAGGGCATCGCGACGCGCCCCGGCACGCACGCGGTCCACACGCTGGGCTACTACCGCACCCGCTACCGTCTTCGCCCCGACGATTTTCCCGGCGCGCTCGCCTGCCACGAGGGCACCATGGCGGTGCCGCTCCACAACCGCATGGATGCGTCCGACTACGCGCGCGTGGTTGACGCCCTGCACCGGATCTGACGAGAGGCGGATTCAGATGTGCGGGATTGCGGGCGTCCTCAACCGGGGCGGCGAACCTGTGTCGCCGGTCGTCCTGCGGCAGATGACCAACGCCATCGCCCATCGTGGTCCGGACGGGGAAGGGTTCTACAGCGACACATCCGTCGGCCTGGGACACCGGCGCCTGTCGATCATCGATCTTTCGCCGGCAGGGACCCAGCCGATGGTGTCGTCGGATGGTCAGGTGGTCCTCAGCTACAACGGAGAGGTCTACAACTTCAGGGAGCTGCGCGCCGAACTGGTGCGGGCCGGGTATCAGTTCCGGTCCACCACCGATTCGGAGGTCGTGCTCAACGCCTGGCATCACTGGGGCCCGGCGGCTGTCAGCCGCTTCAACGGCATGTTCGCGTTCGCCGTGTGGGACACGCGCGAGCGGACGTTGTTCCTGGTGCGCGATCGCTACGGGATCAAGCCGCTGTACTACGCCAGCCTCGGCCGGGCCTTCGTCTTCGGCTCCGAGCAGAAGGCGATCATGCAGCATCCCGAGTTCGACCCCGCGCTCGACACCGAGGCGCTGCTCGAGTACTTCACCTTTCAGAACATCTTCACCGACCGGACGCTGCTGCGCGGCGTGCGGCTGCTCCCCGCCGCCTCGATCGCCCGCCTGTCGGCGGACGGCGGCGAGCTCCACATCAGCCGCTACTGGGACTTCCGTTTCCGTGATCCCGATGGTCCCGTCGACGTGCGGGAATACCGCGAAGAGCTCGACCGGCTGATCCAGCAAGCGGTCAGCCGCCATTTGATCACCGACGTCGAGCTGGGCGCGTACCTCTCCGGCGGCATGGACTCGGGGACGCTGACCGCGCTGGCCGCGATCGAGCTGCCGTGCATCAAGAGCTTTACGTGCGGTTTCGATGTCAGCTCCGCCTCCGGCATCGAGCTGGCGTTCGATGAACGCGCCAAGGCCGAGGCGATGTCCGCCCGGTTCTGCACCGAACACTACGAGATGGTGCTCAAGGCCGGCGACATGGAGCGGTGCCTGCCGAAGCTGGCCTGGCACATGGAAGAGCCGCGCGTCGGTCAGAGCTATCCGATTTACTACGCGGCCCAGCTCGCCAGCAAATTCGTGAAGGTGGTCCTCTCCGGGGCCGGCGGCGACGAACTGTTCGGCGGCTATCCGTGGCGCTACTACCGCGCGACCGCCTGCAACGATTTCGAGCACTACATCGACGAGTACTACACCTTCTGGCAGCGCCTGATCCCGAACAAGGCCATTGCGAAGGTGTTTGCCCCGATCTGGGGCGAGGTGAAGCACGTCTGGACGCGGGACATTTTCAGGGATGTGTTTCTCACGCACGACAACGAGCTCGATCGGCCCGAGGACTACATCAATCACTCGCTCTACTTCGAGGCCAAGACGTTTCTGCACGGCCTGCTCGTCGTCGAGGACAAGCTGAGCATGGCGCACGGCCTCGAGACGCGCGTGCCGTTCATGGACAACGACCTCGTCGACTTCGCGATGCGCTGCCCGATTGCGTTGAAGGTCAACAACCTCGCGGAGGCGGT
>VFYY01000285.1 GCA_016871375.1 Acidimicrobiia bacterium
GCTACAAGGACCTGCAGGACATCATCGCGATTCTCGGCATCGACGAGCTGTCGGAGGACGACAAGCTCACCGTCGCCCGCGCCCGGAAGCTGCAGCGCTTCCTGTCGCAGCCCTTCTTCGTCGCCGAGCAGTTCACCGGCTTCAAGGGCAAGTACGTGCCGATTGCGGACACGGTCAAGGGGTTCAAGGAGATCGTCGAGGGCAAGCACGACGACCTGCCGGAGCAGGCGTTCTACATGGTGGGCACCATCGAGGAGGCGGTCGAGAAGGCCGCCGGCATGAAGGCCGCCTAGGAGCCGCGCAGCCAGGACGCACACACGATGGCACTGCCGACCAGACTGCTGCTCGAGGTCGTGACGCCCGATCGCGCGGTCGTGCGCGAGGAGGTGGACGAGGTGCAGCTGCCGGGCGCCGAAGGCTATCTCGGCGTCCTGCCCGGGCACGCGCCGCTGCTGGCCACGCTCACGGTGGGCGAGCTGTGGTACCGGATCGGCCAGCAGCGTCAGTATCTGGCGATTGCCGGGGGGTTCGTCGAGGTGCTGCCCGAGCGGGTGACGGTGCTCGCGCAGACGGCGGAACGCGCGCAGGAGATCGACGTCGCGCGCGCCGAAGCCGCCCGGACGCGCGCCGAGGAGCGGCTCCGACAGGCCTCGTCGGACACCGATTTCGCGCGGGCGCGGACGGCGCTGGCGAAAGCCTCGATGCGCCTGCAGGTGGCGACGCGCGCCCGGTCGAGGGTATAAACTGAGCGTCCCGGGCCTCGGGCCGCAGGTCTGAGCCGCTCTTGCTCACCAGCCTTCGACACCTTTTTCGCTACCGCGCGCTCATCTCCAGTCTGGTCGCCCGCGAGCTGAAGGCGCGGTACCGCGGCTCGGTCCTCGGCTTCTTCTGGTCGTTCGTCAATCCGCTGCTCCTCCTGCTGGTCTACACGTTCGTGTTCACCATCGTCCTGCCGGGCGTGCATCCGCCGGAGCTGGAGCCGTTCGCGCTGTTCCTCTTCTGCGGCATCCTGCCGTGGACCTGGTTCTCCTCGTCGCTCCTCGAGGCCTCGAACGTGCTCATCGCGGGGGGCAACCTGATTCGGAAGGTGCTCTTCCCGGCCGAAGTGCTCCCGATCGTGACGGTGCTCGCGGGGCTCGTGCACTTCTGCCTCGGTCTGCCCATCCTGGCGGCGTTCCTCGTCTACTACGGCGTGCCGATCGTCGCGGGCGATCTGCTCTGGTTTCCGGTGGTCGTGGCGGTCCAGCTCGTGCTGACGCTCGGCCTCGCGCTGCTGCTCTCGGCGCTGGCCGTGCACTTCCGCGACATCCGGGACCTGCTCGCGAATCTGCTGACGCTCTGGTTCTTCGCCACGCCGATCATCTACGCGCTCTCGCAGGCGCCGGCCCCGGTGCGGCGGTTCCTCAATCTGAATCCCTTCACGCACCTCGTGGTCTCGTACCAGGAGGTCCTGTTCCAGCGGGGGTCGTTTGCCGAGTGGCCGCGGCTGATCCTCCTCGCGGGCGCGGCGCTCGTCGTGTGCGCCTTCGGCTACTTCGTGTTCGACCGCCTGCGGGATACCCTGGCGGAAGAAGTCTGACGCATGACTGCGATCGAGGTGCGCGGCGTCCGCAAGACCTACCGGCGCTACGGCCGCCGCCGCCAGTTCGGCACGCTCAAGAGCGCCCTGCTGGGCGGCCGGCTGCTGCGCGATCTTCGTCCCGACGAGACGTTCGATGCGCTCAAGGGCGTCTCCTTCGATGTGCCCGCGGGGCGGACGTTCGGGATCGTCGGGCGCAACGGCTCGGGCAAGAGCACCATGCTCAAGCTCATCGCCGGGATCGGCCGGCCGACAGAAGGCACCGTGCGCGTGCAGGGCCGGGTGTCGGCGCTCATCGAGCTCGGCGCCGGCTTCCATCCCGAGATCTCCGGCCGCGAGAACGTCTACATCAACGGCATGATGCTCGGGCTCACGCGGCGCGAGATCACGGCGCGCTTCAGCGAGATCGTGGCATTTGCCGAGCTCGAAGAGTTCATCGATGCCCCGGTCAAGACCTACTCGTCCGGGATGTACATGCGCCTCGGCTTCGCGGTGGCGATCAACGTCGATCCCGACGTGCTGCTCGTCGACGAGGTGCTGGCGGTCGGCGACGAGGCGTTCACGCACAAGTGTCTCGACAAGTTTGCCGAGTTCCGCCGGACGGACCGCACGGTCCTCCTCGTCACGCACTCGCTGGACCTGGTGACGCGCTTCTGCGACGAAGCGGTCTGGCTCGACGCCGGCATCGTCCGCGCGCACGGCGACCCGCGGCGCGTCGTCGACGCGTATCTCCAGGACGTGGCACGGGCCGAGAACGTCGCGCTCGGACGCGCCGCCGCCGCGGCGCTCGACGCCGCGGGCGTGCACGTGGAAGGACGGACCGGCGAAGTGGCGACGGATGGTGGAGCGGATCCGCCGGC
>VFYY01000286.1 GCA_016871375.1 Acidimicrobiia bacterium
CTCGCTGCTAGGTGCAGCGAGTGTGTGAGCCGAAGGGGTCAGCTCAGAGCGGCCAGAATTTCCGGAAAAGGGGCGGTCAGAATTTACGGAACCCGCAACCATCCCACGAGTGGGCCAAAACCATTGACAGCGCGTGGCTTACCGCTATATTTTTCACGTCGTTTCCACGACATCCGTCCTTCCAATCTGACGATCGCAGGAGCACTGTAGTGATCATTCCGAAGAGAGTCGTCTCGGTGTCTGCCCTGGCTGTCGCGCTTCTCGTGGCCCAGGCGTCGGCGCAGCAGCAGGCGCAGGAGCAGATCGTCAGCCCGATGCTGTCGGTCGTCGAGCAGCTCATGAAGGCGCGCAGCCAGGAGCAGCCGCAGACGAGCATGCGCAAGATCGAGCTGCCGCCCGGCAACGATCTCGAGGTGCTGCACGTGGACGGGCAGGTCTACATGATTGCGGGCGGCGCCGCGCACAGCAACATCGCGGTCCAGGTCGGCAGCGAGGGCGTCTTCCTCGTGGACGCCGCCACCGAAGCGGTCAGCGACAAGGTGCTGCAGGCCATTCGCACGCTCTCCAAGGGCCCGATCAACTACATCGTCAACACCACCGCGGACATCGATCACTACGGCGGCAACGCGAAGCTCGGAAGCGCGGGCCAGAACCCGACGCTCGGGCCTCCCGGGCTCGGCGGCCGCGTGGTCGGTGGCGGCGGCCAGGACGCCCAGCAGGGCGGCGGCAACAACCCGAACCAGCTCCGGCCGATGGGCGCCATCGTCTTCTCGCACGAGAACACGCTCAACCGTCTGAGCGCGCCCACCGGACAGGACCCGGCCGCGCCGTTCGCGCTCTGGCCGACGAGCACGTTCTTCACGCCGATCAAGACCGTGTTCTTCAACGACGAGCCGGTGGAGCTGAAGTACGTCCAGAACGCGCACACCGACGGCGACGTGATGGTCTTCTTCCGGAGGTCGGATGTGATCGCGTCGGGCGACGTGATCGACACCCTCGGCTACCCGCGCATCGACCTGAAGCGCGGCGGCGGCATTGCGGGCGAGCTCGACGCGCTGAACGAACTCATCGAGATGACGGTGCCGCGGTTCAACCAGCAGGGCGGCACGAAGGTCATCCCCGGCCACGGCCGCATCCTCAACGAGGCCGACGTCGTCGAGTACCGCGACATGAACACGATCATCCGCGACCGCGTGAAGCTCGGCATCGACAAGGGCCAGTCGCTGGAACAGATCAAGAAGACGGGGCCGACGCTCGACTACGACGGCCTCTATTCGCGTCCGGGCTGGACGGGCGAGATGTACGTCGAGGCGATCTACAACGACCTGCGCCGGCCGGCGGGCACGGCGTCCCGGTAGGGGCACGGCGGCGCCGTGCCCCTACGACGACGAATGACCATGATCCGGTTGATGTCATGTGTGGCGGTTCTGCTGGGCACGTCACCGGCCTTCGCCCAGAACGACATCGTCGGCGAATGGCAGGCGACGAACCAGGTCAGCGAGGACCAGCCGCACCGCGCGCCCGGCGCCACGCTCGGCGACTACACGGGCATGCCGATCAACGACGCCGCGCGCCAGAAGGCGCGCAGCTGGGACGCGTCGATCCTCTCGCAGCCCGAGCGGATGGCGCAGCCGCATCCGGCGCAGTACTCGCTGCGCGGCGGCGGCGGGCCCAATCTGCGCATCGTCAAGGTCGTGGACCCGGTGAGCGGTCAGCTCGTCGCGTACCAGATCAACGGGCTGTTCGGCCGCGCCGATCGCATGGTCTGGATGGACGGCCGCGAGCATCCGTCGGAACACGCCGAGCACACCTGGGGCGGCTTTTCGACCGGCGCGTGGGTGGGCAACGCGCTCGAGGTCACGACGACGCACATGAAGATGGGCGTCATCCAGCGCAACGGCGTGGCGGTGAGCCCGAAGAGCCGGATGGTGGAGTTCTGGACCAACCACGGAGGGCACCTCGGCGTGTTCACGTGGATCGACGATCCGATTTATCTCGAGGAGCCGTTCGTGCGGACCACGGACTGGTTCCGCAACCTGCAGATGCACGTCGGTCCGTCCGCGCCGTTCGAGACGGTCGACGAGCTGGGCGACAAGCCGCGCGGGTGGGTGCCCAGCTGGCCGCTCGGCACCGAGCACAAGGACCTGGCGGAGGACTTCGGGATCCCGTACGAGGGCACGCAGGGCGGCAAAGAGACGCTGTATCCGGAATACATGAAAAGAATCGAACAGTTGAAACGTAAAGGACAGTGATGCGCATCAAGACGACACTCGCCGTGCTCGTAACCGTGCTGCTCGCGGCGCCCGCCTGGGCGCAGGTGGATATCGCCGGCGAGTGGGCGCGCGACAACCACGAGGACCAGCCGCACCGGGCACCGGGCGCCGAGCTCGGCGAC
>VFYY01000287.1 GCA_016871375.1 Acidimicrobiia bacterium
AGGCATCGACGAAGAGCACTTGCCGGCCGTATTGCTTGCCGATCCGGGAAAGAGAGAGCACTACGAACTATCTTATGTGCATGAGGTTCGCTCCCGGGTCGCGCGGGCGATTGACGCGCTACGACCTCGACCGCTTTCCCGGTGACTCCCTGTTCGATCGACTCGGACGCGTCGTCTGCTCGGTCGGACGGCTGCCGCGCAAGGAGCTCTATGAGGCGTGGGAGCTCGGCCGCCGCGTACGGCGGCGCTGCCGCGGCGGCCGCGTGGTGGATGTCGCCGGCGGGCATGGCCTGCTCGCACACGTCATGCTGCTGCTCGACGATTCGTCGCCCGAGGCCGTCGTCGTCGATCCGGATCCGCCGCCGGCCGCGGCCGCCTTGCACCAGGCGCTCGTCGCCGAATGGCCCCGGCTCAACGGGCGCGTGTCCTATCTGCGCGTGGACGTCCAGCGATTCGTGCTCACGGCCGGCGACCTCGTCGTGTCGAGCCACGCGTGCGGGGCTCTGACCGACGCCATCCTCGACGCCGCGGCCGAGGCCTCGGCAGCCGTAGCGGTGCTGCCGTGCTGCCACGACCTGGCCACGTGCGATCCCGGGCCGCTGGCCGGCTGGATGGAGCGCACCCTGGCCGTTGACGCGGTGCGCGCGCTGCGCCTCGAGACGCGCGGCTATGCAGTGTCAACGCAGACGATTCCCGCGGCGGTCACCCCGAAGAATCGCCTGCTCATCGCGCGGAGGGAGTTGCCGTGAGCGAACAGGAAGAAGACTTCGCAACGATGTTCGAGGCGTCGGTCAAGGCGCGTCGAGTCGAGCAGGGTCAGACCGTCGAGGGGACCATCGTGGCCATCGGGCCCGAGGTGGCGCTCGTCAGCATCGGCGGCAAGAGCGAGGCGCAGATTGACGTCGCCGAGCTGAAGGACGCGGACGGCGACATCGAGGTCGCGATCGGAGATCGCATACAGGCCGTCGTCGTCTCGACCAGGAGCGGAATCATCCTGTCGCGCAAGGGGGTGCGCAACGCCGCCACACAGCGCGAGCTGGAGAACGCATTCCAGGCCGGGCTCGCGGTGGAGGGCAGAGTCGAGAGCGCCATCAAGGGGGGGTACGACGTGCGCATCGCCCGCGAGCGCGCCTTCTGTCCCCTCTCGCAGATCGACATCGTCCGCACCGCCGATCCCGCCGTGCACGTGGGGAAGACCTATGCATTCCGCATCATCGAGTACAAGAACGGCGGCAAGTCCATCGTCGTGTCGCGCCGCAAGCAGCTCGAAGAGGAGCAGCAGGCCAGCGCTGACGCCGTGCGCCGGTCGATCGTCCCGGGCGCGGTGCTGCCAGGGCGGGTGGTGTCGGTCCGCGACTTCGGTGCGTTCGTGGATCTGGGCGGCGGCATCCAGGGCCTGCTGCACGTGTCCGACATGAGCTGGTCGCGCGCCGACACGCCGGGCGCGGTCGTCGCCCCCGGCGATCAGATTCACGTCAAGGTGCTGCGCGTTGACGAGGCCTCGGGGAAGATTTCGCTCGGCCTGAAGCAGCTGCAGGACGATCCGTGGAGCACGGCGGGCACGACGTACCAGGTGGGCCAGGTGTTCACCGGTCGCGTAACGCGGCTGGCGGAGTTCGGGGCCTTTGTGGAGCTCGAGCCTGGCATCGAAGGGCTGGCGCACGTCTCCACGTTTCCTCCGACCGGCCAACCCGGGGGCTGGGCCGCGTCCGTCCCCGTCGGAGCGACCGCCGCGTTCGAGATTCTGAGCGTCGACCTCGCGCAGAAGCGCATCGGCGTCGCGCTCGTCGAGGACGGGTCCTCACGCGCGGCGGGCTCCACCGCGTCTCAGAGTGCAGCCGCGCCCGGCACGCCGCTGGGATCCCTGGCCGACAAGCTGCGCGACGCCCTCAAAGGGCACTGAGTCACGCGGCGGTCACACCGTCGCGGCGATGTGCGTTTCCGCAGGAAGTGCACCCCGAGGAGGTACAGTCCGGGGACCACGGCGCTCGCGCCATCGCGCTGGAGAGGGAAACCGAGGTCGTCGAACGCGTCAGGCCACGGCAGCCCAGCCTGCCCGCCGCCAACGACCGCGACAGCGATGTGTTCCATTCAGCGAATCGACTAGAGCGGTTTCTGAAACGTCGTAGTGTCCGGCTTTAGCCGGACCAAGTTGATCGGCACCGCCGTGTGTGGTCCGGCTAAAGCCGGACACTACGAAGAAGTCGAAACCGCGCTAGTCCCCTGGATCGGTGATTACTGACAAAAGTCTGGTCACTGCGCATGCACCTGTTGAGTACGCAGACCAAACCGTCGCATCTTGTCGAGGATCTCGTCTGCGGTCTTTGTCCAT
>VFYY01000288.1 GCA_016871375.1 Acidimicrobiia bacterium
CACCACAACGCGCGGCTCAACGCGTACCAGAACGCGGCGGCCGCGCGGACGCCGGCGTGGGTCGTGTCGAACACCACCTTGCAGCCGCCGCCCAGGACGCGGCCGCTCTCGATGGCCGCGGCGACGTCGTCGAACAGCTCCGGGCTGGGGTGTGAGTCGGCGTCGATGAAGACCAGCCACTCGCCGGTGGCCGCCGCGGCGCCCGTGTTCCTCGCGCGGCTGATCTGATTGACCGGCTCGAAGACGACGGTCGCGCCTGCCTCGCGCGCGATGTGGGCTGTCCGGTCGGTGGAATTGTTGTCGCAGACGACGAGCTCGGTCGTCCAGCCCCGGCGCTCCCAGGCGGCGGCCGCCGCGCGGATGCTGCGCAGCGAGCCGGCCAGCTCGCGCTCCTCGTTGAACGCCGGGACGATGATGGAGACTTTCACCTCATATCAGTCTACGGGACGGGCACACACACGATGATTCCGTGCGGATCGTGCGCAGCCGATCACACGACCGTCGGCGAAATCACGAACGCGTGATCAACGGCTGTGCTGGCGTAACATGAGGGGGCGATCGATTTCG
This sequence comes from Acidimicrobiia bacterium, assembly GCA_016871375.1. Classification (GTDB taxonomy): domain Bacteria; phylum Acidobacteriota; class Vicinamibacteria; order Vicinamibacterales; family UBA2999; genus VFYY01. The sequence goes on from VFYY01000288.1 coordinate 568, forward strand.
AGCGAGGACCCCCTGATGACGCGTCCGCTTTCGTCGCTGTCGCTCGCGTGTGTGGCGCTCGTCGTCGCGGCGTCGCCCGCCGGGGCCGAGCTGGTCGAGAAGAGCGGCCGCTTCGGCGGCCTGCAGGTGGCCTACAAGGTCGTGCTGCCGAACGGCTACGACCCCGCCCGGGCCTATCCGGTCGTGCTCGTCTTCACCGGCGGGCCGCAGCAGCTGCGCGGCGCCGAAGGCACGCTCAACACCGACTGGCGCCAGGAGGCCGAGCGCCGCGGCTACGTCGTCATCAGCCCGGGATCGCCGGACGGGCGGCTGTTCTTCGAGGGCGCGGACGCGATCTTCCCCGAGTTCCTCGACATGATCGTGCGCGAGTACAAGGTGGCGCGCGGACGGCTGCACGTGGCCGGCCACTCCAACGGCGGCATCAGCGCCTTCCACGTCGCCGCGACGCATCCTTCGTACTTCGCCACCGTGACTGGATATCCGGGATTGCTCGACGGACAGCGCGACCCGTCGCGCATGCAGGCGCTCGAGCCGATGTGCCTGTTCATGCACGTCGGCGATCAGGATGGCGGCTGGCTGTCGTGGATGCAGGAGCAGTCCGAGAACATGCGCCGCCAGGGCTTCCGCATCAAGTACACCGTGGAGAAGAACCAGGTGCACCGGCTGCGGGCCCCGGAGATCAACCTGTCGCCCCGCCTGTTCGACCAGATCGAATCGTGCAAGTAGGGCGGACCTCGTAAGGCCCGCCTGCGGCTCCCACGGCCGCGGCAGCATCATGAGTCGAGGCGCTCTTCCGTGCGGTGCCACTGGTGGCCGCAGCGGTCGCAGCGGCGGAAGTGGTAGCGCGCGCGGACGCCGGCCGCCAGCGTCACCGTGGCCATGATCAGCATCACCGCCACCTCGACGAAGCCGCGAAACAAGACGATCGCCGACATGCTGCCGCCGACGACAAGCGTCCACCGCATCGCCGGCGAGTCGGTGCGGACCGCGTCCGAGCCGCACTTGACGCACGCTGCCGGCGGCGCCGCCATCAGATCCGCCGTGGTGGGCACATCGCCCGGCTCTGCGCCGATCGCGAGCTCGTAGAACCGGGTGTCGAGGCCGTGCACCGTCGCGCGCTTCACCTGGCGGAACCCGAGCTTGTCCAGGACGTGCATCGACGCGATGTTCGGCGCGTCCGTGGACGCGCGGATGCGGTCCATCCCGAGCTCCTCGATCGCGTACTCGATGACCGCCGCGGCCTCCTCGGTGGCGATGCCCTGGCCGCACAGGTCGTCGGCGACGCCGTAGATGAGCTCGAGCTCCGGCGGGTCGCGGAAGTACCACAATCCCGCGAAGCCGACGAGCCGATCGGCGTCGCGCGACCAGGCGCCCCACAGGCCGAACCCCGACTCGGCGAACAGCTTTTCGTTGCGCTCGAGGATGTCTGCCGTCTGTTCGAAGGGGATCGCCTTGCCGTCCCATAAGAAGCGGACGACACCCGGCACCGACCAGAGGGCGTGCAGCCGGTCGGCGTCGGCGCGCCCGAGCGGCCGGAGTGTCAGGCGTTCGGTGTTTAGCGTCCAAGCCACGGAGATTACGGAGGAAACGGTGTAACAGGGAGGCACGGAGTGTAAACCCGTTCCCTCCGTCCCCTCCGT
>VFYY01000289.1 GCA_016871375.1 Acidimicrobiia bacterium
TCGGGGGCGGGAGCGGCACCCGCGCGTCCGCCCTGGCCGAGCGCCACGCTGCCGACGGCGGCGTGGGCATCGAACAGCACCACGTGCACGCGCAGCGGCAGCGCCGCGGCGGCCGCGCTCGTGAAAAACACGGTCCCGTTCCTCACATACCGCACGCTGCCGTTCACCACCTCGATCTGGAACGTGTCACCCACCCCGAAGGGGACCTCCGCGCGGTAGGCGAACTCGAGCGCACCGCTCCCGGTGAGCTGCTGGACCGAGACCGCCGTCGCGTCCGGGCATCCGCTGCAGCCGCCGGTCTTGACGAGCCCATTGCCCGACACCGCGGCGTTGACGAGGCTCATCCAGTGCACGCCCGCGGAGGCGATCGGCGCCGGTTCGGGCACGGGTGCAGGTGCCGGAGTAGCCGACGTACTGGACGCAGTCGCCGCCGCCGCAGTCGGAGGCGTTCGTGATCCGGATGCCGGTCGTCCCGTACGGCGCGGGAAACGTGAAGCGCCCGCGCGAGGGGATGAACGTCTGGATCTCACCGGACGACAGGCGGGGCCGGAGCCCGTTGCCGGTGGCCGACTCGGTGAAGCCCCCGGCCCCCCTGCGCGAGCGCGGATCGCGTCGCGCCGAACGGCAGCATCAGGGAGACGAACACGAGAGCGGACGGAACGAGGCGCGAGGCGGGGCGGTGAAGATCCAAGAGCAACGGGAACCCTCCATGGCTCGCAGCTCTCGCCCCTGTCGCGCAGACACACATCGACTGCGATCGAGCCGACCGGCGACGTCAGTTGTGTAGGAGGCGGAGCTGCCTTGCCCCACCACGCGCAAGTGAAATGCCGCTGCGGCCGAGTTCGTGATCGGCGGGAAATGCCTGAAAAACGAGCTATTTAGGTGGCGAGACCGCTCCGGGCGGCGCAGCAGCTAACGAAATTGTCAGTCGAAGCTCAAGAATGTAAGTGGCGGCGTACTCGTTGCAGCTCAGCAGTTTAGGGGCGCGCCGTTTGCAGCCCTGCGCTCGGAACCATGCCGCAACCCCTCCGCGTCGCCATTGTTGCCGCCTCGCTGCGCATTCTGGGCGGACATGCCGTCCAGGCCCAGCGGATGCTCGACGGCTGGCGCGGCGACCCGCATCTGGAGGCCTGGCTGGTCCCCATCGATCCCCTGCCGCCGCCGCCGCTCGACCGGCTCCGGCGAGTCGCCGTCGCCCGCACGCTCGTCACGCAGCTGGCCTACTGGCCCGCGCTCGTCCGCGAGCTGCGGCACGCCGACGTGGTTCACGTCTTCTCCGCGGCGTACACGTCGTTCCTGCTCGCGCCGCTGCCGGCGGTCCTGGTGGCGCGGCAGCTGGGCCGGCCGGTCATCCTGAACTATCACAGCGGCGAGGCGCCGGATCACCTGCGGCGGCCGGCCGTGGCGCGGCACGTCTTGCGGCACGCGGTCGATCTCACCGTCGTGCCGTCGGCATTCCTCCGGGACGTCTTCACGGCGTTCGGCATCCAGGCCACCGTCGTGCCCAACACGATCGACCTCGCGCGCTGTGCCTACCGCGCCCGCGAGCCGCTCCGCCCTCATCTGCTCTGCACGCGGAACTTCGACCGGATCTACAACGTGGCGTGCGTGCTGCGCGCCTTCGCGCGCGTGCGGGGCGCGCGCCCCGATGCACGTCTGACGCTCGTCGGCGCCGGCCCCGAGGAGCCGGCGCTGCGTGCACTTGCCGCCGAGCTCGGACTGCACGACGTCACGTTCGCGGGTCGCGTGCCGCCATCGGAGATCCACCGCTACTACGCCGATGCCGACATCTACGTCCAGGCTCCGGCGATCGACAACATGCCGCTCTCGCTGCCCGAAGCGTTCGCGAGCGGGCTGCCGGTGGTCTCCACGCGCGTGGGCGGCGTCCCGGCGATGCTGACCGACGGCGTACACGGACTGCTCGCGCCGGCAAACGATGACGCGGCGATCGCCGGTTGCGTGCTTCGGCTGCTCGACTCGCCCGCCTACGCGCGCATGCTGGCGGCGGCGGCCCGTGCCACGTGCATCGCGTATGAGTGGCCCGCGACGCGCGAGCTGTGGCGGGCGGCCTACGAGTCCGTCCTGACCAGCCGGGGCCGCGCGGGGCGGCCGACTTCGTCGCGCGCATCGATATGAG
>VFYY01000290.1 GCA_016871375.1 Acidimicrobiia bacterium
CCGAGAATCCCGCGGCGGTTCGGATCCGCGAGCTTCACGAGCCGGAACCGCGAGCCGTAGACGCCCGGGATGCCGTAGTGCCGCGCGAGGCGCTCGTTGACGAACGTGTAGTCCGCGCTCAGCAGCTCGAGGGCGCTGCGGTTCTCGCGCAGCACGTGCGAGAAGAGCAGCTCCGTCTCGCGCCGGAACGCGCGGCGGATGTTGTCGTCGAAGTCGGGGAACATCAGCAGGTCGGGGTTGACCTTCGACTCCAGGTTCCGCAGCTGCAGCCACTGTCCGGCGAAGTTCGCGACGAACGCGTCGGCGCGGTCGTCCTCGATCATGCGCCGGACCTGCGCCGCGAGCACGCCTGGCTCGCGCAGGCGGTTGGCGACGGCGAGGTTCAGCAGCGTCTCGTCCGGGATGCTGCTCCAGAGGAAGAACGAGAGCCGCGACGCGAGCTCGAGGTCGCTGACCGGATGCGCGCCGCCGACCGGCACGCCGGCACGGTCGCGCTCGACGCGGTAGAGGAACGCCGGGCCCGAGAGAATGCGCGCGACGCCGACGCGGATCCCGGCGTCGAAGGTGGCACCCTTCTGCCGCGCGCCGCTGTAGAGCGCCATCGGCGCCTCGACATCGGCCGCTGTCGCCGGACGACGGTACGCGCGCCGCGCGAGGTTCGCAAACACCTTCTGCGCGCAGCCGGTCTCTTCGGCGGCGGCAGCGGGCCCGCCCCGAGCGGAGTCGAGGGGGCGGCAGACGAACAGGCGCTCGCGGCTCGGCGTGCTGCTGACGCCGGTGACCTTGTACGGCCCCTCGATGCCGACCGTCTTCAGGCGCGGCAGGCCGGCGATCATGTGCACTTCCTGGCTGTCGCGCAGCGCCGGCTGCCAGACGTCCTGGCGCACGGCCGGCCGCTCGCGCCACGTGAAGCCGACGTCGTGCGGCCCGGCGGTGACACGGACGGTGCCCGTCATGCGCGCGTCGATGATCGCCTGCGCCTCGTTCATGTCGCGCGCCTGGACCTCGTGGTCCTTGTGGCCGCCGATGAGGGCCGAGTACACCTCGGCGCCGTCGAGCGTGATCACGAAGGTGTACGGCTGGTCGTTGCCCTCGACGCCGGCGTAGCCCTCTTCCACGCCGCGCACCAGGCGGCCGAGCAGCTTGTACTCGCCGTCCGCCGGGAACACGTGGCGCACCACGGTGCCGCCAAGGGTGCCGAGCGGCAGGCCGTCGACGTGGCCGCTCTGCGTGAACTCGCGGCTGATCGAGTATTCGGTGGTGCCCGGAATCGCGCCCGGGTTGCCGACCGCCATCGTGCTGATCCGCTGCGCCGCCGTCAGGTAGCGCTCGAACAGCAGCGGCGACGTCGTCAGCGAGTCGGCGATGTTGTCGAAGCCGAAGTTGGCGCCGTCGGCGGGCAGCAGCTCGGCGGCGTTGATGTCGAGCGCCAGCAGGTCGCGGATGGCGTTGGCGTACTCGGCGCGGTTGAGGCGATGCGCGACGTAGCGCCCCGGCGTGCGCTTCCCTTCCCACGCGCGGTCGAGCGACGTGGACAGCCACGCCGTGAACGCGGCGTACTGGGCTTCGCCGGGACGCGGCATGCCCTGCGGCGGCATGGCGCGCACGGCCAGCTTCCGCAGCACGCGCTCCCACGTGGCCGCGTTCGCCACGAGGTCGTCCATCGTCACCGACTCGAGGTTGACCGGATCGTTCGGCGGCTGCGCGGTCTTGCTGTTGTGGCAGCTGACGCAGTACTGGTTCAGCCACGCGCGATGCGTCGCGGCGTCCGCCTGCGGAGAGGCGGCAGGTGCGGCCGGCGCAGGCGACGGCGCCTGGCGGGCCGCAAGGGCCCGCCCGACGCCCGGCACGAGCGCCGCGCAGACATAGACGAAGGCTGCTGTGGTGATCAGTTTCTTCACTGGGTACTCGTCTGGGGCGGCAGCTTCATCAGCTCGCGCAGCGCGGCAATCACTTCCTCGCGCGTGTTGCGCTTGAACTGGTACGCATCGGGATCGGCGTTCGGGTTGCGCGGCGGCTCCGGCTTCTCCGCGAGCTGCAG
>VFYY01000291.1 GCA_016871375.1 Acidimicrobiia bacterium
TTCTGAGGCAGGTGCCCCTCTTCACCTGGTTCGCGACGGGTACGTTCAGCGTCGACCTCGGGTTCACGATTGACCGCCTGACGGCGATCTTCTGCCTGAACGTCACGGGCATTGGCTTCCTCATCCATATGTACTCCTCGGCCTACATGAAAGAGGACGAGGGCTACTTCAAGTTCATGAGCTACCTGAATCTGTTCCTGTTCAGCATGCTCATGCTGATCATGGGCGAGAACCTGCTGCTCATGTTCGTCGGGTGGGAGGGCGTCGGCCTCTGTTCGTACCTGCTGATCGGCTTCTGGTACACGGATCACGCCAACGCGGACGCCGGCAAGAAGGCCTTCATCACCAACCGCATCGGTGACTTCGGCTTCCTGCTCGGCATGTTCTTCATCCTGTACGCCCTGAACTCCCAGGGTCTCCCGATGTCGCTGAGCTTCCACGAGCTGCAGGCGAACGCCGGCAAGTTCGCCGAGCTCGCGACGATCATCGGCCTGCTCCTCTTCGTCGGCGCCGCCGGCAAGTCGGCGCAGGTGCCCCTCTACGTCTGGCTGCCGGACGCCATGGCCGGCCCGACGCCCGTCTCGGCGCTCATCCACGCCGCCACGATGGTGACGGCGGGCATCTACATGGTCGCCCGCATGAACTTCATCTACGTGCAGTCGCCGATGGCGATGACGGTCGTGACCGCCATCGGGGCCATCACCGCGCTTTACGCCGCGACGATGGGTTTCGCCCAGAACGACATCAAGAAGGTCCTGGCCTACTCCACGGTCAGTCAGCTCGGGTACATGTTCATGGGCGTTGGCGTGGGTGCCTACGCGGCCGGCCTCTTTCACGTCATCACCCACGCCTTCTTCAAGGCTTGTCTCTTCCTCGGCTCCGGCTCGGTCATCCACGCGCTGCACCACGAGCAGGACATCCGCAAGATGGGCGGCCTGCTGAAGAAGATGCCCATCACCGGCTGGACGTTCGCCCTCTCGACGGCGGCCATCGCGGGGGTCCCGCTGCTCTCGGGCTTCTTCTCGAAGGACGAGATCCTCTGGAAGGTCTTCAGCAACCAGACGACGCTCATCCCCGGCTGGGTCTTCTGGCTGGTGGGCGTGGCCGGCGCGATGTGCACCGCCTTCTACATGGTGCGGGTCTATGCCCTGACGTTCACCGGCACCTACCGCGGCGCGCCCGAGGAGAAGCACGGGCACGACGCGCACGCAAACGACGACCACGGCCACGGCCACCACGGCGGCGTGAAGTACGACGACATCCGCGAGTCGCCCTGGGGGATGACGCTGCCCCTGGTCGTGCTGGCGATCGGGGCGGTCTTCGGCGGTCTGCTCGGGCTGCCCCATTGGCTGCCCGGGCATCCGACCAATCAATTCGATCACTGGCTCGGGCCGGTCTTCGAGTCCGCGAGGGGGCTGAAGTTCCTCGACAACACCAGCCTCGAGCTCGGGCTCATGGTGGTCAGCGTCGGCCTCGCCGCCCTCTCGGCCCTCTTCGCCTGGCACATGTATGTCGGCAAGGGACAGCACCTGCCGGCGCAGCTCGCCGAGCGCATCCGTCCCGTCTACACCCTCGTTTTCAACAAGTACTACGTCGACGAACTCTATGCCGCGGTCATCGTCCGGCCCATCAAGACCTTCGCGCGCTTCTCCTGGCGCGTCATCGACGATGGACTCATCGACGGCGTGCTCGTCAACGGACCGGCCAACCTCGTCCACCTCACGGGCCGTCTCGTGCGCCTCTTCACCACGGGTGATGTTCAGCGCTACGCGTTCTTCGTGCTCGGCGGCGTCTGGCTGCTCGTCGTGGTCTGGCTGGCGGAGTAAGAACCCATGGACGCCCAAGTCGCCGCGCAGGCCTCCACCGCCGCCTTTCCCTGGCTGTCGCTCATCACGTTTCTGCCGCTCCTCGGGGCGCTGGCGCTGACCAGCGTACCCCGCGTCCACGAATCGCTCCTCAAGGGTCTCGCGCTGGGCTGGAGCATCGTGGTCTTCCTGATCTCGATC
>VFYY01000292.1 GCA_016871375.1 Acidimicrobiia bacterium
CCCCCCCCGCCCCCCCCGCCCCACCTGCCTCACCCGCCTCACCCGCCCTATAATCCCTAGGAATGAACCAGGAGGTGTTCGCGGCGCTCGCCGAAGCGCTCCAGAAGGGCGAAGAGGTGGCGCTCGTCACCATCGTCAAGTCCACCGGCTCCACGCCCCAGCGCGTGGGCGCCAAGATGCTCGTCTACGCGGACGGGCGTACGGTGGGCACGATTGGCGGCGGCTGCTATGAGAACGAGGCCTTCTGGAAGGCGCGCGAGGCCATCAAGCACCGCAAGCCGGTGACGATGAAGTTCGAGCTGAACGACGACTTCGCGCAGGAGACCGGGCTGGTGTGCGGCGGGCAGATGGAGGTCTTCGTCGAGCCCGTCGAGCCGTCGCCCGAGCTGTTCGTCTTCGGCGCGGGACACGTCGGCTACTTCGTGGCCAGGATGGCGCACGAGGTGGCCTTCAAGGTGCACGTCATCGACGACCGGGAGAAGTTCGCGAGCACCGAGCGCTTCGGTGAGGGCATCGACGTCATCGTCGAGAACATCCCCACCTGGATCGATACGCACACGCTGCCGCCGACCTCCTACGCCGTCGTCGTCACGCGCGGCCACACGCACGACCTCGACGCGATGCGCTCGCTGGCGAAGCAGCCGCTGCGCTACCTGGGCCTGATCGGCAGCAAGGCCAAGGTGAAGCGCATCTTCGACGCGCTCCGCGAGGAAGGGATGGCTGCGGAGAAGCTCGCAGGCATCCACGCGCCGATCGGCCTCGACATCGGGGCCATCACCCCGCAGGAAATCGCGGTCAGCATCGTTGCGGAGCTCATTGCCGTGAAGCACGGCAAGGTCACCGAACCCAACGCCGCCGCCGTCAGCATGCGGTGGGACGGCGCGCTCACCGAGCGCTGAGACCAGTCGCTCACCCGTATAATCGCGCGCGTGCACCGGCTCGCCATCGCGCTGGCGGTCGTCGCGGCCGCACTGGGGCTGCGTTTCGGCACCTTCGTGGCCAGCGGCTCGGATTCGTACGGCTACGTCAGCCAGGCCGACCTCTGGCTGAAGCGCACGCTCATCCTCGAACAGCCGTTCAACGGCGACGCGCCGTGGCGCTGGGCGAACTGGACGCTGTCGCCGCTCGGTTACCGTCCCGGCGACCGCGGCGGCACGATGGTGCCCACCTACTCGCCCGGCCTGCCCATGCTGATGGCGGTGTTCAAGGCGGCCGGCGGCGAGCGCGCGGTCTACGTGGTGGTGCCGCTCCTCGGCGCGCTGGCCGTCTGGCTCACGTTCCGCCTCGGTCTCGCGTTCGGAGATCCACAGGCGGCGCTGCTCGCAGCGTTCGCGCTGCTCGTCAGTCCCGCGTTCCTGTTCCAGTTGATGTGGCCGATGAGCGACGTGCCCGTGCTGGCGTGGTGGCTGCTCTCGGTGGTGCTCGCGACGGGCGGGTCCCGTGCGCACGCGGGGCTGTCAGGATTCGCGGCGGCGGCGGCGATCCTGACGCGGCCGAACCTCGCGCCGCTCGTGATCCCGATCGCGGCGGCGCTCGTGATGCTGCCGCCCGGCCGGGCGACGCATGCGTCGCCCCTACCCTACGTGACGCGCGAAGGCGCATGGCGGGCGGCGTTCTTCGTCCTCGCGATGCTGCCGGGGCCCGTCGCGGTCGCCCTCATCAACAACCATCTCTACGGGTCGCCGCTCGCGTCGGGCTACGGCTCGTTCTCGACGATCTACGCCTGGCGCTACGCGTGGGCGAACGTCGTCAACTATCCGGTGTGGCTCCTGCAGACGCAGACGCCGTTCATCCTGCTCGCGCTGGCGGCGCCGGTGCTGCTCCGCCGCGCCGGACTGGCGGCGACACGGCGTCTGGCCGTTCTCGGCCTCGCGTTCTCGCTCGTGGTCCTGCTGCTCTACCTTTGGTACACGCCGTTCGACCACTGGGTCTATCTGCGCTTCCTGCTGCCGGCGTA
>VFYY01000293.1 GCA_016871375.1 Acidimicrobiia bacterium
CGCGGACATGGTGACCGGATACAAGATCCGGCGCTCCGATCCGTGGCACCGCATCGTCGTCGGCCGCATCTACCATCACACCGTCAAGCTGATGTTCCGGCTGCGCGTGCGCGACGTGGACTGCGACTTCCGGCTGATGCGGCGCGAGATCTTCAACCGCGTGCAGCTCGAGCGCGACACCGGCGTCATCTGCCTCGAGATGATGCGCAAGATCCAGGACGCCGGCTTCCGCGTCGTCGAGGTGCCGGTGCACCACTACCACCGCACACACGGCCGGTCGCAGTTCTTCAACGTCCGCCGGATCTTCTGGACCGGCATCGACGTGCTGAAGCTCTGGATCCAGCTCGTGGTGCTCGGCCGCGGGCGCCAGAACACGCCGGTCCTCTTCCGCAACCCCTCGCTGCATCGATGACCTACAGGGAGTTCTACCGTGACCGCCGCGTGATGATCACGGGCGGCCTCGGGTTCATCGGCAGTACGCTCGCCCACCAGTTGACCGCGCTCGGCGCCCGCGTGCTGCTCGTGGACTCGCTGATTCCCGAGTACGGCGGGAACCTGTTCAACGTCCACGGCATCGAGGATCGCGTCAGGATCAACATCGCCGACGTGCGCCAGCAGAGCACGATGAACTACCTGGTGCGCGGCCAGGACGTGATCTTCAACCTCGCGGGACAGGTCAGCCACATCGACAGCATGCAGGACCCGTACACCGACCTGGAGATCAACTGCCGGAGCCAGCTCTCGATCCTGGAGGCGTGCCGCCGCCACAACCCGGGCGTCAAGGTGGTCTTCGCGGGCACGCGCCAGGTGTACGGCCGGCCCGACAGCCTGCCGGTCACCGAGCAGCATCTCGTGCGCCCGACCGACGTGAACGGGATCAACAAGGCGGCGGGCGAGTACTACCACCTGGTCTACAACAACGTGTTCGGCGTCCGCGCGTGCTCGCTGCGGCTCACGAACGTCTACGGCCCGCGGCAGCTCATCAAGCACAACCGCCAGGGCTTCATCGCCTGGTTCATCCGCCTCGCCATCGAGAACGCCGAGATCCAGATCTACGGCGACGGCAGCCAGCGTCGCGACTTCGTCTACGTCGACGACGCGGCCGACGCGTTTCTCCGCGCCGGCGCGGACGACGTCTGCAACGGACAGGTGTTGAACGTCGGCGGCATCGAGCCCATCTCCCATCGCGCGCTGGTCGAGCTGCTGACGTCCATCGCCGGGTCGGGCCGCTTTCGCCTCGTGGACTGGCCGCCCGAGAAGAAGGCGATCGACATCGGCGACTTCTTCGCCGATTCGTCGCTCATCGAACGAACGCTGCAGTGGCGGCCGGTCACGACGCTGCGCGACGGCCTGCAGCGAACGGTGGAGTACTACCGCCGGCACTTCCAGCACTACGTGCCGACCACGGCGTCGCAGATCGCCGCGCTGTGAGCTCCCACGCCGTCCCCTTCATTGACCTGCGGCCCGCCGACGATGCGGCCGACGTTCGCGGCGCCATCGACCGCGTTCTCGCGCGCGGCTGGTTCATCCTCGGTCCGGAAGTCGAGGCATTCGAAGCGGAGTTCGCGGCGGCCAGCGGCGCGCGGCACGCCGTCGGTGTAGCCACCGGCACCGACGCCATCGCGCTGCTTCTCCGCGCCGCGGGCGTCGGTTCAGGCGACGACGTGCTGGTGCCGGCGATGACGGCGGCGTACACCGCGCTCGCGGTGACGGCGCTCGGCGCGCGGCCGGTGTTCGTGGACATCGACGCAGGGCGCGCGACGATGGATGCCCGCGCGTGCGAGGCGGCCGTCACGCCGCGGACGCGCGCGATGGTGCCCGTCCATCTCTACGGGCAGGCCGCCGCCATGGGCGAGCTTCGCGCCGTGGCCGAACGGCATCGCCTCGCCCTCATCGAGGACTGCTGTCAGGCCCACCTCGGCACCTGCGACGGCACGCCGGTCGGGACGTTC
>VFYY01000294.1 GCA_016871375.1 Acidimicrobiia bacterium
GTTCCAGCGGAAGTACGGGATCAAGGTCGTCGTCTGGCGCGCGCTGTCGGACCAGGTGGTCCAGCGGACGATCACCGAAGCGCGCGGCCGCCGCTACGCCGTGGACGTCATCGAGACCAACGGGCCCGAGATGGAGATGCTGGCGCGCGAGAAGCTCCTGGCGGAGCAGCGCTCGCCGTACATGTCCGATCTGCCGGCCGCCGCGGTTCCCGCCCACCGGTCCTGGCTGCCCGATCGCTTCAACTTCTACGTCGTCGCCTACAACACGGCCCGGGTAAAGCGTGCCGAGCTGCCGGCCACCTACGACGGCTTCGCGGACCCGAAATGGAAGGGGCGCATCGGCGTCGAGGCGACCGACGCGGAGTGGATGGCCACGCTCATCAAGGGCGGGGGCGCGCAGGGCACCGAGTACTTCCGGCGCCTCTCCGCGTTGCGTCCTGCAGTGCGCCGCGGGCACGTGTTGCTGGCGCAGCTCGTGGCGGCCGGTGAGGTCCCGGTCGGCCTCACCGCCTATCACAGCAACGTGCTGCCGCTGAAGCGCAAGGGCGCACCCATCGACTTCGCGCCCGTGCAGCCGGTGGTGGCGCGGCCGCAGGGGATCGCGGTCGCCCGGAATGCCCCACACCCGAACGCGGCGGCGCTGTTCGTGGACTACGTGCTGTCGCCCGAAGGGCAGCGGCTGCTCGAGTCGCTCGGCCGCGCGCCCGCCAGCACGCGGGTCAAGAGCGAGCTCAACACGTTTCCGTTCCGGATGATGGATCCCGCCACCTCGCTCGACGAGAAGGACAAGTGGGAGACGCTCTGGAACGAGTTGTTCCTCAGGTAGGGTGCGGGTCCTGATTCTCGGCGCAACCGGATCGGCAGGCGGCTGCGTGCTCCGTGTCGCGCTCGCGGCGCCCGACGTGGAGTCGGTGCACACCATCACGCGCCGGCCGCTCGGCATGACGCATCCGAAGCTCAGCGAGGTCATGCACGACGACTACGCCGATTACGCGCGCGTGGCCGGCGCATGTGCCGGCATCGACGCGTGCTTCTACTGCCTGGGGAAGTCGGTCAGCCAGGTATCCGGCGAAGCCGAGTACCGCCGGATCACCTATGAGTTCGCGTTCGCGGCGGCGCGCACGCTGCGCGCGCAGAGTCCCGCGGCCGTGTTCCATTTCCTGAGCGGCGCGGGCGCGCGCGTGGACAGCCGGGCGATGTGGGCGCGCGTCAAGGGCGAGACCGACCGCGACCTGCTGGCGCAGTTCGGCGCCGTCTGCTGGCATCCGGCCGCCATCGACGGCATGCCGTCGGCGAGCGAGCCGCTGAAGTACAAGGTCCTGCGTCCGGTCATCCGGGTCTTCTTCGGCCGGTCACGCCGCTACTACGTCACCGGCGACGACATCGGGCGCGCCATGCTGGCCGCGACCCGGCAGGGCCTCCGCGGCCGCGTCGTCTCGAACCCCGAGATCCGCGACATGGCTGCCGGGGAGCGCTAGGCCGTGCCCCAATACCGGTTCGGCGAGTTCACGCTCTCCCCGGGACGACGCGTGCTGGTCCGCGAGGGGCGCGCGCTCCCGCTCATCCCTCGCTACTTCGATCTGCTCGTGTTCCTGGTGGAGCGCCGGCGGGAGGCCGTGCACCGGCAGGAGATCTTCGACCGCGTCTGGCGCGAGGTCATCGTCTCGGACAGCGCCCTCAGCCAGGCGATCCGGACGCTGCGGCGGACGCTCGGCGACGACCCGCGCGAGCCGCGGTTCATCCGGACCGTGTCGCGGCACGGCTACCAGTTCGTCTTCGACGTCGTCGAAGACGAGGACCGCGAGGGGCCGCTGCCGGAGACGGCGATCGCGGCGCTTGTCGCGTCGCGCCTCGAACAGGCGGCGCGTCTCACCCCGGCGCGCTGGGCGGC
>VFYY01000295.1 GCA_016871375.1 Acidimicrobiia bacterium
CGGTCTGGCGAATCTCGTTGTCGTTGGACGCCAGAAGGCTCCGCAGCACCGGAATGCGCAGGAGGCCCGGGATGCCGCGCAGCGTCCGGCGCTCGTCCTCGCGCAGGAGGCCGGCCAGGAGATTCGACTCGCCGTCACGGAGCCGAAGGCGAGTGACCACGCGGCGGGAGCCGAAGGACGGCAGGCTCGTCCCCGCGACGTTGATGTTCTGGCCGAGCGTGCTGTTCTCGACGGTGAGGTCGAGGATGATGTCGCCCTCGAAGGTCACGCGCGGCGTGGCCTGGATGTTGACGCCGACCGGGCGATAGGCGAACGACGTGAGCGGATTCACGTTGGCGCCGCCCTGCGCCACCGGCGTGAACACCGTCGAGGGCACCGGAATCTCATCGCCCAGGTTCAGCGTCACCTGCTGCCCTTCGGCGGCGCGAAGCTGGGGCTTGGCGATGAGGCGCGTCTCCGAGTCCTCCTCCAGGAAGCGGACGATCGCGGACGGCACCGACAGGTAGAAGTCGGCAGGTGAGACGCCGCGGCTGACCGTGTTGAGATTGAACGGCTGCGGCGTGAGCGTGCCGGCGGCGGTGCCGGTCCCGCGCGGGTCGGATTCCGGGGAGAACGCGGCGGTGATGGCGAACTCCGACAGGTCGAGGCCGAACTGCTTGGCCCGCGACCGGTTGACCTCGAGGATCTGCACGTCGAGGATCACTTCCGCCTTCGGGTTGTCGTTCTGCTCGATGAGCCGCTGCACGATGGCGACGACGTTGGCGCTGGCGCGGATCGTGACCGTGTTGTTCGTCTTGTTGGGGACGACGGCGGGCGCGACAGCGAGCTGCGGGATGCGGATGATGCCGTTCAGCAGCCCCGCCATCTCCGTGGCGTCGGCGTTGTTGAGGAAGAACGTGCGGATCACCTGCTCCTCGTACAACGCGCGCTTCTGCGCGTTGTCGGGGATGACCATGATCGTCCGCTCGTTGATGACCTTGTAGAAGTTCTGGTTCGCCGCGAGGATCTGGTTGAGCGCCTGCTCGAACGTCACGCCGCGCAGCGCCACCGTGTACTGCCGGTCGGCGAAGTCGCGCTCGAACGTGACGTTGATTCCCGCCGTCATCCCCAGCGTGTTGAGGATGTCGCGCAGGCTCGCATTGTTGAAGACGACGTCGATCGGCTCGCGCGAGGCGGGGTTGAGCAGCGGCTCGGGCGACTGCCGGACGCCCGCCTGCAGCTGCTGGACCGTGGGCGTCGGCCGCGATGTCTCCGCCAGGTCGCGGATGCGGCGCTCCATCTCCAGCACCTTCCCCGCGACCTGTCGGTTGCTCGGGTCGTAGTCGCTGGCGCGACGGTACTCGCGCAGGGCGTCCTCGAGCTGGCCGCGCGCCTCGAGCACGCGGGCCTGGTCCAGGTGCTGGTTCGAGGCGTTGATCATCGCCCGCTCCAGCGCGATCCGGTATTCGGCGCGGTCGGGGTCGCGCTGGACGGCCTGCCGGTACTCTGCCACCGCGCGATCCCAGTCGCCGACACGCGCGGCGTCCGCGCCGCGGCCATACGCGCGCCCGGCGGCGCAGCCGGCGACGAACATCGCGATCACGAGGAGCGCAGCAAGTCGGTATGTCATTGTCCTGTGAGACGTATCGTCTGGCGCCCGCGGCCATCGACGTACGCCAGATCGGCGGCATCAGCGCCGATGCGCACGATGCGATATCGGCCTTCGATGATATCGCCTTCTTTTCCCTGGAACGTGTTGCCACGGCCGTCGCTCAGGAACGCGACCCGTACTGGAGTCTCCACGAGCCCGATGAACTTGAGCGGGATCGGCGGCGGCGGGGGCGGTCCCGCGGGCACCGGCGGCGCCACGGGGACGACCGGCCGCGGCACGGCGG